>SICM01000247.1 GCA_009694805.1 Candidatus Latescibacterota bacterium
CCTTGAAAAAGCCCTGGAACTGGACCTGTATGCCCGCATGCTGAAACACCCTTTGTATCAACAGAAAATCAACGAGTTGTCGGGTCTCCTTGAAAAGCCATCAAGCTTGAAGAAGGCAGCATAACGGTGATCGTGAGTGAACAGTGTCGGTTTTCGAGGGGCTATAATTCGGGAATGGCGAGTGAACAGTGTCTTTCAAATTCACCTTTTCCTTTGCCCCCTTCTCCCTGAAGGGGGACTGCGCTCAGGGAAATTTCCCTTGCGGATCTATCATATCTATAATATATTATTGAACTATGTCGTTCGATCATCTCATTCGAAATCTGAAAATCTGACTCTCGCCTATGAGGATAACTGTGCTCGGTGAAAAAGTCAAACAGGATCTCACGGAACTCCTGCAACCTTCGACGGACTTTCTGGTCAAGAAGCGGCTCCGGCCCAACTATATCACGGTCTCCGGATTTCTGTTGAGCCTCGTGGCGGCGCTGTTGTTCGGGTCGACGTACGAGGCGCCGTTCAAGTTTCGACTGGCCGGGTTCTTCGTCCTTCTGGCCGGGGTGTGTGACATCTTCGACGGTCAGGTGGCCCGGGCCGGACAGAATGGCACGAAGTTCGGGGCCCTTCTGGACTCCACGGCTGACCGGTACGCGGAGATCCTGGTGTATTTCGGGATCGCCGTGGATTTCGTCCGGGCCGGGTGGTGGGCCACCAGCGCCGCCCTGTTCTTTGCGATGGCTGGGTCCCTCATGGTCAGTTACGTCCGGGCGAGGGCGGAAGGCCTGGGGGAAGAATGCAAGGTGGGGTTCATGCAGAGGCCGGAGCGGGTCATCGCCATCGGGGTGAGCGCCCTGCTGGGCCGGGAAGCCCTCGCGGTGGTGATGTGCATCATCGCCGTCCTGGCCAACTTCACCGTCCTCGAGCGAATGTGGCATCTGCGAAAAATCTAAGTGAAGCGTGAGATGTGAGACGTGAAAATCCGTGAGACGGCAGACGGCAGACGGCAGACGGCAGACGTGAAACGTGAAACCCAAAAAGTCTGTCTTCCCGTTTGCCGTTTGCCCTCTGCCGTTTATCGGGTTTTATCGTTTGACGTTTGACGTTTCACTTTTCTTTTTTACTGGAGGATTTCATGGGCAAGGTCAGGGTCGCCGTCATCGGCGTCGGCAATTGCGCTTCGTCTCTGATTCAAGGCGTTCAGTTCTACAAACACGCGAAGGATCACGAATTCGTCCCCGGCCTGATGCACGCCAACCTGGGCGGGTATCACGTGCGAGACATCGAATTTTCCGCGGCCTTCGACGTGGACCGGAACAAGGTCGGCAAGGACCTGAGCGAGGCCATCTTCACGCCGCCGAACAACACCCTCAAGTTTTCAGATGTGCCCAAGCTGGGCGTCCCGGTCCATCGGGGCATGACGCACGACGGCCTGGGTCAGTATCTCTCCAAAATCATCACCAAGGCGGCGGCCCCCACCGCTGACATCGTGGAGGTCCTGAAGGCCACCCGGACCGACGTGGTGGTCAACTACCTCCCCGTGGGCAGCGAGGAGGCCACGAAGTGGTACGTCGAACAGATTCTGGAGGCCGGCTGCGGGTTCGTCAACTGCATCCCGGTGTTCATCGCGGGCGCCACGTACTGGCCGGAGCGGTTTGAGAAGCGGGGGTTGCCGATCATCGGGGATGACATCAAGTCCCAGGTGGGGGCCACGATCACCCACCGGGTGCTGACCCGCCTGTTCCGGGACCGGGGGGTGAAGCTCCTGCGGACCTACCAGCTCAACTTCGGGGGCAACACGGACTTCTACAACATGCTGGAGCGCTCGCGCCTCGAATCGAAGAAGATCAGCAAGACCAACGCCGTCACCTCACAGCTCGACTACGACCTGGGGGCCGACAACGTCCACGTGGGGCCGAGCGACTACGTGCCCTGGCTGACCGACCGAAAGTGGTGCCACATCCGCATGGAGGGGGAGACGTTCGGAGGGGTCCCGCTGAACCTGGAGTTGAAGCTCGAAGTCTGGGACTCCCCCAACTCCGCCGGCGTGGTGATCGACGCCGTGCGCTGCTGCAAGCTGGCCCTGGACCACGGGATCAAAGGCCCCCTGGCGGGGCCGTCGGCCTATTTCATGAAATCCCCGCCCCACCAGTTCAGCGACGATGTGGCGCGGGAGATGGTGGAGGGCTTCATCAAACAGTACGGCCAGAAACCCTCCCCTCCTGCCGCCAAGTCCGCCGCGGCCAAGTCTGTGACCCGGCCCAAGCCCCGCACACGGGCGAAGAAGTAGCCTTATGGAGACCCGCGCCGCCAGTTCCTGGATCGACGCCTTCGTGGGGCACGACGCCGTTCTGGAGGCGCGCCTTCGGGCGATCTACGGGGACGACCCTGCGCTCCTGGACGAACGACGCCGGGCCTACGTCAACCTCCTGACCCGGTTCGGCATGGCCTACGGGGACGAGGAGGTGATCGTCACCCGGTCGCCGGCGCGGATCAACCTGCGGGGCGTCCACGTGGACCATCGCGGGGGGCACGTCAACTACGTGTGCATCAGCCGGGAGACGCTGGTGGCCGCGCACGCGCGGGAGGACGACCATGTGTTCATGCTGAACACGGACCCGAAGAAATACGGCCCCCGGAGCTTCAGCGTGACGGACGAACTGCCGCCCCACCGGCGGGGGGACTGGCTGGCGTACATCGACCAGGTGGAGATCCAGCCCGGGGACTGGATGAACTACGTGAAGGCGGCGGTGCTGCGGCTTCAGGACCGGTTTCAGGACCTGCCGTTGAAGGGGATGAACCTGATGGTCAGCGGCAACATCCTGGGCCAGGGGCTGAGCTCGTCCTCGGCGCTGGTGGTGGCCACGATGGAGGCCGTCTTGCAGGTCAACGGGCTGGACCTGCCGGTGGGGGAGCGGATCGATCTGTACGGTGCCGGGGAGTGGTACGTGGGCACGCGGGGGGGGTCCGGGGACCATTCCGCGATGCTGTGCGGCCGGAGGGAGCAGGTGGGGCACATGTCCTTCTTCCCCTCCGCCGTGGAGTACTATCCGTTTCCCGCGGGCTACAAGATCGTGGTCTGCAACTCCCTGAAGGAGGCCCGCAAGTCCGCGGGGGCCAAGAGCGCGTTCAACCAGCGGGTGGCCACGTACGAGGTGGCGATGATGCTGCTCAAGGCCGGGTTCCCGGTCGTGGCGGAACGGGCCACCTATCTGCGCGACGTGACGCCCCGGACGCTGGGGTGTAGCGAGGCGGACATCTACCGGATGCTCCAGGCGCTGCCGGAGCGCGTGGACCGGGACGAGCTTCTGGCGGCGTTGCCGGAACGGAATGTGGACCTGGAGCGTCTGTTCAAGACCCACGAGGACCTGCCGGAGGGGTACCGGGTGCGGGACGTGTGCCTGTTCGGGCTGGCCGAATGCGAGCGGGCGCGCATCTGCGTGGACTTTCTGAAAGCCGGGGACATGGAAGGGTTTGGCCGGTTGATGTCCATCGGCCACGACGGGGACCGGGTCGTGCGGTTCGGACCGGACGGACAGGCCATCGCCTGGGAGAGCCGGGCCACGGCGGCGGCGCTGGACCGGCTGATCGCAGACGCGGAGAGCGACGACCCGGCGCGACGGGAGCAGGCCCGGATCTGGCGGCAGCCGGGGGGCTACCGGTGTTCGTGCGAGGAGCTGGACCACCTTGTGGACATCGCCCGAGAAGTACCGGGCGTGGCGGGGGCGAGTCTGACGGGGGCCGGACTGGGGGGGCCCGTGCTGGTGCTGGTGCGGGAGGAGGCGGTGCCGGGCGTGGAAGAGGCGGTCCGGAGAGCGTACTACGAACCCCGGGGACTCCCGTTCTCCGCGGAGGTCTGCTCTTCCGTGGAGGGCGCGGGAAGGGTGTTGTAAAGGCAGTGACGAGTGACGAGTGACGAGTGAAAAACCAAACCCACTGACCCCTGACCCCTGACCCCTGACCACTGATCACTGACCCCTGTTTTGAGAGAGGCCGTGCGGGGACTGTTCATCACCTTTGAGGGGATCGACAAGAGCGGGAAGACGACGCAGGCCCGGCTGCTGATGGACTTCCTGAGGCAATCGGGTCGGGAGGCCCTTCTGACCCAGCAGCCGGGGGGCAGCCCTCTGTGCGCGGAGATCTGGGGGGTCATCCGGAACCACCGCCACTTCGGACAGATGGCTCCCCTGACCGAGCTGATGCTGTTTGCCGCAGATCGCGCGCAGCACGTCCGGGAGGTCATCCTTCCCGCCCTGGGGGGCCGGAAGGCGGTGGTGTGTGACCGGTACACGGACTCGACCGTGGCCTATCAGGGTTATGGTCGGGGACTGGACTTAGATATCATTTCGAGGCTCAATGACACGGCCACGGAGGGGTTGACTCCCGATCTGACCTTTTTCATCGACATCCCGGTGGAGGAGGCGTTCAGGCGGGGGCTGGGGAGGACCGCTGACCGTATGGAAATGGAACAGGCAGCTTTTTACGAACGCGTGCGCGAGGGGTACCTGCGCATCGCGGCATCCGATCCCGACCGCGTCGCCGTGTTTGACGGCTGTGAACCGATGGATCGGATTTCGGAGGAGCTCCGGGCCGTCGTAAGCGTGAGGATGAAGGATGGAAGATAAAAGGGTAACCCAATAATCTCTCTTTTCCATTCTGAGTTCAGAGCTGGGGTTCTGACTTCTGGAGGTATTATGAGATTTTCTGTACGCCATCGCATCGCGCATTTTCTGGTCTTTCTGAGCGTCCTCCTGGCTTCGGTCTCCGCGCCCGTGGCCAGGGCCGAGGAGAAGAAGGACAGTTACACGGAGGTCGAGCAGGGCATCGAACGTTTCGGCGAAATTTACAAACACCTGCTGCTGAACTATTACCGGGAGATCCCTCCGGACAAGATCGTTTCGTCGGGGATCGAGGGGATGCTGGAGGAACTCGATCCTTACACCCAGTTCTTCAACGAGCGGGCGCTCAAGCAGCTCAGGATCGACACGAGCGGAAAATTCGGCGGCCTGGGCATCACCCTCGGCATCGACACCCAGACGCGCACGCCGGAGGTGATCTCGGTCATTGAGGGCACCCCGGCGGACAGCGCCGGGCTTGTCGCGGGGGACCGGATCGCGGAGATCGAAGGCAAGACCACGGTCGGAAAACCGCTCGACGAGGTCGTCGATCAGCTTCGCGGAGATCCCGGCACGGTCATCCGGATCGCCGTTCGCCGGGAGGGGGTTCCCGACCTCGCTCCGCACGCTATCGTGCGCGCGCAGATCGAGGTCAAGAGCGTCCCCTACGCAGAGGAGGTCCAGACCGGCATCGCCTACGTCCGCATGGCGCGGACGCGCTTCTCGGAGGAGACCGGGCAGGAGGTGGAGGCGGCGCTCCGGAGGCTCAAGGAGAAGGGCCTCAAGGGGGCCATCCTGGACCTGAGGGGCAATCCGGGGGGGCTCCTCTCCCAGGCGCGAGAGGTGGCTGACAAGTTCCTGGAGCCGGGGCAGTTGATCGTGGCCACGAAAGGGCGGACGCTCGACCAGAACCAGGACTACAAGGCCCAGGGGCCGACGGTCCTGGGCAAGGAAGTGCCTCTCATCGTCCTGGTGGATCGCGGGAGCGCCAGCGCCTCCGAGATCGTGGCCGGGGCCATCCAGGATGCTGACCGGGGCCTGATCCTCGGCACCCCCACCTTCGGGAAGGGGTCGGTGCAGACGGTCGTGCGGGTCAGCGACGGCGCGGCCCTCAAGCTGACCACGGCGCTCTACTACACGCCCTCCGGAAGGAGCATCCATCGACAGGCGGATGAGGGTTACGGTTTCGCCCGATCCCGCGCAAACCTTACGCTGGACGACCGGGACATCCCCGTCCAGGCCCTGATCGACGTCATCAGCCGGGCGGCGGACCGGGAGGAGGCCCGCTCCGCGCTCGTCAAGACGTTCGACATCTCCGAGACACAGGCGGACGTCGTTCTGGGTTCCGACCTGGGCCGTCTGGCCGGACTGGCTCCGAAACAGGCCGGTGGGGATACCACCCTGGGGAAGCGCACGCTCTTCAAGACGGCGGGAGGCCGGTCCGTGTATGGTGGCGGGGGGATCACGCCGGACGTGGAGGTGCAGCCGGAGAAGCCACCCCGTCTCTACGAGGAACTGGAGCGGCAGCGGATGTTTCTGGGTTTTGCCAGCCATTACGCGGCCGTACACAGGGAGACGCCGAGGCCCTTCGCGGCGGACAGCGCGGTGATCGCGGAGTTTCGCGTCTTCCTGGCCGATACGACGCGAGGGTTCACTTACAAGACGACCTCTCAGACGAATCTGGATGAGGTCAAAAAAGCGTTTGCAGAACACCATCCCTCCGAGGCTGCCAGGGTTGCCATGGCCACGCTGAGGGTGGAATGCCTGCGGGAGTTTGACAAGGAGTTCGCCGAGGCCGAGCCGATGGTCCGTCCGGCCATCGAGCGGCGCATCGCCTCCCGCCTGTGGGGGTCCCGCGCCGAGATCGAGGCGGGTTTCAAGTGGGATGTTCAGTTCCAGGAGGCGATCCGAATCCTGAAAGAACCGACGCTGTATGCGGAGAAGATGGGGCTGACACGGATGGCCGCGGGAAAGGGCTCATCTCACGAAGGCGGCAAGCCGGCCAAGGGGACATCGACGCCCAAGAAGTAGACATCCTCCTCCATTTGCACCCTTCAGGCCCGAAGGCGTTCACCGCCTTCGGGCCTTTTTTATGATCTGCTTCACTTGACAACCTGAAAAATTGTCCTACATTATATATGTAACCGATCTAAGGGGTTGTGAAGAAATAAGCGATTGATTTCGACAGGGCGCGGTTGTACCTTTGATGCGTGAACTTCAATATCTTGCGCAGAAAGTACACGGTCCTCAGGCCGGCGTTGACGGAGCGGTCGAGGCGGCTTTGGTCGGCGACCG
>SICM01000248.1 GCA_009694805.1 Candidatus Latescibacterota bacterium
TCCAGTTCGGCTACGCGCCGACGCAACCTGGCGTTCTCGGCCAGTAACTCCTCATAGGTTGGCCGCTGTTCTGTGTGGGTAGGGTCGCTCATAGCATGATGTGAGATCGGCAGATTGCTCGATGTCTTTACCCCGGTAACGTACTACGTCCTGGGAAACTTTATCGCGGGACATATCTGCGAAGCGTTCGGAATTGCTTATAAATGGGGAGGTTCCTGGATAGGCGTTGCGTTCGGCGTTGCGTTCGGCGTTGCGGGAGGCGTTGCGTTCGGCGTTGCGGGAGGCGTTGCGTTCGGCGTTGCGGGAGGCGTTGCGTTCGGCGTTGCGGGAGGCGTTGCGTTTCCAATTACGTTCTGGTTGACGTATTTCCGGCTGATAGCGTATCCCTTCGATATCGCGTTGTCCGGTACTGCATACCTCGCTGGACGGCGGCGGCCAGACACCGTCCAGCGAGCGTGGCGTTGGTGCCCGGTCATGTGGAATGAGGTGATCTGGCTGCCCCTGCCCTTTGTCGGAAAAATGCTGGCGCTGCTGGTTCAGCAGGACCGGGAGGAGGGCTTCCGGCAAATCGCGTTCGTGGCCGCCGAGCGGAGTCTTCAGCGCCGCGCTGCATTGACCGCGCTGGTGGAGGTGGCGGTCCACGACTTGCAGGCGAGGTCCGTATTTGATTTGGCCAATGCAACAGAGAAGCTGACCTGGACGACGGACGCCCCGGCTGAATTGCCTGATGAGTTGACGGCGACCCTGCCGCGCTTTGACCGGGCGGCGCAGCACGTCGGACAATACCTGGCGCTCAACAGCCCCTACCGGAAGGGCGAAGCGCTGAATCAGGCAGCGGTGGAGGTGGAGGCGTTGCAGCGCAGTCTCATCGTTACAAGCGGAAAAGCTGCGCCGCGCCTGTTGCAGGTAGCCAACGAGTGGCGAAGGCTGCTGGAGGCCGAGCGTGAGACCATCCGGGCGCAAACCGAGGCGACGCAAGAAATTCCGAACCCGTTCGTCTCCGGCAACCCGGTCGCCGAGACGGAACACAATGTCTTCACCGGTCGCCGGGACATCGTGCGGCAGGTGGAAGAGAGTGTACTCGGAGCGGCGCAGGCCCCAACCTTGCTCCTGCACGGCCCGCGCCGGATGGGGAAGACGAGCATTCTGAACCAGTTGCCCCGGCTGCTTGGCCCGGATTTCGCCCCTGCCGTGGTGGACTGCCAGAACGCCGCCATCACCGGCAGCGCGGGGACGCTGTTGCGGTACCTTTCCCGCACCCTCAGCGAAGGGTTGAAGCGGCGGCGCGTGTCGGTGGAAGCGATTGCGGCCTCCGCATTAGAGCGCGAGCCGTTCGCCGTTTTCGATGAATGGTTGGACGGGGTCGAACGGGCGATGCCGGAGAAGATGCGCGCCCTGCTCTGTCTGGACGAATACGAGCGCCTTCAGGTCACGCTTGATGCGGGATGGGGGGCGGCGTTCCTGGACACCCTCCGGCACACCCTTCAGCACCGCCCGCGCGTGGTGTTGATGTTCACCGGCGCGCACACGTTTCAGGAGCTTGGGCCGGCCTGGACGGACCGGTTCATCAGCGCGCGGCGGGTCCGGGTCAGCTTCCTCAAACGTGAGGAAGTGATCTCGCTGCTGACCGAACCGATCCCCGAATTCGACATGACATACGCGCCAGGGGCGTTGGAGGCGATCCTGAATGCGACCAACGGTCAGCCGTTTCTCACACAGGCGGTGGCCTTTGAACTGGTCCAGTTCCTCAACGAACAGCATCGCAAGGAGGCGACGCCAGACGACGTGGAGGAGGCGATACGCCGGGCGCTGGTGAGCGGTGGAGAATACTTCGCCAACGTATGGAGCGATGCGGGCGAGCAGGGTCAGGCGGTCCTGCGGGCCATCGTCAGAGGCGAGACGACGCCGGACTTCCCTGCGGCGCGGGTCTGGTTACGGGAGCATGACGTGCTGAACGACGCCGGGGCGTTTGCCGTGCCGATGGTGGAGCGGTGGGTAAAAGAGAAAATGTAAACGGATAACCGGCAAAGCATGGCTTTGCCGGAGGAAAGCGGGAGCATGGCTCCCGCACTCCAAAGAGGATATGTAACCGTGAAAGACCACCAGGACGCCTACGGGCACGGGCTGGCGCGTGAGGGAGTTCATCGACGCGGGCGATCCCACACATGTCGCGGTTATCGAGAAAGACAGCGTGAAGAAGCCATGGAAAGCGGGGTCATCTATGCCGCGAGATAAGGATGGACGAATTTAACATTACCGACTTGGAAGCTGTGCTGGAACGGATACGTGCTCAAGTTGATGAAGAGAACTTCCGTCTCACCCCACATGCACAGCAAGAAATGGTTGAAGAGAACATCATACTTGATGAGATTCTTGAAGCCGTTGCTACAGGTCAAGTTTTGGAAAACTATGCCGAGCATCGCAGAGGAGCTTGCTGCTTGCTTAACGGCGTTACACGGGCTGGGCGACCTTTGCATATCGTATGCACGACGGCACGGCCGGTGTTGATCATCATCACTGTTTACGAACCAAAACCGCCCAAGTGGATAACACCCATCCAAAGGAGGCGATAGAGATGAAATGCAGCATTGAAGGATGTCTCGGAGAGTATGAGGAGAAGAAGATTGTACACACTGTACGTCATCAGGGAAAGGTTGTCGTCATTGACCATGTTCCGGCGGAGGTCTGTTCCGTGTGCGGAGATGTGCTGTTAAAACCGGATACAGTCCGTCGAATTGAAGCGTTGCTACGGACGGCAGCTCGACCGACAAGCACGGTCCCTCTTTACGAGTACGCGTAGCGAACACAATGATCCGTTGGATTTTATTCTTCCTTTCTGTTCTTGCTCTCCTGATCCCGTATCCCCTCCGCGCCGCTGACCCTCCCCGCTACGCCCCCGGCGAGATCCTCGTGAAGTTTCGCTCGGACCGGAGCGCCAAGCCGGTCGCCACGCAACTGGAGGCCCTGGCCCGGAAGGTCGGGGTCCGGGCGGAGGCGCCGCTGCTGCCGTCGCGCCCCGTGCGTGCGGCCAAACCGATCCCCGGCAGGGCCGATCTGGAGGCGGTGGCCAGGCTGACGCTCGCGCCGGGTACGGATGTGATGGCGGCGGTCGCGGCGTATGGGGCCTCCGGCCTGGTGGAGTACGCTCAGCCCAACTATCTCTATCGGACGCTGGACGCGCCGAACGATCCCCGGTTCTCCGACCAGTGGAGCCTCCAGTCCGTCCGCTGGCTGGCCGGGTGGGAGGCGACGCGGAATACCCCGATCCGGAAGACGCCCATCGTGGCGATCATCGACTCCGGCCTGGACTACCGGCACGAGGACCTGGCCCCGGTCGTCTGGGCCAACCCGGCCGAGGCGAGCGGGAAGCCCGGCGTGGACGACGATGGCAACGGCTACGTGGATGACCTCCGGGGGTGGGACTTCACCGACGCGCCGGACTTCGTCGGCAGCGGGGACTACCTCCTCCGGGACAACGACCCGATGGACGAGGGGGGACACGGTACGCACGTGGCCGGGATCGTGGGCGCGGCGGTGAACAACGGCGTCGGGATCGCGGGCGTCTGCCCGGTCGGGCGGTTGATGGCCCTGCGCGCGGGGTTCACGTTTGAGGGGACCACATTTCTGGAGGACGACGACCTGGCGGCGGCCATCGCCTATGCCGTGGAGAACGGGGCGGACGTGATCAATGCAAGCTGGGGGGACGACGATGTCTCGACGGTCATCCGGGACGCCGTGCGCTACGCGGCCCGAAACGGGGTCGTGTTCGTGGCGGCGGCGGGCAACGAGGGCCGGCCCTCCCTGACCTACCCGGCGGCCCTCGGCGAGGCGATCTCGGTGTCTGCGCTGGACAGCCAGGACCGCCTGGCGAGCTTCAGCACCTTCGGCGAACGCCTCGACCTGGCCGCCCCCGGCGTGGGCCTCCTGAGTACCCGCGTGCGGGGAGGCTACGAGACCCGGTCGGGCACGTCCATGGCTGCGCCGTGCGTGGCCGGGCTGGCCGCGTGGGTCCTGGCCTACCACCCGGAGTTCTCCCCGGAGCAGGTGCGGGCAGTCCTGAAGCGCTCCGCGTCTGACCTGGGTGCGCCGGGGCGCGACGCCTCGTTCGGGTCGGGCCGCATCGACGTGGCGAAGGCGCTGGCCACCGGGGCATCTCCAGTCGCGCAGATCGTCTCCCCGGCATCGGGGTTTGGGGTGTCCGGGGATGTGGACGTGACGGGCATCGCGGCGGGGACGGGGGCCGGCTATCGTCTGGAGTGGGGGGCGGGCACGGACCCGACCTCGTGGACCCTCATCCAGCAGGGGCCGCCGACCGGGCGGCTTCAGACGCTCGGGCGATGGTCCGTGCTGGGACTGCCGGACTCCGCCTACACCCTCCGGCTGACCCTTCAGGACGGGTCGGGGGCGGAGGGCCGCGCCGTGGTGACGCTCGACCGGACGCCTCCTGTCTTCCGGTGGCGCAACGTGGTGGCCCGCCTGGACAGCGCGCAGGTCCGGTTCTTCGCCGAGTGGGAGACGGACGACCGGGTCTTCGCCACGCTCCGGGTCCGGTCCCCGGGCCGGCCCGACGTGCTCGTAGACTCGCCGTTCATCGGCCGACAGCATTCGCTCCCGCTGCCTGATGGCATCCCGGAGGGATCGACGACGGTGCGCATCCTCGCCAGGAACGTGGCCGGGCTGTCGTCGCAGGGCGCGGACACGACCTTCACCCTCCGGCGGGAGGCCGTGACCCGTTTCGGGTTCTCGGAGGTCGTCACGCTGCCGGACGGGTACCTGATCAACCGGGCCTCGGACTTCGACGGGAACGGTCGTCCGGAGATCGCCCTGATGCCCTACGTGACGGGCCAGCCGTTCAGCCCTGTGAAGGTGTTTGAGAAGGGGGCGGGGTGGGCGTTCCAGGAGGTCTTCACGAGCGCGGAGGGGTTCCTGCCCTGGAACGTGGGGGATGTGACTGGAAACGGGCGGCAGGAGCTGATGGGGGCCACCACCGGAAGGGTGAGGCTGTTTGAGGGCCCCGGGGCGTGGCCGGCGCAGACGGTCGCGGAGGACAACGACGCCTGGGGGGGAGACCTGGCCGATCTGGACGGGGATGGGAGGCCGGAGATCATCGCCCGGTCCGGCCAGCAGCGGGAACTGCGGGTGTTGAAGTACGTGGGGTCCAGCCTGACGCAGGCCGCCTTCCTCTCCAACCCCACGGCCGGGACGAACCAGATCGGCCCGCACGGCGCCATCGCCGACTTCGACGGGGACGGGAGGCCGGAGGTCGTGTTCGGCGACTCCGACGGGGACCTGGGGGTCTACGAGAAGCAGGCCAGCGCCCTGGCCTTCGACCATTCCTGGACCGAGAAGGGCCGCACCGGCTCCGATGCGCGTCTCGTGGGGGGAGGAGAAGATCTGGACGGGGATGGGAAGCGGGAGTTCATCGTGGCCCGGATCGATTCCCTGCCAGGGGATGACATCGAGCGGCGCTGGGTGGTCTCGGTCTACCAGGCGACCGGGGGCAATACCTACGCCGTCGAGTGGCAGACGGAGATCCTGGGCGTCAAGACGACGGGGAATGGGATCGCCGTGGGGGATCTGACGGGCGACGGACGGCCCGACTTCGCGGTCTGCGCCCTGCCGGACCTCTACCTCTTCACGGCGACCGGGCCGAATACCTATCGGCCGGTCTGGTACACGCCTGTGGACCTGACCTACGCCCCCCTGATCACGGACCTGGACGGGAATGGTCGGACGGAGATCGCCTTCAATCGGGATGGGAAGGTCCGTATCCGGGAGCGGGATGGGGCGACGCCAGGGCCTTCCCCGCCGGGGCCCATCACGATCTCCACCGACGCCTCCCCGAACCGGTTCTGGCTGACGTGGAGCGGCCCGGTGGACGCGACCTATCGGGTCTACCGGGGGACGTCGGCGGACAGTCTGCGTCTCCTGACGCAGGGGCTTACGGCCGCGACCTATGTGGACACGCTCACGACCGCTGCCAGGTTCTATTTTTACGCCGTGAGTGCGGTGGACGGGGCGGGCCGGGAGAGTCAAAAGTCAAACATCGTATCCGTGCCCACTTCACCGGACGACTCCCCCCATCTCCACGCGGCGCCGCTCACGCTGCGCCAGGTCGCTCTTTTCTCTATGGTTGCTCTGGACCTTGACACGGCGCAGCAGCCGCGCCATTATACTGTCCTGCCAGATTCCATCAGCCCCACGTCCGCCAATCTCGACCAGGACAACCGGCGGGTGGTGTTAGGGTTTGAGAGAGAACTGAAGGCGGGGGCGGCTTATCAGCTTTTCGTCGAAGGCGTGAAGGATACGACAGGCGTTCCGCTCGCATTCCCACTCCGAGGGATTGTCGTACCCCTTTCGATGTCCGACGGTCTTCCCACCGTCCCGTTCGACCTGAACCGCAACGACGTCGTCGACCTGGAGGACTTCTTCCTGTTCGCCGCAGCCTTCGGCACGTCCCAGCCGAGGTCCGATTTTGACGGGGACGGCTTCGTGGACTTCACGGATTTCTTCCTGTTCGCGGATGCCTTCGGGAGACAGGCGCTAAAATAAGGCGGAAGACGGGGGGTGTGATGAGATCAGTTGACTTGGCGAAGGGAAAAGCCTATTATACAGAGAATGGATCTGAAGGAAAGGGTGAAGGATGAAGGATGAAGGATAAAGGCAGTAACGTCCGGTTAGGTTTTTGCTCAACAGAAATCAGGAGTTGACAAGAGGGAGAAGATGCGGTATCTCTTAGGGGAGAAGTCCAATACTCCCTATAAAACAAGGAGAAACCGCCATAGAATCCTCCGTCCTCTCCACCTCGTCTTTTCCGTTGCTTGCCTATGCCACCCATCGGGTGGACACCTTGCTTGCGG
>SICM01000027.1 GCA_009694805.1 Candidatus Latescibacterota bacterium
GTGGCTACATCAAACTCGAACTGCTGAAAGTCTCGACCAAACTCAACCACTTTGCGCTCAAGTCCAAACTCTACCTCAACGCGCTTCAGGTATCCTTCGATACTTTACGTCAACTCCAACCTGTCCGGTTGACTGCGTAAGGTGAGTTTTAAAGATACATCCCGGTGCAGTTCTCCGTCAAGCGTTTTTCAGTCGGGCCAGACACCTGCCCGTTCGATCAGATAAAGTTGCCCTTGACAAATGAACCCATGGGCAGTATATTCAAATGAGCAGAATTCACCGAACCCTAAAGGAGGTTCCTATGAGAAAAAAGTTGACGGCGCGCCAGCAGGCCATCTATGAGTTCATCGTGGAGACCATCCGGTCAAAGGGCTATCCGCCCACGATTCGTGAGATCATGGAGGAGTTTCATATCGCCTCCACCAACGGCGTCCGCACCACGCTGTCGGCCCTGGCCAAAAAAGGCTTCATCCATCGCAGGCCGATGCTCTCCCGGGGCATCGAACTCACCGATTTCGTGGAGCGGCAGGTCCTGCGCACCACCGAGATGCGGGAGGTCCCGATCATCGGCAGGGTGGCCGCAGGCGAACCCGTCCTCGCCGTGGAGAACGTCACGGGCGCCCTCGCCGTGGACCGGTCGTTCCTGCCCGCAGAGCACGTCTTCGCGCTGGAGGTTCAGGGCGAGAGCATGAAGAACGCCGGCATCCTCCCCGGTGACTATGTCCTGGCGCGGCAGCAGGAGCACGCCAGCCAGGGGGACATCGTCGTGGCCCTCGTCGGGGACGAGGCCACGGTCAAACGGTATTTCGAAGACGGCGACGCCATCCGCCTGATGCCGGAGAACGAGGCATTCCAGCCCATCGTCGTACCCAGGGGAAATGACGACTTCCGGATCGCCGGGAAGGTCGTGGGATTGATACGCAGGTTCTGATCGCGTCCCCTTACATCCTCATAAATCGTTTTCCCGGCAGTTGCCTCACCAGCCCCGCCAGTTCCAGCGAAAGCAGGGCGCTCAGGGCACGGCCCACCGGGAGCCCCGTGGCAGCGGCGAGGGCGTCCACATGAACGACCTCCTCGGCCAGAGCGTCCAGGATGGCCCGTTCCTCATCGGGCAGGTCACCCGGAGCCTGGGCCGGAGCCCGGACAGGCGGAGGCGCTCCCCGGAGATTCGTCTGGAGTTCCTCCACCACGTCCTCTACGGTCTGGACGAGCTTTGCCCCCTGTTGGATCAGACGATTGGCCCCCTCGCTCTTCCCGGAAGTGATGGGGCCTGGGACGGCGAACACCTCGCGCCCCTGCTCCAGGGCATGCTGCGCGGTCAGAAGCGCCCCGCTCTGGAGGCTCGCTTCCACCACCAGCACCCCGAGGCTGAGCCCGCTGATGACCCGGTTGCGCTGGGGAAAGTGGTGCGGTTCGGGGTCCGTGCCCATCGGAAATTCGGAGATCAACGCCCCTGCCCGCCCGATGGCGTCATACAGCCCTCTGTGTTCCGGAGGATAGAGGACGTCCACGCCGCACCCGAGGACCGCCACGGTCTTCCCCCCCTTTTCCAGCACAGCGCCGTGGGCTGCGGCGTCGATCCCCCTGGCCATCCCGCTCACCACGGTGAATCCCCGCTCCGCCAGGCCCGAGGCCAGAATCTTGGCAGCCTGTCTCCCGTAGAAGGTGGACTGCCTGGCCCCGACCACGCAGGGCCCTTGCCACACCTCCCACGAGCCTTTCACGAACAGGATCGGCGGCGGGGCGGGCCGCCTCCCGCAGAAGAGGCGGGTACCGGCTGTCCCCCAGCGTCAAAAGCGTTGCGCCGGCTTCCTGGACAGCCCGGACCTGGCCCTCAATCCACGCCTCATCCCCGCCTGCCCGGATCGCGAGCGCCGTCTCCCGGTCCACCCTCGGCACCCCCATCAGCGCATCCAGCGATGCGGCAAAGACCGCCTCCGGGGTCTTGAACCTCCGGAGCAGCTCCCCGTAGAGCACCGGCCCCACGCCCGGCACCCCATGGAGACGCAACCACCACTTCAGGTCTTCCACAAACATCTCCCACGCTCCATTCTGGCCAAAACGACCAGCGGCGCGCCGCCAGAAACCCTCACCTCTGGAGCCCGACAAAACCGCTACACCGTCCGGGGGCACAAATCCCGATAGACCGCAGGACGTTAAGGTTGCGGCGCGCCAAGCCCGGCCCGGCGTTTGAGGGCCGATTCTTTGCGCCACTTTCTTCTAAAGAAAGTGGCAAAAGGGCCGCTGAGTCAGATGCCTTGTTGGACAGAGGAAGTACGGCGGGCCAAGTCCCCCGCGGCGCTTGAGCGGGCGTGCTTCTTTTGCCAATTTTTCTTGCACGAGCAAGAAAAATTGGAATGCGGGACGGGGTGGCGAGGGGGCTTCACCCCCTCTTGACCAGCTTCACCACGACCTCGCAATGCGCCGTCTGGGGAAACAGGTCTACCAGCCGCGCCCGCTCAGCCCGGTAGCCTGCGGCCGTCAGCCGGGACACATCCGTCGCCAGGGCCTCCGGGTTGCACGACACGTAGACGATCCGGGGGGGAGCGAGTTCGATCAGCCCTTGCAGAGCGCTCGAATGCATGCCTGCCCTCGGCGGGTCCACCGCCGCCACGTCGAACCGTTCCCCCTGCTTTCGAAGCTGTTTCAGGATCAGAGCGGCATCCCCCGCCACGAACCGGCATCCCTCCACCCGGTTTTCAGCGCAGTTTCGCAGGGCATCCCGCACCGCCTCCCCGGATGACTCCACACCCAGGACGCTGCCGGTCCGCCGCGCCAGGAACATGGCGATGGCCCCGGTCCCGCAGTAGAGGTCCAGCGCCCGTTCCCCCGGCAACAGGTCCGCGTACTCCGCCACGAGGTCGTACAGACGTTCCGCCTGCCGGGGGTTGGTCTGAAAAAACGAGGCCGGCGAGATGCGAAAGGTGAACTCTTCGAGGCGCTCCCGGATGAACCCCTCGCCGTGCAGGACGGTCGTCTCCTCCCCCGTGGCCACCTGGGCCTTCCGTCGATTGATGGTATGGACGAAGGTCACGACCTCCGGGGCGGCCTTCAGCACGGCCTGGGCCATGGCCTCTCGCTCCGGGAAGGGATCTTCCGAGGTGACGAGGTTGACCATCATCTCCCCGGTCCCCTTGCCCTCCCGCACCGTCACGAACCTGAGCAGCCCCCGGTGGCTCATCAGGTCGTAGACCCGCAGTCCCGCAGAGCGGGCGAACGCTCGGACCGCATCCACGATCCGGTTGGACGCCTCCGACTGCAGGTGGCAGCGCTGCAGGTCGAACACCTGGTCGAATTTGCCCCGCACGTGGAGGCCCAGAACGACCTCTCCCCCCTGCTGGCCGAAGGAGAACTCCATCTTGTTGCGGTAGAAGAAAGGCTC
Organism: Candidatus Latescibacterota bacterium; assembly: GCA_009694805.1. GTDB lineage: Bacteria > Latescibacterota > UBA2968 > SICM01 > SICM01 > SICM01. Next base: position 3,383 of record SICM01000027.1, read on the forward strand.
CGCCGCGGCCGTCGCATCCTCGAAAGGGAACTCGATGCCCAGGCGGCCCAGGGCGTCCCGTACCATCCCCGCCTTCAGATGAACCTGATCCTCGTAGGAGACCTCCTGCCAGAGACAGCCCCCACACGTCCCGAAGTGCGCGCAGACCGCTGGGATACGCCTCAGGCCCGGCTCCAGCATCGCCGTCATCCGGGCCTCCACGATCCCCTCTCGCACACGTCCCACGCGAGCCTGGACCCGATCCCCCGGCAGGGCATCCGCCACAGAGAAGGTCAGCCCCTCCGCCCTGGCAAGCCCCCTGCCGTTCGAGCCCAACCCCTCGATCCTGACCTCCACCACCTGATTACGTTTCGGATTCAATCGAGCTCCTACAAAATCAGTCCCGAGTTACGGGTCGAAGGATTTGGGACCCACGACTCCCAAATGACAGAGGGCAAGTCCGGCGCCCTCTGGCCAGCTTGCCCTCTGAGACGATCCCTGCGGCTACGTCCCCGCTATGCCTCGGTCTTCGCTGTCGTCCCCTCTGCCTTCGGTTCCGACGACTTCGCCTCGGCCCCGCTCGCCGGCGCAACGGCCTTCACGGCCTCTTCCCCCGAAAAGGTCACGAGCGACATGGCCGCCCCATCTCCCCTTCGAGCGCCGATTTTCAGGACGCGCGTGTAACCCCCTTCGCGATCCACAAACCGGGGGGCGATCTCGTCAAACAGCCGCTTCACGACCTTCGGATCGCGCACCGACCGGAGGACGTGCCGACGGGCGGCCAGGTCTCCGCGCTTGGCGAAGGTCACCAGGCGATCCACGACCCCCCGCAGGACCTTGGCCTTGGCATCCGTCGTGCGGATACTGCCCGCCTCGATGAGCGATGTGGCCAGATTTTTCAGCAGGGCCTTCCGATGACTGGACGTGCGCCCCAGCTTTCGAACCTTGCGTCCGTGCCTCATGGCTAAAAATCCTCCTCCAGGGCGACGGCCTCTTTCTTATGGTCAGCCACGTTTTTGTATTGGGAGATATCCATCCCGAAACTCAGACCCAGGTTGTTCAGGATGGCATTCAATTCATTCAGAGATTTCCGGCCAAAATTCCGGTACTTCAGCATCTCAGGCTCTGTCTTCTGAACCAGGTCCTCCAGCGTGAGGATCCCCGCAGCCCTCAAGCAGTTGGCCGAACGAACCGACAGTTCCATCTCTTCCACCGGCATCTTGAGCAGATTTCCGACGCGCTGAGCCTCCTGATCGACCTCCTCCTCCTGGACGTCTTCGATCCCCTCCTCCTCAAAGTGGATGAACAACTCCAGGTGATCTTTCAGGATCTTGGCGGCAAACGACAGGGCGTCGTCAGGCTTCATCGCCCCATTGGTCCATATCTCCAGCGTCAATCGGTCGTAGTCCGTTCGGCGGCCCACCCGGGCATTTTCGATCTCGTAATGAACCTTCCGGATCGGCGAGAAGATGGAGTCGATGGCGATGACGCCCAGAGGCTGGTCCGTCCGCTTGTTGTCCTCCGCAAACACGTAACCGCGCCCCCCGCCCACCACCAGTTCCATCTTGAGGACGCTTCCGTCATCGAGCGTGGCGATGTGCAGATCGGGGTTGACGATCTCGATCTGGGCGTCCACCTGCAGATCTCCCGCCTTCAGGTCGCCCGGCCCCTGCTTCTCTACCAGAAGGGTCCGGTCCTCGTCTGCGTGAAGCCGGAGGCAGACCTCCTTGAGGTTGAGGATGACCTCCGGAATATCCTCGACCACACCCGGCACGGTCGAGAACTCATGATACACGCTTTCGATCTTGACCGACTTGATAGCTGCGCCATGGATGGAGGATAGCAGCACCCGACGCAGGGCATTGCCGATGGTGGTCCCGAACCCTCGCTCCAGCGGCTGCAGGATGAATTTGCCATACGTGCTGCTTAGCGTCGTCTCATCGATCTGGACGGCTCTCGGCATGTGCAAACTCTTCCACTTCATAGAAACCCTCTCACAGGCCACGCACCGTAAGGTGAACCTTCCCACGCTTCATCGCTGGTCTTACTTGGAGTAGAGTTCCACGATGAGCTGCTCCTCTACCGGGGTCGGGATGTTGTCCCGCGTCGGGTACTCCAGCAGGGTTCCCGAAAGATTGCTCTTATCCACGCTCAGCCACGGTACCTGCTGTCCCTCACCGGCCCGCTTGAGCGACTCGTGTATGAGCGCCAGTTGACGACTTCTTTCGCAGACCTGAACCCGGTCACTGGGAGAAAGACGGTAGGAGGGGATGTCCACCAGACGGTCGTTGACGGTAATATGACGATGTCGGACAAGCTGACGCGCAGCCTTGCGCGACGACGCAAATCCCAACCTGTAGACCACGTTGTCGAGGCGTGTCTCCAGAAAACGCAACAGCGTATCTCCGGTGACCCCCTTCACCTTCGTCGCCTTGATGAACGTGGTGTGGAACTGCGCCTCCAGAAGGCCGTAAATCCGCTTGGCCTTCTGCTTCTCACGGAGTTGAAGCCCGTACTCCGAAAGCTTGGGGCGTCGCTGCCAGTGCATGCCGGGGATATAGCCTCGTTTCTCAAAGGAACACTTGTCCAGATGACAGCGTGTCCCTTTTAGGAAAAGCTTACTCCCCTCACGTCGACACAACTTGCAGTTAGGGCCGGTATAGCGTGCCATGCAGACTTGGATCTCCTTCCAAATGAGTCGCGACGCGAGTCCTGAGTCACGAGTCCAGGGTCTTCGGGGTCTGTTTTTTTGACCCGCGACTCAGGACTGTTAGACCCTTCTCCGTTTCGGAGGTCGACAACCGTTGTGGGGGATGGGGGTGACGTCCTTGATGGCAGAGATCTCCAGGCCAGCGGCCTGAAGCGATCGGACAGCGGCCTCCCGCCCGACACCGGGGCCCTTGACCCACACCTCCACACGACGAAGTCCCATCCCCATCGCATCTTTAGCCGCTGACTCGGCAGCCAACTGGGCAGCAAACGGGGTGCTCTTCTTGGAGCCTTTGAACCCGACCTTACCCGTGGTCGCCCAGGAGATGACGTGTCCCTCCCGGTCGGTCAGCGTCACGATGGTGTTGTTGAAGCTCGCCTTGATATGGGCAACGCCCACTGCATCCACGCGTTTGTTCTTCTTGCGTGCCCTGGGTTTTCCCTTCTCCGGCGGCAATTTGACCTCCTTATGAATTCAATATTCAATATTCAAGACTCAAGATTTTGAATGTTGAATATTGAAACTTACTTCGTCTCTTTCTTCACACGCGCCACGGTGCCTCGTTTAGGGCCTTTGCGCGTCCGGGCGTTCGTTCGGGTGCGCTGTCCCCGAACCGGAAGCCCGCGTCGATGCCTGTAGCCTCGGTACGATCCGATGTCCATCAATCGCTTGATGTTCATCTGCACTTCGCCCCGGAGCGCCCCCTCAACCTTGTAATTCCCCTCGAGGTTGCTCCGAAGTTTGGCAATCTGTTCCTCGGTGAGCTGATGAACCCGAGTGTCAGGAGAAAGCTGGGTATCCTTCAGGATACGACGGGCTGACGAAGGCCCTACTCCATAGATGTAGGTCAGTGCGACCTCTATCCGCTTTTCTCTCGGCAGATCGACCCCTGCGATTCTGGCCACGGCCTCTCTCCTCTAAAACAGGGCAAACGGAAAACGTAATTCGTTTCACGGATCTTTATCCCTGCCGCTGCTTATGTCTCGGATTGGCGGAACATATGACCCGAACAACCCCGTGCCGCCTCACGATCTTGCACTGGTTGCACCGTTTCTTGACTGAAGATTGTACTTTCACAATCGGATCCTTTGAAGACGAAGTCCACCACCAGGCCACAAAGGCACTGAGAAATCTGAAGGGATTTTCTAACCCATGTCTTGGGAAGCTATTTATACCGGTAGGTGATACGCCCCTTGCTCAAGTCGTAAGGCGAAAGCTCCACGGTCACCTTGTCGCCGGGGAGGATCTTGATGAAATTCATCCTCATCTTTCCGGAGATATGGGCGAGTACCTGGTGCTTGTTCTCAATCGCCACCCGGAACGTGGCATTGGGGAGCGACTCGATGACAGTGCCTTCGACCTGAATGACGTCTTCTTTTGGCATAGACCTGCTCTGAAAGATTTGTTATAGGTCCTTGAGATGCTGCACGATTCGTTTGTAGACCTCCTCTATAGTCCCCTCGCCGTCGATCTCCCGCAGAAGCCCCTTGGCGATGTAGAAGTTCTTGATATCAAAGGTCTCGTGCCGGTAGATCTCGAAACGCATCTGGATCGTCTCCTCCACGTCGTCCGACCGCTGGGTCAACTGCCCCCCGCACGAATCGCAGGCCCCCTCCTGTTTCGGAGGGGTTGAGGACAGATTGTAAACGGACCCGCAATTCGAGCAGACGCGCCGCGCAGACAGCCTTTTGACGAACATGTCCAGCCGAACCTCCAGGCTGACCGCCGCATTGAGCGGCTGTTCCATCTCCTCCAGAAGCGTGTCAAATCGACGGACCTGGCCGAGGGTGCGGGGAAATCCATCCAGGATGTAGCCGGGCACACAGTCGGGCTGCAGGAGCCGTTGATGTACAATGTCGAGGATCAGAGGATCAGGGACAAGACACCCTCGATTCATGTAACGGGCAGCCTCTTTTCCAAGATGCGACCCGTTTGAGATGGCCTGTCGAAGGATCTCGCCTGTGGAGATATGCGGGATATGGTACTCTTTTTCCAGGCATTTAGCCTGCGTCCCTTTGCCTGCCCCTGGAGGCCCAAGCATCACCACCCGCATGAAGCCCTTTCTCTGAATCTATCTGCGCCCCCGAAGGCGGCCTTTTTTCATGAAGCCGTCGTAATGCCTCATCATCAGATGTGACTCTATCTGCTGGAGCGTATCGAGCGCCACGCCAACGACGATCAGAAGCCCCGTGCCTCCGAAGAAGTCCGACAGCCCTGGATCGACATTCATGGCCTCGACGACGAAGAAGGGAAAGATGGCGATGGCGGCCAGATAGACCGAACCGGGCAGCGTGATCCGGGTGATAATGCGGTCGATGTAGTCCGAGGTGCGTTTTCCGGGACGGATGCCGGGGATGAATCCCCCATATTTCCTCATGTTGTCGGCCAGGTCCACGGGGTTGAACACGATGGCCGTGTAGAAATATGAGAAGAAGATGATGAGCATGGCGTACACGATCCAGTAGGGCAAAGACCCCGGCAGAGGTCCGGGCGAAAAATGCATCGCGATGAATTGCATAAAATCGACGTTGGGAAACATAGACGCCCCGGTGGCAGGTAGGAACATGAGCGCCTGGGCGAAGATGATCGGGATCACCCCCGGCGTATTCACCCGGAGGGGGATATGGGTGGTCTGTCCCCCATAGACCTTGCGCCCCACGATCCTTTTGGCATACTGCACCGGGATCTTGCGCTGCCCCTGCGTCAGCAGCACGACCACCGCCGTCACCCCCACCATCATCGCAATGACGAACAGCTCGCCCAGGATTCCGTATTTGATCTCCTGGTTGGTCAGGAAATTCTCATATTCCCGCCACATCGCCTGGGGGAGCCGGGCCACGATGCCGATGAAGATGATCATGGAGATCCCGTTCCCGATCCCCCGCTCCGTGATCTGCTCACCCAGCCACATGATGAAGACCGTCCCGGTCGTGATGCTCAGCATCGTCATCATCCGGAAACCCCATCCCGGGTGGAGCACCACCGCAGCGCCGGACTGCTGGGAATGGAGGCTTTCTAGAAAGATGCTGACCCCGAACGACTGGGCCATAGCCAGGACGACCGTCCCGTAGCGTGTGTACTGGTTGATCTTCTTCCGACCCTCTTCCCCCTCTTTCTGAAGTTTCTGAAAATAGGGGATCACAGACCCCAGGAGCTGAAGGATGATCGACGCGCTGATGTAAGGCATGATGCCGAGGGCAAAGACCGTCGCCTTCGTGAAAGCCCCACCCACAAACAGGTCGTAGATCCCGAACAGCGTATTCTGAGTGCTGGAAAAATAGTCCAGCAGGGCCTGGCTGTCGATGCCGGGCGTCGGAACGTGTCCGCCAATGCGATAGACCACCAGCAGAGCCAGCGTGAACAGAATGCGGCTCCGGAGTTCGGGGATTCGAAAGGCGCTCTGGAAACTCTTGAGCAAGGAAGAAAACCTCAGGAGATTTCAATTTAACAGGGATCTACAGGACATACAGGATTGGCGATGATTCATCACGCACCCTTCACGGGTTTTCACCCTGCCCACCCTGTATACTCCTGTTCGATGGTTTACGAAATGATCTCGACCTTCCCGCCTGCTTCAGAGACCTTGGCCGAAGCCGAGGCCGAGATAGCGTGGACCCGGACCTCCACGGCCCGTCCCACCTGACCGTCCCCCAGGAGCTTGACCCGTCCCCCGGCATCCCGGATCAACCCCGCAGCCCGAAGGGTATCGGGGGTGAGAGGGCCGTCGGAAATACGCTCAACGGCGTCCGAGAGGTTCACGATCTGGTACCGCTTTCGTTCCAGGGGTTTGAACCCGATCTTGGGGAGGCGGCGCTGAATGGGCATCTGTCCGCCCTCAAACCAGGCCCTGTGCTTGGCCCCCGCCCTGGCCTTCTGCCCTTTGTGTCCCTTGCACGCCGTCTTGCCGTGCCCGGACCCCGGACCGCAACCCACACGCTTGCGCTTCTTGACTCCCCCTTCAGGAGGAGAGATCTGACCCAGATGCATAGAAGCAAACCCCTAACTTTCTAACTTTGAACGTTCTCCACCTTCACCAGATGCGCCACCTTGAAGACCATTCCCCGTATCTGAGGGGTGTTCAGATGAACGACCGGCCGGTGCAATCTTCGAATACCAAGGGCCTTCAGCGTCGCCTTCTGATCCGCCTTGCGCCCGATGGCGCTGCGGACCTGAACGATGGAGATCTGTCCCTGCGCGTCCGCCATATCTTCCTCCTAAGAGTCCCTAAGGGCTCTAAACCTCCTGGGCCCTGACCTCAGTTCCGCGCATTCGGGCGACCATCTGGCGATCCCTCAGCTTCGTCAGACCCTCCAGGGTGGCCTTCACGGTGTTGTGAGGGTTCTGCGACCCCAGAGACTTCGTCAGGATATTCTGCACGCCGGCCAGCTCCAGAACGGCGCGTATGCCCCCACCGGCGATCAGGCCCGTACCCGGCGCAGCAGGCTTCAGGAGAACCCGGCCCGCACCGAAGCAGCCGATGATCTGATGCGGGATCGTCCCGTTGACCACGGGGACGGCGATGAGATGCTTCTTGGCCGCCTCAGTGCCCTTCCGGATCGCCTCTGAGATCTCGCCCGCCTTCCCCATCCCCACGCCCACGTGGCCTCTCCGATCCCCAACGACCACCAGCGCGTTGAAAGCGAATCGACGGCCTCCCTTACGGACATGGGCCACGCGATTGATGCTGTTCTGGACGACGACTTCCGTCAGGTCGAACTGAGACGGGTCTATCCTGCTCAAGCCAGCCTCCTGAGAAAATGCTGTAGGGGAGTTCGAAGAGATGCCCCTGTGCTTAAAACTTCAGACCGCCTTCTCGAGCCCCGTCTGCCAGGGCCTTGACGCGCCCGTGGTAGCGGTGTCCTCCGCGGTCGAAGACAACCTGCTGGATCCCAGACTGAAGAGCCTTTTCAGCCAGCAGGCGGCCGACAACCCGGCTCTGCTCGCATTTTCCTCCCGTGCCTGAAAACCGCTCCCGGACCTCCTTCGACAGGCTCGAAACCCCCAGGAGCGAACGCCCGGCGACATCGTCGATGACCTGGGCCTCGACGTTCTTCAGGCTCCGGCTGATCGAAAGCCTGGGCCGCTCGGCATCCCCGGCCATCTTGCGTCGGATCCGTCGGTGACGGGTTTTCAGGATTAATTGCTTTTTGATGTTATGATCCATAGAGAGCTCTCAAATGCAGAACGTAGGTGTCTGTGGTCTGTGGTCTGTGGTCTGTTTATGCCGCCGTCTTGCCGGCCTTGCGGCGGATGTATTCACCGACATATCGGATGCCCTTCCCCTTGTAAGGCTCCGGGGGGCGCAACATCCGAATCTCCGCGGCCACGTGTCCCACAACCTGCTTGTCGATACCGCGCACGACGACAGTGGCTTGAGCATCCTCCACACCCGGCGTAGCAGGCTCGGTCGCAAACTGGATGCCGTCCGGCGCCGGAAAGACGATGGGATGAGAGTACCCCAGAATGAACCGGAGGTTTTTTCCCTCCATATCCACCCGGTATCCGATCCCCACAATGACCAGACGGCGCTCAAAACCCTTGGTCACGCCCTCAATGGCGTTGCTCGCCAGCGTGCGGATGAGTCCCCACACGGCCCTGACTTTGCGATCTTCGCTGGAAGCTGCGATGGTGATGGTCTCTCCCTCCACCGTCGCCGAGAGAGACGGCGGTATCGGGATGCTCAGCTCCCCTTTCGGCCCGTTGACCTTCAGCGATCCATTCTGGACCTGAGCCTGCACGGTCGAAGGTTTCGGTATAAGTCTTTTTCCTACGCGAGACACGTTGAGTTCCTCATTCGATGATGCTTGACCTCACCATACGTAGCAGAGAACCTCGCCCCCCACCCCCGCCGTGCGAGATTCGTCGTCCGTCTTGATCCCTTGGGGCGTCGAGAGGATCGCAATGCCGAGCCCATTCAGAACGCGGGGGATCTCCTTCTTGATGACGTATCGTCGCAGACCGGGTTTGCTCACCCTCTGGAGCCCCTGGATGACGCTCTCCTCGTTCACGTCGTACTTCAGATAAAGCCTGAGATATCCCTGGCGGCTATCCTCGACGTACGTGTAATTGTTGATGAGCTTGCATTCCGCAAGGATACGGGCAATCTCTCGTTTGATGCGGGATGCAGGGACATCCACCTTTTTGTGGCCGGCCTTGCACGCGTTCCGGACACGGGTCAGCATATCCGCGATGGGATCAGTCATGCTCATAGCGACAGTCGCCCTTCCTACCAGCTTGCCTTCGTGACGCCGGGGATTTCACCGAGCAGGGCCAGCTCCCGGAAGCAGATGCGGCACAGCCCAAAATGCCGCATGTAGCTCCTGGCGCGACCACACCGATGACATCGGTTGTGATGACTCACTTTGTGTTTGGGTTTCTTGCTCGCTTTCACCATCCAGGCCCTGGTGGCCATGATCGCCCTCGCTGAAGTATTTACGCCGTCTTGAAAGGCATCCCGAACCTTTTGAGCATCTCGAACGCCTCTTCGTCGGTCTTCGCTGTTGTGACAATCGTCACATCCATGCCTCGAATGCGGTCGATTTTGTCGTAGTCGATCTCCGGGAAAATGATCTGTTCCTTGATGCCCAGGGTGTAGTTTCCTCGCCCGTCGAAGGAGTCCGCCGGCACCCCGCGAAAGTCCCGGATGCGGGGGATCGCGAAATTGAGGAATCGATCCAGGAATTCATACATCCGGTCCCGCCGGAGTGTCACGCTGCATCCGACCGGAAGACCCGCCCGCAGCTTGAAGTTGGAGATGTCCTTCTTGGACCTCCGAATCGACGGCTTCTGCCCCGTGATGGCGGTCATGTCCTTGAGCGCCCCCTCGATCAGGTTCGGAGTCTGGATGGCCTCTCCCACGCCCATGTTCAGGACGACTTTCTCCAGGCGGGGGGCCTGCATGACATTCTTGTACCCGAATTGCTGCATCAAGCCGGGTAATATCTCTTGATTGTATACGACCTTCAACCTGGCTGGCATGATGACCCTCGATCTCAACCGCTCGTCCCGATGACCTCTCCGCAACTCCGGCAGATCCGGGCCCTTGCCTCCTCTTGGGCCCTGTCTACCCGAACCTTCGTCCTCGTGTTGCACTTGGGGCAGACCAGCATCAGGTTGGAGAGGTGAACGGCGGCCTCCTTCTCCACAATCCCACCCTTCGGATTGGTCCGGTTGGGCTTGGTATGCCGCTTGATGAAGTTCACCCCTTCCACAATGGCTCGGCTGCGCTCCGGAAACAACGCCAGCACGCGTCCCTTCTTGCCCCGATCCTCTCCGCTCAACACCTCCACGGTGTCGTTGTGCCGTATGCGCACGGTGCACCTCCTTCTACAGAACTTCTGGAGCCAGAGAGACGATCCGCATGTACCGCTTCTCGCGCAGTTCACGCGCCACGGGGCCGAAGATGCGCGTCCCCCGGGGCTCCCTCTCATTGTTGATAATCACCGCGGCATTGTCGTCAAACCGGATGTAAGAGCCGTCCTTTCGCTTGATCTCTTTGGTCGTGCGAACGACGACGGCTCTGCAGACTTCCCCTTTTTTCACCGTGCCGTTGGGGTCCGCCACCTTCACGGAGACGACGATGATGTCGCCCACGCTGGCGTATCGCTTGCGCGTCCCCCCCAGCACCCGAAAACACATGCACTTTCGCGCCCCGGTGTTGTCGGCCACGTTCAGAATCGTATATTCGCGTATCATAGCCGCCTTCTCACTTCGCCCGCTCCAGGACTTCGACCAGACGCCAGCGTTTGGTTTTGCTCAACGGACGCGTCTCCATGATCGAGACCAGATCCCCAACTTTCGAACGATTCTCCTCATCGTGGATCGCAAACTTCCGCCTGCGCCGCACGGTCTTCTCGTAGAGCGAATGCTGGAACGATCTCTCGACAATGATGATGCGTGTCTTGTCGCTCTTGTCGCTGACGACCCGCCCGGTCCGGGTCTTTCGATGACCACGCCCTTGGTCCATCTACGTCTCCTTAACGTCCTGCGCCCGATCCGAGGATTCCCCTTCGGTCGCCTGCGGCGACACCAGGGCGTGGAGGCCCAGCGCGTGCTCCCGCAAGACCGTTCTCAACTGCGCGATCTCCCTCCGGACCCTCCGTACGGAGATCGGGCTGGCAAGCTGCTTCGTCACCAACTGGAAGCGGAGATTGGAAAGTTCTTCTTGCCTCTCCGTCAGGTGTTGGGAGACCTCCCCAACGCTCATGCTGCGATATTCGTTCACCTTCATTGCGGATACCTGTCGCTAGCTCGTGTGACGATCCACCATCCGTGTCTTGATCGGAAGCTTGCGTCCCGCCAGACGAATCGCCTCCTGAGCCGATTCCCGGCTGATCCCCTCAATCTCAAACATGACCCGGCCTGGCTTGATCACGGCCACCCAGTATTCGGGATTCCCCTTCCCCTTCCCCATCCGGGTCTCCGCCGGTTTGACGGTCACCGGCTTGTCCGGGAAGATCCGGATCCAGACCTTTCCTCCCCGGCTGATGTGGCGGGTCATTGCCACGCGGGCGGCCTCAATCTGGCGGCTGGTGATCCATCCCGGCTCCATCGCCTGAAGGCCGTACTCCCCGAAGGACACCTCGGCTCCCCGCGTCGCAAGACCCCTGCGGCGGCCGCGCTGCTGTTTCCTGAACTTGACTCGCTTGGGCATCAACATGAGATGCTATCCTCCATCAGCCCGTCGCCTGGGCCTCGCTCCTATCCCCTGCCGCCACCTCCCCCTTGCAGATCCAGACTTTTACCCCGATGGTCCCGGAGATGGTAAAGGCAGTCGCTATGGCATAATCGATGTCCGCCCGGAGCGTGTGAAGGGGGACGCGCCCTGCCGGCTCGGAACGTTCTGTCCGCGCCATCTCAGACCCGCCCAGTCGCCCTGAACAGACGATCCGAATACCCTCTGCCCCCATCCGCATGGAGGAGGCGATGGACTTCTTCATCGCCCTCCGGAACGCCACCCGCTGTTCGAGCTGCCGCGCGATGTTTTCCGCAACGAGGTGGGCATCCAGCTCCGGCCGTTTGATCTCCTGAATATTGATGTAGATTTCCTTCCCCGTCACGTGTTTCAACTCGTCCCTGAGCTTGTCCACCTCCGCGCCCTTGCGTCCGATCACGATGCCGGGACGGGCCGTATGGATATTGATGGTGACCCGCTTCGGGACCCGCTCGATCTCGATAATCGATACCCCTGCCCTCTGGAGCCGGCTCCGGACGTACTTCCGGAGCATCAGGTCCTCCTTCAGCAGCTCTGTGAAATCCTTGCCCGCGAACCAGCGCGAGCGCCAGTCTTTCACAACCCCCAGACGAAACCCGATCGGATGCGTCTTCTGACCCAAGGTGAACTCCTGCGTAGACCAGCGCCCTGTTGGACGCTGTTATTTTCCGTCCGAAACGATGACGGTGATGTGACTGAATCGTTTTCTGATTTTCCCTGCTGAACCTCTCGGCATCGGGAGGACACGCTTGAAGGCAATCCCCCCATCCACGAAGATCTCTTTGACAAACAGATGATCGTGGCTCCCCTTCTCCCCTTCCTTCGTGTCCCAGTTGGCCGCCGCGGAGCGCACCGTCTGCTCCACGATGCGGGCCGCCTTCTTCGGCGTGAAATGCAAGAGACTCAGAGCAGCCTCCACGGCCTTGCCCCGCACCAAGTCCACGACCTGTCGGGCCTTCCGGGGAGACAACCGAATATAGCGAGTGACAGCACGTGCTTCCATGAAGCCCTCTCAAATCAGCGACCAGCCGTCAGCTTTCAGGCCCCCGCCCTTCCCCCCACCCCCTCCCTCCCCCACGTGTGGAGGGGGGGAGAGGGCATAAGGGCTTTTCATCAGGCCTGGGGGAGGGTAGGGGCTGCTGACCCCTCTCTTACTTCAGGGTCGTCGAACGCTCGCTGGCCTTCTCCCGGTGCCCGCGAAAGGTGCGGGTGGGCGCGAACTCTCCGAGTTTGTGGCCGACCATGTTTTCTGTGGTGTAGACCGGGATGAACTTGTTGCCATTATGGACAGCAAACGTGTGGCCGACGAAATCCGGGGAGATCGTCGAACCCCTCGCCCACGTCTTGATCACCCGTTTGTCCCCCGACTTGTTCATCTGCTCCACTTTTTTGAGCAGGGTTGGGGCTATGAAAGGCCCCTTCTTGACGGAGCGCGCCATATCAGCTCGGTCCTCCCGTTTACTTTCGTCGCCGGATGATCAGGGGATTGGACTTCTTCTTGCTACGGGTCTTGTAGCCCTTGGTGGGCCATCCCCACGGAGACCTGGGGTGTCCGCCGCCGGACGTCTTGCCCTCGCCCCCTCCGTGCGGATGATCGACCGGATTCATGACCACACCTCGCACAGACGGGCGAATGCCCAGCCACCTCGACCGCCCCGCCTTGCCGATCGAGATGTTCTCGTGGTCCAGATTCCCCACCTGCCCCACCGTGGCATAACAGTTCAACCGAACCTGTCTTATCTCTCCGGAGGGGAGGCGAAGTTGGGCGTAGGCCCCCTCCTTGGACATCAACTGGATGCCGGCGCCCGCGCTTCGACCGATCTGCCCCCCCCTTCCGGGTTGGAGTTCCACGTTGTGGACCTCCGTGCCCAGGGGGATCCGCTCAAGGGGCAATGCATTTCCGGGACGGATCTCCGCCTCTTCTCCGGCCATCACCACGTTCCCCACCGACAGCCCCACCGGCGCGAGGATGTATCGCTTTTCCCCGTCCCGGTACTGAAGGAGGGCGATGCGCGCGGAGCGGTTGGGGTCATATTCGATTGTGCAGACCTGCGCAGAAAGGTTGCGCTTGTCCCGCCTGAAGTCGATCTTCCGGTACTGCCGCTTGTGGCCTCCCCCGTGGTGGCGGCACGTGATCACGCCCCGGTTGTTTCTCCCCCCCGTCTTCTTGCGGGGAGACAGGAGGGATTTCTCGGGCTTCGAGGTCGTGACCTCCTCAAATGAGGAGACAGTCGTGAAGCGCAGAGATGGGGTCAGCGGACGAAATTTCTTGAGTGCCATAGATATTGAACTCTCTGTGTATCAAGTCCCTTCAAAGAACTCGATCTTGTCCCCCTGCCGGAGCGTGACGAATGCCTTTTTCCAGTCCGGTCTCCGCCCACGGTGCATCCCCATGCGCTTGACCTTCCCGTGCATCGACAGCGTCCGGACGTCCGTCACCTTCACATCGAACATCTGTTCAACAGCGCGTTTGATGTCGATCTTGTTGGCGGACCGGTCCACCTCAAACACCACCTTGTTATCTCGCTCCGTGAGAAGCGTGGCCTTCTCCGTGATCAGTGGCCGGCGGATGATCTGATGCGCATCCTTCATGACGCCCCCCACACCTCGGATAGACGGTTCAGGGCAGCCCTGGTGAACATCACGGTCTGAGCCCCCACCACATCATAGACCGAAAAGCTGTTCACCGGCTTCACATTGAAGCTGGGCAGGTTCCGGCACGATTTGAACAGGTTGGAATCCGCCGCCCCCACCACCAGGAGCACTTTGCGCTCGTGGATGCCCAGGGCGCGAATCAGACCGACCACCCGGCGGGTCTTGGGAGCGTCGAAGGAGAGGTCTTCCAGAACCCGGACTTGCTGGTCGCGCGCCTTGAGCGTCAGCGCCGACCTGAGGGCCAGGCGGCGTACCTTCTTGGGGACGCGTTCGTCGTAGCCGTGCGGATGAGGGCCGTGCGCCACTCCTCCGCCCACCCAGACCGGCGACCCCATCGTCCCCATACGGGCACGGCCGGTGCCCTTCTGCCGCCAGAGCTTCTTCTTCGTACGATCCACCTCGGCGCGCGTCAGGGTGTCGGCATTGCCCTGTCTCTGGTTGGTCAGGTAAGCCTTGACCGTGAAATAGATCGCATCCTCGGAGGGACTCTCCAGCTCGAAGATCGCGGTCGGAAGTTCCGCAGACCCGACCACTCCCCCCTCCACATTATAGACGTCCACAGCGCCCATTTTCAGCCTCAACCCGCCTTTCGAATCAGGAGGTATCCGTCGCGTGCGCCGGGCACGGCGCCCTTCACGAACAGAAGGTTCCGCTCCTTGTCGATACGAACCACGGAGAGCCCCTTGTCCGTCACCCGGCAGCCACCCATCCGGCCGGCCATGCGCAGTCCCTTAAAAACCCTCGAGGGATAGGAACTGGACCCCACAGAGCCGGGTGCTCGCTCGCGGTCAGACTGGCCGTGAGACTTGGAGCCGCCCCTGAAATGATGCCGGCGCACAACGCCCGCAAATCCCTTGCCCTTCGAGGTGCCCGTCACATCCACCCGATCCCCGACTTCGAACATCCCCACGTCGATCACGTCGCCTACTTTATAGGTCTCGTCCACCGTCATCCGGAATTCCCGCAGGATACGCCTGGGCGAGATGCCCGATTTCGCAAACAGACCCCGGTCCGGGCGATTCAACCGCTCCGCTTTGACGTCCCGAAAACCGACGCGCACGGCCCGGTAGCCGTCACGGGCCTCTTCTCTGACCTGCACAACCGCACAGGGACCCGCCTCAATCAGGGTCACCGGGACCAGGACGTCGTCCTGATTATAGACCTGGGTCATGCCCACTTTCCTGCCGATCATCCCTGCCACGATCACCCTCAGTGAGAATCAGTGCCAAATGCCAAGTGCCAGGCGTAAGGTTTTATGGGTTGCTTTTTTACGCCTTGATCTCGATGTCGATCCCCGCAGGCAGATCCAGTTTCATCAGCGCATCCACCGTCTGAGGCGTCGAATTGTAGATGTCGATCAGACGCTTGTGGATCTTCGTCTGGAACTGTTCCCGCGATTTCTTGTCTACGTGCGGCGACCGGAGGACCGTGTAGATCGTCCGGTCCGACGGCAGCGGGATGGGGCCGGCGATCAGCGCCCCCGTCCGCTTGGCTGTCCGGACAATCTCATCCGCCGAACGGTCAAGTGTTCTATGATCATACGCCTTCAGACGTATTCTTATCTTTTGAGACGGCACAAAGAACCTCCGAACCCTCGACCCACCACAAGTGCGAACTGCGAATGACAAATGACAATTCGAAATTCGACCTTACTCTAGCACCTCCGTCACAACCCCTGCCCCGATGGTCCGTCCCCCTTCCCGAACGGCGAACCGGAGTTCCTTTTCGACGGCGATCGGGGTGAGGAGCTCCACGGTGAGGGTGACGTTGTCTCCCGGCATGACCATCTCCACCCCTTCCGGCAACGTGATGCTGCCCGTCACGTCCGTCGTGCGAAAATAAAACTGCGGGCGATAACCGCTGAAAAAGGGCTTTTCGCGCCCCCCCTCTTTGGGCGTCAAGATGATGACCTCACCCTTGAATTTCCGGTGAGGCATCACCGACCCCGACTTGGCGATCACCATGCCGCGCTCGAGCTCTTCCTTGTCCACGCCGCGCAGCAACAGGCCCACGTTGTCCCCGGCCTGCGCCTCGTCCAGCAGCTTGCGGAACATCTCGATGCCCGTGACGACCGTCTTCCGCGTGTCCCGGATGCCGACGACCTCCACCTCTTCGTTGATCTTGATCACCCCGCGCTCCACCCTTCCCGTGCCCACCGTCCCGCGGCCCGTGATGGTGAACACGTCCTCCACCGGCATCAGGAAGGGGAGCTCCGTCTCCCGCTTGGGCTGCGGGATGAAGCTGTCCACGGCGTCCATCAGTTCCATGATGCAGTTCTCATCCTCGGACTTGGGTGCGGCGTTGAGGGCCTTGAGGGCCGATCCCCGGATCACCGGGACGTCATCACCGGGGAATTTATACTGCGTGAGCAGCTCCCGAACCTCCAACTCGACGAGGTCCAGCAGTTCCGGGTCGTCCACCATGTCCACCTTGTTCATGAACACGACGATGGAAGGGACGTTCACCTGTCGGGCCAGCAGCACGTGCTCCCGCGTCTGGATCATCGGGCCGTCCGCTGCGCTCACGACCAGGATCGCGCCGTCCATCTGCGCCGCTCCGGTGATCATGTTCTTGATATAGTCGGCGTGGCCCGGGCAGTCCACGTGCGCGTAGTGGCGCTTGGTCGTCTGGTACTCCACGTGGGCGATGGCGATCGTAATCCCGCGTTCCTTCTCCTCCGGGGCCTTGTCGATCTGGTCAAACGCGTAGAAGTCCGCCAACCCGCGATGGTGCAGCACCTTCGTGATGGCAGAGGTCAGCGTCGTCTTCCCGTGGTCGATATGCCCGATGGTTCCCACGTTGACGTGCGGCTTGTCTCTCTTGAATTTTTCCTTTGCCATTGCCGATGCCTCCTTGATCTTGGTAATGTTCTTCGATCAGCCGCATCTGCCAATCGAACACAGGATTTGACTCCGGCTCAGATGCCCCGAACCTTTGCCACGATCTCCTCTGCGATGCCCTTGGGTACCTCCTGGTACCTCGAAAACTGCATCGTGTAGATGGCCCGCCCCTGCGTTAAGGACCGGAGACGCGTGGCATAACCGAACATTTCGCTCAACGGTACCACCGCGGTCACAACCTGCGCATCGGGTCGTTGGACGACACCCATGATGTTGCCCCGGCGCGAATTCAGATCCCCGATGACTTCTCCCATATACTCCCCGGGAACCACCACCTCCACGTCAAACACCGGCTCAAGCAGAAAAGGATCGGCCTTCTTGGCCCCTTCCTTGAACGCCATCGAACCGGCGATCTTGAACGCCATCTCGGAGGAATCCACGTCGTGGTAGGAGCCGTCGTAGAGGGTGACATGCACGTCCTCCACAGGGTACCCCGCCAGCACGCCGCTCGTCAGGGCCCCCGCAATGCCTTCCTGTACCGGCTTGATGAATTCCCTGGGGACCGTGCCCCCCACGACCTTGTCTTCAAACACAAAGCCTGTCCCCGGCTCGCCCGGTCCCATCTCGATATAAACGTGGCCGTACTGCCCGCGACCGCCCGACTGCCGGACGAACCGCCCCTCGCTCTTCACCCGCTTCCGGATCGACTCCTTGTAGGCCACCTGCGGCTTGCCCACGTTCGCCCCCACCTTGAACTCCCGTAGCAGCCGGTCCACGATGATCTCCAGATGCAACTCCCCCATACCGGAGATGATCGTCTGGCCGGTGTCGGGGTTGGTGGACACCCTGAACGTCGGGTCCTCCTCCATCAGCTTGGCCAGCGAGGTGCCGAGATGCTCCTGATCCGTCTTCGTCTTCGGCTCGATGGCCACGTCGATGACCGGCTTCGCAAACTGCATCGATTCAAGGAGGATCGTCTGTTTTTCATCGCAGAGCGTATCCCCGGTCGCCGTGTCCTTCAGCCCCACCACCGCCGCAATGTCCCCGGCGAACACCTCTTCGATCTCCTCCCGCTTGTTGGCGTGCATCTGAAGGAGCCGCCCGATGCGCTCCCGCCGGTCCTTGTTGACGTTCAGGACATAACTGCCCGCCTTGAGGCTGCCGGAGTAGACCCGAAAATAGGTCAGACGGCCCACGTAAGGATCGGTCATGATCTTGAAGGCCAGGGAGCAGAAGGGTTCGTTGTCCGATATAGGCCGCTTTTTCTCTTCCTTCGAGTCGGGATCGTAACCCGACACCTCTTTCAGGTCAGCCGGGCTCGGCAGATAGTCCACCACCGCATCGAGCAGCTTCTGGACGCCTTTGTTTTTGAACGCCGACCCGCACAGGACAGGCACGATCTTGCCGTGGTTCGTGGCCAGACGGAGCGCCCGTTTGATCTCCGAAATCGAGATCGGCTTGCCGTCCAGGAACTTCTCCATCAGGTGGTCATCGAAGTCGGACACGGCCTCCAGGAGCTTCTCCCGATAGAACAGCGCCTTTTCGGCCAGGTCCTTCGGAATCTCCCCCTCCACGAACTTCACGCCCAGCGGATCTTCGGGATAGGAGACCGCCGTCATCTGAACGAGATCGATCAGGCCGGAGAAGATATCCCCGGACCCGATGGGGAGCTGGATCGGGACGAACCGCGTTCCCAGCCTTTCCGCCATCATGTCCAGCACGCGGTAGAAATCCGCCCCCGTGCGGTCCATCTTGTTCACGAATGCGATCCGGGGAACACTGTAGCGGTCTGCCTGCCGCCACACCGTCTCCGACTGGGGCTCCACCCCCCCCACCGAGCAGAACAGGCCCACAGCCCCGTCCAGCACGCGCAGGGAGCGCTCCACCTCTGCCGTAAAATCCACGTGGCCCGGCGTGTCTATGATGTTGATGCGATAATCGTTCCACTCGCAGGTCGTGGCCGCCGAGGTGATGGTGATCCCCCGCTCCCGCTCCTGCTCCATCCAGTCCATCGTCGCCGCGCCGTCGTGGACCTCCCCCATGCGATGCACCCTGCCAGTGTAATACAGGATACGTTCGGTGGTGGTCGTCTTGCCCGCGTCGATATGGGCCATGATGCCAATATTACGGGTCTTCTCTAAAGAGTATTCGCGTGGCATAATAAAGTAAAACCAGACTCCTTTGATTCTAAATAAAATTTTGTGGATCTACAACGGTGCAGTGCCCTCACCCTCGATAATGGGCAAACGCCCGATTTGCCTCCGCCATCCGGTGCGTCTCTTCACGCCTCCGCACGGCGCCCCCATCATTGTTGGCCGCTGCCATCAACTCCGCGGCCAGGCGTTCGGCCATGCTCTTCTCCGACCGCTCCTGGGAGAAGGTGATCAACCACCGGATGGAAAGGCTTGTCCGCTGATCCGGACGCACCTCCACCGGGACCTGATAGTTCGCGCCCCCAACCCTGCGCGAGCGAACCATGACCATCGGCTTGACATTCTCCACGGCCTTCTGGAAGACGTCGACCCCAGGTTGGTTGGTCCGCTTCTCCACGATGTCCATGGCCTTGTAAAAGATGCCCTCGGCAATGCTCTTTTTACCCTGCCGCAACAGACGATTGACGAACCTGGCCACCAGGATATTGTGGTACTTTGGGTCGGGCAGAATCTGCCGCTTCTCAACCTGTCTTCGCCTCGGCATAAACCCCTCCGGTCACGCGAAGTCCAGAGTCCCTGGTCACCTGACTCAGAACTCTGGACCCTGGACTGTCACTTCGGCGCCTTCGCCCCGTATTTCGACCGACTCTGCTTGCGGCCCGCCACCCCGGTCGTATCCAGAACGCCCCGGACGATGTGATACCGCACGGACGGCAGGTCTTTCACACGCCCACCGCGCACCAGCACGATGGAATGTTCCTGAAGGTTGTGCCCCTCCCCCGGAATGTAGGCCGTGACCTCCACCCCGTTGGTCAAACGTACACGGGCCACCTTTCGCAGGGCCGAATTGGGCTTCTTCGGGGTCTGCGTCGTCACGCGCAGACAGACCCCCCGCTTCTGAGGACATCCCCGAAGGGCCGGGGAGGACGACTTCTTGGCCTTGTACATCCGTCCGAGACGGATGAGCTGACTGATGGTGGGCACTTCCCAACCTCCCTAGTTCTCGGTTCTCACAAACAGATCGCAAACAGACTTTTAGTATAACACATGCAGAGCGAATTGTCAAGCTTTTATTACATCTGCAGGGCGGGAATCCTCGCGCGCACCGGACTCGGTCCCTGCATCCACGAAGGCCACGTTCCGGTATCGGCCCATTCCGGTCCCGGCAGGGATCAGATGACCGATGATCACGTTCTCCTTGAGGCCCTGCAGGTTGTCCACCCGCCCTTGCACCGCCGCGTCGGTCAGCACCCGGGTCGTCTCCTGGAAGGAGGCCGCCGACACAAAGCTGTCGGTCATCAACGACGCGCGGGTGATGCCCAGAAGCAGGGGCTGGTACGTCGCCGGATCGCCCCCCTCGGCCACAACCTTGGCATTTTCGTCGAAGAACCGGAACTTGTCCACCGCCTCCCCTTCCAGGAAATTCGTGTCACCCGGGTCCACGATCTTGATCTTCTGGAGCATCTGGCGGACGATGACCTCAATGTGCTTGTCGTTGATCTTGACCCCCTGCAGACGGTAGACGTCCTGGATCTCGTTCACGAGATATTCCTGCACCGCCTGCACGCCCTGGATGCGCAGGATATCGTGGGGATTGATCGACCCTTCCGAAAGCTGCTCACCCGCCACCACCCGGTCCCCCTCGTGAACGCGCAGATGCTTGCCGTAGGGGATGAGATATTTCCGCTCTTCCCCGTCCTCTGCGGTCACGATCAACTCCCGCGCCCCCCGAACGATCCCCCCGAACTTCACCCGGCCGTCGATCTCAGTCACCACGGCAGGGTCTTTGGGGCGACGGGCCTCGAACAGCTCTGCCACCCGAGGCAAGCCCCCGGTGATATCCCGCGTCTTGCTCCGCTCCCGTGGGATCTTGACCAGAACGTCCCCGGTCCGAACCGGATCCCCTTCTCGAACGAACAGACGAGCCCCGACCGGGATGATGTAGTGAGAGAGCTTGTTCCCGGCCTCGTCCACCACTTCGATGTGGGGCGAGAGGGTCCGGTCCCGATGCTCCACGATGACCCGATGGCGGAGCCCCGTGGCCTCGTCCGATTCCTCCCGATAGGTCACGTCCTCCACGATGTCCACAAACCGAAGGACGCCCTCCTGGTCCGTGACGATCACGTTGTTGTAGGGGTCCCACTCGTAGAGGACCGCGCCCCCTTCCACCGCCTGCCCCTCCCTCACCTTCACGACCGCCCCGTAGGGGACCCGGTATCGCCCGCCCCGGGGCCGGCCCTGCTCGTCCAGCAGTTCGATCTCCCCGTTGCGCCCAATCGCCACCAGGCCCTCTCCCGCCCGCTCCACGGAGTCGAAGCTGTTGAAGTGAACGGCCCCTGCCCGCTTCGCCGCTATGCTCGACTGCTCGGCAATGCGCGACGCCGTGCCCCCGATGTGGAAGGTCCGGAGCGTCAACTGCGTGCCCGGCTCCCCCACGCTCTGGGCCGCGATCACCCCCACGGCGTCCCCGTTGTCTGCCAGGCGGCCCGTCGCCAGGTTCCGGCCGTAGCACTTGGCGCAGACCCCGCGCCGGGACTCGCACGTGAGCACGGACCGGATCCAGCACTTCTCCACGCCCGCCTTGTCGATCTTGTTGGCCAGATCCTCATCGATGGCCACCCCCCCCTCGACGATCGTCTGTCCCGAAATGGGTTCCACCACATCGTTCAGGAGCGTCCGCCCGACGATCCGGTCCGCCATCGGCTCCAGGATCTCCTCCCCCTCCTTCAACGCCTCGATCTCGATGCCGAGGACCGTGCCGCAATCATCCTCGGAGATGACGACGTCCTGGGCCACGTCCACCATGCGCCGCGTCAGATACCCCGCCTCGGCAGTCTTGAGCGCCGTGTCGGCCAGGCCTTTGCGAGCGCCGTGCGTGGAGATGAAGTACTCCAGCACGGTCAGCCCCTCTTTGAAGTTCGAGATGATCGGCGTCTCGATGATCTCCCCCACAGCCCCGGTGATCTTTTTCTGCGGCTTGTTCATCGGACCCCGCATCCCGCCGAGCTGTTTGATCTGGTCGTCGCTGCCGCGCGCCCCGGAATCGGCCATGATATAAATCGAGTTGAATCCCCCCTCGTGCAACTGGAGGGCCTCCTTCATCACGCGGGCGATGTCATTCGTCGTGTGCTGCCAGACGTCGATCACCTTGTTGTAGCGCTCTCCGTCCGTGATGATTCCCCGGTGGTACTGGTTCTGGATGTTCTCCACCTCTTTGACCGCCAGGTTGACCATGTCCTCTTTCTGCTCCGGCACCACCACGTCATCCACACCCACCGTCACGCCCGATTTCGTGGCGTAAGAATAGCCGAGGGTCTTCAGTCGGTCCACAAACTCCGCCGTCCGCCGGTTTCCGAGCCGCCGGTGGACCTGCGTGACGATCTCCTTGATCTTGCCCTTGTCCACCAGTTCGTTGATGAACTCCTCCCCTTCCGGAACGGTCGAGTTGAGGATGATCCGCCCCACCGTCGTCTCCACCATCTTCCCGTTCATGCGGACCTTGATCGGGCTGTGCAGGTCCAGCCGCCCGTAGGCGTGGGCCGTCATGGCATCCTGCGGGCTGGAGAACCGCTTCCCTTCCCCCGCTCCCCCGTGCGCTATTTTGGTCAGATAGTAGGTGCCCAGGGCGATGTCCTGGGGCTTGTCGATCACGACGGGTGACCCGTCGGCGGGCTTCAGGATGTTGTTGGAAGCCATCATCAACACCCGCGCCTCAATCTGCGCCTCGAACGACAGGGGCAGGTGGACCGCCATCTGGTCCCCGTCGAAGTCGGCGTTGAACGCCGCGCAGACCAGCGGATGGACCTGGATCGCCTTGCCCTCCACCAGGACGGGCTGGAACGCCTGGATGCCCAGGCGATGCAGGGTCGGGGCGCGATTCAGGAGGACGCAGTGGTCCTGGATGATCTCCTCCAGGATGTCCCACACCTCTACCCGCTCCCGCTCCACCAGTTTCTTGGCGCTCTTGACCGTCTGTACCAGCCCCTTGTCCTCCAGTTGTCGGATGATGAAGGGCTTGAACAGTTCCAGGGCGATCCCCTTGGGAAGACCGCACTGGCTCAGTTTCAACTCCGGCCCGCAGACGATCACCGACCGTCCGGAATAGTCCACGCGCTTGCCCAGCAGGTTCTGCCGGAACCGGCCCTGCTTCCCCTTGAGCAGGTCCGACAGCGACTTGAGAGACCGGTTGCCGTCCCCGCGCACGGCGCGCGACCGCCTGCCGTTGTCGAACAGGGCATCCACGGCCTCCTGGAGCATCCGTTTCTCGTTCCTCAGGATGACCTCCGGGGCCTTGATGTCGATCAACTTCTTGAGCCGGTTGTTCCGGTTGATCACCCGACGGTAGAGGTCATTCAGGTCCGAGGTGGCGAACCGCCCCCCCTCCAGCGGGACCAGCGGCCGCAGGTCGGGCGGGATGACGGGGGTGACGTCCAGGATCATCCACTCTGGATGGTTCTGGGACTGCCGGAACGCCTCGACGACCTTCAGTCGCTTGAGCGCCTCCTGCTTGCGCTGCACGGACGTCTCCATCCGGGCGTTCGTCCGCAGTTCCGCCGACAGGTTGTCGATGTCGATCTCCGCCAGGAGCTTTTTGACCGCGCCCGCCCCCATCTCCGCCGTGAAGTTGTAGCCCTGCTCCCGGAGTTGCTCCACCTCATCCTCCGACAGGAGGTTCTTCTTCTTGAGGTCGGGGGCGTCTCCCGGGTCGAGCACGACGTAGGATTCGTAGTAGAGGATGCGCTCCAGGTTCCGGACCGAGATGTCCAGGAGATAACCCATCCGCGAAGGAAGGGACTTGAAGTACCAGATGTGAGACACGGGCACAGCCAGTTCGATATGGCCCAGGCGCTCCCGGCGGACCTTCGACTGCGTGACCTCCACCCCGCACCGGTCGCAGACGATCCCCTTGTATCGGATTCGCTTGTACTTCCCGCAGTGACACTCCCAGTCCTTCACCGGCCCGAAGATGCGCTCGCAGAACAGGCCGTCCCGCTCCGGCTTGAAAGACCGATAGTTGATCGTCTCCGGCTTGGTCACCTCTCCCCGCGACCATCCTCGAATGGTTTCCGGGGAGGCCAGCTGGATCAGAATCGAGGAGAAATTCAGCGATTTTTTGGTGGCGTTCATGTCGATCACAGCGCGATTCCCCCTTTTAAGAGAGAGAAGAAAGACAGAAGGCAGAAAGGCCACAGGCGGAAGACGGGCCCCCACCCTTCCCCCCTACCCATTCCCTCCCCCACGTGTGGGGGAGGGAATGGGCGATTCAGGGCTTTTGGGGGGTGGGCAGGGGGCCGTCTCGTCTCAGAATCCCTGCGGGGGATGAAACTTAAGTCTCGTCCCCGCCTTCCAGTACGACGTCCATGCAGAGGCTCTGCAACTCCTTGACGAGCACGTTGAAGGACTCGGGGATGCCCGGTTCGGGAGGGTTGTCTCCCTTGACGATGGCTTCGTATATCTTGGACCGGCCGGCCACATCGTCCGACTTGACAGTCAACATCTCCTGGAGCATGTGGGCCGCGCCGTAGGCCTCCAGCGCCCAGACCTCCATCTCTCCGAAGCGCTGGCCGCCAAACTGGGCCTTTCCCCCCAGAGGCTGCTGCGTCACGAGCGAATAGGGGCCGATGGAGCGGGCGTGGATCTTGTCGGCGACAAGGTGGGACAGCTTCATCATGTAGATCTTGCCGACCACCACCTCTTTATCGAACGCTTCGCCGCTCTTCCCGTCATACAGGGTGGTCTTGCCCGTCCGGGGAAGCCCCGATTGCTCCAGGGTCTCCTGGACCTCCTCAAACGTCGCCCCGTCGAACACCGGCGTGGCCATGTAGGTGTCCAGTTCCCCCGCTGCCCATCCAAGATGGGTCTCGAAGATCTGCCCCAGGTTCATCCGGGACGGCACGCCGAGCGGGTTGAGGATGATGTCCACCGGCGTCCCGTCGGGCAGGTAGGGCATGTCCTCTTCGGGGACGATGATCGAGACAACCCCCTTGTTCCCGTGCCGCCCCGCCATCTTGTCGCCCACCGAAAGCTTCCGCTTGCGGGCGATGTAGACCTTGACCAGTTGCACGATCCCCGGCGGCAGTTCGTCCCCGCGGGCGATCTTGTCCATCTCGCGCTCCATCTCCTCGTTGGCCTGCGCGATCAGGCGGTCGGCCATCTCCACGATCTGCTGGATGCGCTGGTCCGTGCGCCGGTCGTCCGTCCAGGCGTCGTCGGGCCGGGTGACGTCCAGGTCTATCTTGTCGGCCGTCTTGCGGTCGAAGACCTTCCCCTCCCTCGCCATCACCGAGTTGTCCTCGGTGTTGCGCAACAGCCCGACCTTCCGGTCCAGCAGAAGCTCCTTGACCTGCTCGTCCCGGGCCGCCTTGATCCCGTCGATCTTCGACTTGATGTCCGCCTTCAGCCGATTTGTCCGCTCGCGGTCAGACTTTTTGGTCTTCTCATCCCGCTCCTTCCGGGAGAAGACCTTGCGGTCCATCACGACGCCGTCCATGCCCGACGGGGCCCTCAGGGAGGCGTCCCGAACGTCCCCGGCCTTCTCGCCGAAGATCGCCCGCAGCAGTCGCTCCTCGGGGGAGAGTTCCGTCTCCCCCTTGGGGGTCACCTTCCCCACGAGGATGTCGCTCGGCCCCACCTCCGCCCCCACCCGGATGATCCCCTGATCGTCCAGATTCCGCACTGCCTGTTCGCTCACGTTGGGGATCTCTCGGGTGATCTCCTCTGCCCCGCGCTTCGTGTCACGCACCTGCAGTTCGAATTCTTCGACGTGGATGGAGGTGAAGGCGTCTTCCTTCAGCAGCCGCTCGCTGATGATGATGGCGTCCTCAAAGTTGTAGCCGTTCCAGGACATGAAGGCGCACAGCACGTTGACCCCCAGCGCCAGGTCCCCCCTGTCCGTGGCGCACCCGTCGGCCAGCACGTCCCCGGCGGCCACCCGGTCCCCCTTACCCACGATCGGCCTCTGATTGATGCAACAGTCCTGGTTGGACCTCTTGAACTTGATCAGCCGATAGACGTCCATGTCGAACAGGTCGATGATCTCTCCGCCCTTGACGCGGTCCCGCTTCACCACGATGCGGTCCGCGCTGACGTAGGCCACCACACCGGGGTTCCTGGCCAGAATCATGGCCCCGGAGTCGATGGCCACCTTCCGCTCCATCCCCGTCCCGACCAGCGGGGCATCCGTCTTCAGCAGGGGCACCGCCTGGCGCTGCATGTTGGACCCCATCAGCGCCCGGTTGGCGTCGTCGTGCTCCAGGAACGGGATGAGCGCCGCCGCCGCGCTGACGAGCTGCTTGGGGGATACGTCCATATAATTGAGGTCCGTCGGAGGCACCAGCGGAAAATCCCCCCGCAGGCGCGCCTGCACCAGGGCCTGCGTGAACCGCCCTCGCTTGTCCACATGGGCATTCGCCTGGGCGATGACGTAGCGGTCTTCCTGATCCGCGGACAGGTACTCGATCTCTTCGGTCACCTTGCCGCTCTTGACCACGCGATAAGGGGTCTCCAGAAACCCGAACCGGTTCACCCGGGCGAACGTGGACAGGGACGCGATCAGGCCGATGTTGGGCCCTTCCGGCGTCTCAATCGGACAGATACGCCCGTAATGCGTGTGATGGACGTCCCGGACTTCGAACCCAGCCCGATCCCTCGTCAACCCGCCGGGCCCCAGCGCCGACAGACGCCGCTTGTGCGTCAACTCATCCAGCGGGTTGGTCTGCTGCATGAACTGCGAGAGCTGGCTGCTTCCGAAGAAGGCCCCCACCACCGTGGAGATCGTGCGGGCGTTGATCAGGTCGTGCGGCGTCAGCGACTCCGAGTCTCTCAGGCTCATCCGCTCCTTGATCGTGCGGGCCATCCGGGACATACCCACGGAGAACTGGGCGGCCAGGAGTTCCCCCACGGACCGGATGCGACGGTTGCCGAGATGGTCGATATCGTCCGTGTGACCGTTCCCCTTGCGAAGCTCGACAAGGTAGTGGATCAGGCGGAGAAAGTCCTCGACATGAAGAACCGTATAATCCAGCGAGATGTTCAGGTCGAACCGCTGATTGATCCGGTAACGGCCGACCTCGCCCAAATGATAGCGTTTGGGGCTGAAGAACAACCGTTCCAGAAGCCCTCGGGCGGTCTCAATATTGGGAGGGTCTCCCGGCCGGAGAAGGTTGTAGATGCGGGCGAGGGCCTCCTCGGCATTGTCCGTCGGGTCCTTCTTTAGGGTGTTCGTGACCACGCCGGCGTCATTGGCCTCGTTGACCTCAAGCACTTCGATCCGGGTGATGCGCGCCTCTTTGAGCGCCTGAACGTGCTCCTCCGTCAGCGTCTGGAACGCCTCGACAACGACCTCTCCGGAGCGTTTGTCCACCGCCTCCGCCACGAGGATGCGGCCCACGGCCTCCTCGTCCACCTTGATCGAGGTGTCCTCGTGAAAAAGACTCAGGATCTCTTCGTTCTTGGAATAGCCCAGGGCCCTCAGAAAGAGCGTCACGGGGAGTTTTCGCTTGCGCTCGATATGCACGTACATCACATCGTTGATGTCCATGCTGAATTCGAGCCAAGACCCCCGGAAGGGGATGATCCGGGCTGAGAAGAGCCGCTTTCCGTTGGGGTGTGTGGTCTCGTCAAAGAAGACCCCCGGCGAGCGGTGCAACTGGCTCACGATCACGCGCTCCGACCCGTTGATGATGAAGGTCCCTTGCTCCGTCATCAGAGGCAGTTCGCCCAGAAACACCGTCTGTTCCACGATGTCCTGGACGCGACTCTCCTTATCCTGTCGATCCCTGGAGATCAGGCGAAGGGTAGCCCGCAATGGAGCCGCATACGTGGTGCCTCGCTCTTGACATTCCTCCACCCCGTACTTGGGCATGCCGATCGAATAATCGACGAATTCCAGTGAGTAAAAATTATGAACGTCGGTGATCGGAAAAATGCTGTTGAAGACAGCATTAAGCCCTTGATTCTTGCGCTGGTCGGAGGGGGTGTTGGCCTGCAAAAACCATCGGTAAGAGTCGATCTGAATGTCCAAGAGATTGGGCATGTCGATCGCCTCCTGGAGCTTGGCGTAGGACCGCCTTTCAATGAACCCTTTTTTTGCTGCCACAGCGCTCTCGCTCCTTAAAAAAAAGACAAATGATGGCAGATCACAGGGGCAGATTAAAAGCCGCAACCGCTCACAGCCTGTCAGCCGAATAAAGCTGAGGCGGAGCGGTTGGGAAGCTCGAAACGGACGAACAAGGAGCAGGCGGGACTACTTGATCTCTACGGCAGCCCCCACCTCTTCGAGTTGCGCCTTGATGCTTTGTGCCTCTTCCTTCGACACGCCCTCTTTCACGGCCTTGGGAGCGCCGTCCACAAGGTCTTTGGCCTCCTTCAACCCCAGATTCGTGATCGATCGGACCACCTTGATGACCTGGATTTTCTTCTCCCCTGAACCCGACAGAATGACGTCGAACTCCGTCTTCTCCTCCACAGGGGCCGCCGCGGCGCCCGCCGCAGGGGCCGCAGCCACCACCGCAGCCTGCGCCTTCACGCCGAACTTTTCCTCCAGGGCCTTCACCAACTCGGAAAGTTCGAGCACCGAGAGCTTCTCGATCTGGCTGATGATGTCTTCAATCGGCATCGCTTCCTCCATCTTAAATCAGAAGTTTAGTATAGGCCACAGAAGCGCCCCGGAAGACGCAGAAGAAACCTGCCCAATTCGAGTCTTCTGTGAAGTTCCGTGTAATTCCGTGAACTACCGTTCCGTCTTTTCTACTCTGGCGTTACAGATTCTGCCTTCTCCTCCGCCTCTGGCGTTACAGATTCTGCCTTCTCCTCCGCCTCTGGCGTTACAGATTCTGCCTTCTCCTCCGCCTCTGGCGTTACAGACTCGGCCTTCTCCTCCGCCTGACGCTTCTCCGCCAGGGCGTGCAACGTCCCTACCAGCTTCTGCGGAATGGCCTGCAGACACACGACAAGGCCCACCAGCGGGCCTTGAATCGCGGTTACGACCTGCGTGAGCAGCACTTCGCGGGAGGGAATCGACGCCAACTGTTCGACCTGAAGACCGGTATAAAGCGTTTTCTCAACAATTCCGCTCTTGATCTTCAGGGGCACCGGCTGCTTGGTGAAGTCCGCCAGAATCTTGGCCGACTGGGTGGGATCGTCCTCCGTGAACACAATTCCTGTGGGCCCCTTCAGGTACTCCCGGAGACATGAAAACCCGGCCTGGTCCGCAGCGATGGCAGTCAGTCGATTTTTGACGACTAGATAGGAGGAGGATACCTTGCGCAACCGGGACCTCAGGTCCGTCATAGTGCCGACGTTCAGTCCGGAAAAGTCCGTCAAAAAGATCCCCTTCGACCGGGCGAACATCTCCGACACCGCCGTGACGGTGGCCTCTTTTTCTGCTGTGGGCATGATCAACTCCAATCGGAACTCAGGACGTTCTGTTTCAGTGCGCAGGTGCCGCTTTCTCTACCCGGATGCCCGGGCTCATCGTTTTCGAGAGGGTCACTGTGCGGATGTAGTGCCCCTTGACGGCGGGAGGCTTGGCGCGCGTCACCGCGTCGATCAGAATTTGCGCATTCTCCAGGAGCTTGTCCTCGCCGAAGGAGACCTTTCCTACAGGGGCCTGAACGTTCCCAGCCTTGTCAACGCGGAACTCAATCCGGCCCGCCTTGGCCTCGCGCACCGCTTTCCCCACCTCGCGCGTCACCGTACCGCTCTTGGGGTTGGGCATCAGACCGCGAGGGCCGAGGATCTTCCCGAGACGGCCGACGCCCCCCATCATGTCGGGGCTGGCGATGACGATATCGAAATCGATCCATCCCTCGGAGATCTTCTTGATCAGGTCATCCCCGCCCACATAATCGGCGCCGGCCTCCTTCGCCTCTGTCTCCAGTTCCCCTTTGGTCAGGACGAGGACCTTCTGAGAACGCCCGGTGCCGTGGGGCAGGATCACCGTGCCGCGCACGACCTGATCCGCGTGCCTCGGGTCAACGCCCAGATTCATGGCCACTTCAACCGTCTCGTCGAACTTCCGCTGGGGCATCTCCTTCAGCATCTTGACGGCCGTGTCCAGCGGGTACTGCGTTCGACGGTCCACATTTTCGATCATCTTTTGGTAAAGCTTTCCGCGAGCCATCTCTATCCCTCCACCGTCAATCCCATGCTGCGGGCAGTCCCTGCGACCATCCGCATCGCCGCCTCCAGGTCCGTGGTGTTCAGGTCAGGCAACTTGATCTGGGCGATCTCTCGGACCTGATCTATCGTCACCTTCCCTACCTTCTGGCGATTGGATTCTGGGGAGCCCTTCTCCAGGCTGGCGGCTCGTTTCAGGAGCACCGCAGCAGGGGGGGTCTTGGTGATGAAAGTGAAGCTTCTGTCTGAAAAGATCGTGATGACAACGGGTATGATCAGGCCGGTCTTATCCTGGGTTTGAGCGTTGAACGATTTACAGAACTCCATGATATTGACGCCATGCTGGCCCAGAGCCGGACCCACGGGAGGGGTAGGGGTGGCCTGCCCCCCCGGGATCTGAAGTTTAACGATTGCAAGTACCTTTTTGGCCACAGCAAAACTCCGATTCTATTCTTTCTGCTCAACCGACTCCACCTGGAGCACATCCAATTCGACGGGTGTGTTTCGGCCAAAGATGCTGACCATGACCTTGATCTTGCTCTTTTCAGGGTTGATGTCGTCAACCGTACCTAAAAATTCACTGAAAGGACCGTCTATGACCTTAACTCTATCTCCGACCCGATAGGGCACTGTCTCCTCGTGGCGCGTCTTCCCGCGATCGATCTGCCCCAGGATGCGCTCCACTTCTTCATCCCTGAGGGGAACGGGCTTCTTCCCGGGCCCCACGAAGTTGGTCACGCCCGGCACATTCGTGATAAAATGCAACGCCTCCTTCGTCATCTCCATCTCGACGAGGACATAGCTGGGCAGGAACTTGCGCGTGACGGTCGTCTTGCGACCATCTTTCATCTCCACCACCTCTTCTGTAGGCACTACAACCTGCGCCACTTTCCCGGACACCGAGGGATCGTTGGAGGCGGCATTCTCGATGTAGTGCTTGACCTTGTTCTCGTGGCCGGAATAGGTGTGAATGACGTACCAGCGTTTATCCATAAGATGAAAGCTGCCTCAAAATGGAAAGACCCTCGGCGAGGTTACTTGAGAAAAGAGGCCATGGCTTTGGAGAGGATGAAATCGAAGATAAACACAAAAATCGACAAGGTGAATGAGATCACCAGCACGATCCCTGTCGAAGCGATCAACTCTTCGCGGGACGGCCAGGCCACCTTGCCCATCTCGATCTGAACCTCTTTCAAAAACTGTCCGATCTTTTCAAACATAGTTTATCTTTTCGAAACAGGCTGTGGGATGATATCGCTAGGATCTGTCTGTCTCATCCCGACTTTGAGCCTGTACAGATTGTTCAGGACTTGATCGATTCAGAACTGGCAGGGGCGGCAGGACTTGAACCCGCAACCACTGGTTTTGGAGACCAGTGCTCTACCACTTGAGCTACACCCCTGCTGTCATTACCGGGTCTCTCGATGAGACGTATGCTTGCGACAAAAGCGGCAGTATCTCTTCTGTTGGATGCGGTCAGGATGAAGCCGTCTGTTCTTGTTCGTCGAGTAATTCCGGCGACTACACGTACCACAGGCCAGATCGACACGGTCTCGTGGCATAGATCACACTCCATCGCTCTGAAAAAATTTGGAGCCCACGACCGGGCTCGAACCGGTGACCTCCTCCTTACCAAGGAGGTGCTCTACCGCCTGAGCTACATGGGCGTTAAATAGGATCATACCAGCTTCTCTGCCTTTATAAGCTAATCGTTATGAACCAGGTCTCAAAATCTGGAGCGGGAAACGGGATTCGAACCCGCGACCCTCAGCTTGGAAGGCTGACGCTCTACCAACTGAGCTATTCCCGCCCTGGTTCAAGCTCTGCAGGATTTACGCCCCTCAGGAGGCTGTGGGACGAAACCCACAA
>SICM01000249.1 GCA_009694805.1 Candidatus Latescibacterota bacterium
ACCGATGAGCAAATGGCCCGGATCAAACTGAAGCCTCATCTGTTTCGCGAGGACTGGAACTACACGATTCACCCTAATACTTGAAAATGGAATTAGTCAGTTACTCCGTCATAGGCCCTAACTGTCCCGCCCAGCAGCGATGCCAAACCAGTCGCAGTCGTTTGCCCAAACGAACTGATGAGGTAATCGCTATACAGGTCAAGAAGGTCTTTGTTGGTCATACCCCAAATTTAATCAATTCTCCCCGCGCTGCGTAAGGTGAGCTGTGAACGACCGGACGGTCCTCCGAACTCCCCTTGTCCAGATGCATCACGCCGGTCATGTTGGCGATGGCCTCCACGCCCGACAGGGCCAGGATGATCTCCACGAACGCGAACCAGGTGTCCTTGAAATGTGCGGGCAGGGGGGCCACGTGGACCGCCTGGAGATGGGGGAGGGACGCCACGGAGAGCCCGATCACCACCAGCACCGCCGGGACGGCCAGGAAGACGGCCAGGCTGCCGCTGTGCCGGGGGCCATAGGCGTTGACCGCGCCCAGGAGGAGGAGGGCCCCGATGGCCCACCATTCGGGATGCTGGAGACCCAGGTAGTGGAAGGCGTCGAGGGTGCTCAACGACGCCGTGATCGTGTAGTCCGCCGTCAACAGCAGCGCCCCGATCACGGCCAGCGTCCGGTTTCGATGCCTGACCGAGGAGTAGACCCCGCCCCCGTCAGGGTAGTGCTTGCAGATCCAGATGTAGTTGATCCCCACGATGGCCGTCAGGACCGACATGGCCAGGATCAGGTAGAACGATGAATAGGCGGCCAGCGCGAAGGCGATGCCGGCCACATAGGCCTTGCTCGTCCCCCCAGTCCCCGTAAAGGATGCCTGCCGCCCGGAGCGAGTTGACGTTCCGGGGCCTTTTGAGAAGCACGCGCTCCCCTCCCTGTTTGCCGTCTGCCGTCTGCCGTCTGCCGTTTCACGGCTACATCAGAATCACCCGACACTCCGGGTCCGCGGCCATGGCCGCGGCCGGGGTGTTGTTCACGTCGTCCGGGGGGCAGAGCAGGTAATGGTAGTAGATGGCGCAGGGCCGGTTCTCAAACGGAAAGAGGGCCCGGAAGCGCCCGTCCGGGCCGACCTCGTAGCGCACGGACCCTGTCTCCGACCAGGCCCCCACGGTGGCCGTATCCACGGCCAGAACCCCGTCCGTCACCACCGCCCAGCTCGTGGCGTTGCCGTCGGCCCGTCGCCGCGCCCCGAACGCGCTGGACAGAGGCCCTGCGGGCAGGTGGAAGTCGGCCTCCACGAGGACGGAGGCGATCGGGTCGAGGTCTCCGGACGTGATCTCGTGCTCGGCCAGGAACCAGGATTTCCCCGACACAAACGTGATCAGAGTGGTGTATCCATAGCCGCCGGGATAGGTCCCCTCGACGCGCAGCCGGGCCGACCAGGGGCCGTGGGTCTCGGCCGTCACCTGCGCCTCCCCCTCCGGGGAGAGCTCCTGGCCGTCTTTCAGGACCAGGACCGCCCCCCGCGACCCCGGCCGGAGAAAGGGGCGGTCGTTGAAGACGACCTGATCCACCAGGTTGAACCCCCGTCGCCGGACGCGATAGGTCACCGGCCCCTGCTAGACCTCGACGGGGTCGCCGGACGCCCGGACCGTCACGGGATTTCGCAGCCTGGCCGCTGGCGTGACGCCGTCCCCGTACTCGAACCGGCAGAGGCCCTCTCCCCCGGCCGGAAGCGTGACCGGAAGGGTGATCGCCGCCGTCCGGACGCTGCCATCCTCCCACATCCGGACGAGGTCTACCTGAACCGGCTGTTCCTTCCCCTGGGGGTCGAACAGGCGGGAGGGGACGCCGGGGCGGAACAGCCCGCGCCCGAACTCCGAGGTCGTCGTACAGGGAAAAGACCGCCGCAGGAACCCATCCCGCTCAGCCATCTTGATCGTCCGCTGCATCAGCATGGCGTCACTCCTTCAGCGACGTGAGCCGTTTCCGCTTCTCTTCGATCTGCCGCTCCAGCAGGGCGATCTCCTGCTCCAGGATCTGCGCCTGCGCCTCTCCCTCCGGCTGTTGCTCCACCGGGTACTGCGCCCCGGCCCACTCGTCGTAGCCGCCGAGCATGGAGGCGACGTCGCGATATCCCATCTCCTTGAGCGTCTGCGCGGCCAGGGCGGACCGAACCCCCCCGGCGCAGTAGACCACGACCGGGCGGGACTTGTCAGGCAATGCCTTCTCCACCTCCAGTTCCAGCAGGCCGCGCGGGACGTGGACCGCGTCGATCAGATGTCCGGCCTCGTACTCTTCCCTGCCCCGTACATCCAGCAGGAGCGGCTTCTGCCCCTTTTCGAGCGTCTCTTTGACGTCCTGGATCGTGACCTCCTGGATGACGGCCTTGGCGCTGTCGATCATGTCCTGGCGTGTCTTCAAGGTGAAAACTCCCTGTCAGTGATGTCAAAAAAGAGGTTAAGGACAATCAATATAATGACCTTCACGGTGAAGTCAAGTCAATATTCCACTGTGAGGGGATGTGGGGCGGGGCACTGAAAGAAGCCTTGACGGACCCGCTCGATCTTCCTATCTTAGAAGCCGTCGCAACTCGTAACGGACATTCGGCGGGAGTGCATGGGGCGCTGGTGGCCCTCGCGGGCTTCAAACCCGTTGCGGCGCGGTGATCCCGCGCTGGGTGGGTTCGATTCCCACACGCTCCCGCCAAATCTATTCCAGAGGCCCCGTAATGCCCATCCGCCTCGACACCTCCCGGACCCTGAACCTCTCTTTTGCGTCGGAGAAAGACAAGTCTGCGTTTCTCCGGTCCCTCCGTGAAGGGCAGACGGTTCAGGCCCGCGTCGTGGACCAGGGGGCGGATGGGCGGTGGGTGCTCCGCATCCGGAACCAGGACCTGCTGGCGGAGTCGTCTCTGCCCCTGGCCAGAGGGCAGGTCGTGTCCGCGCGGGTGGAGACCCTCGGCCCGCCGGTGGTCCTGTCGCTCCTCGATGAAGAGGCGACGGGAGAGACGGCCATGGGACGCGCGCTCAGAGACCTCGGCCTTCAGGACGACCCTGCGGGGCGCGCGGTCCTGGGCCGGATGATCGCCCGGCAACTCCCCCTGGACGGGACCGCGGTGCACAACCTCCGGGATGCGCTGGTGCGGATGGGTCTCGACCCGTCGGACGCGGAGAAGGCCGGCCGGACCGTCGATGCGATGCTCCTGCTCGCCTCCCGCTCCGTCCCGATCACGCCCGCGTCGCTGGCAGCGGCCATGGCGGCGGCCTCCCCGCCCGCGCTGGGAGGGATGATGGGAGGCCTGCTGGACCTGATCCAGACCCTCTCCCGTGGCCTTCGCCTCCCCGCAGAGGCCGACCTGCGCGCCCTGGAACAGGTGCTGACCGGCCTCCTGGTGAGCGGCCCCTCCTCCGAAGACCTCCGGCGTCTCCTGAACGAGGGGGGGCTGGGGCTGGAGGGGAAGTTGAAGGCCCTGCTGGAGCATCCCGAAGGATCAGAGGGCCTGAGCCGTCTCTCGCAGACCGACCTGAAGGCCGCCCTCCTCCGGCTCCAGGCAGCGCTGAAAGACCCTGCCCAAATCGGCGATGCGGACGATGCGGCCCTCCTGGAGACCCTGCGCGGACGCGTGGGCGAGGCCCTGCATCACCTCGAACGCCTCCAGATCCTCAACCTCCCGGCGCAGAACGACCCGAACGCCCACCTCTTCCTCCAGATCCCGCTCCTCTTCGGCCAGGAGCGGACCTCGGCGGACCTGCGGGTGTTCTATACCGAAAAGGAGGGGCGAAGGCATATCGACCCGGAGAACGTGAGGCTCGTCCTCAGTCTGGACCTCGCCCATCTCGGACGGGTGGAGGTGGACCTGCGCGTGGTGGAGCGGATCGTGGATTGCCGGATCGACGTGGAGGGGGAGGCGCAGCGGGACCTGTTCAGCGAGGCGCAGGGAGACCTGAAGATGGGGCTGGAGGGATACGGCTACACCGTCCGAAAGGTCGCTTGCGAGGTCCGAACGGCCGCGTCAGATGCGGGTTCACCGAAGGAGGGTCAGGCGAAGATCGGCCTGGACGTGCGAGCATAAAGAAGGAGGAAGTGCAAAATGCAAAACGTAAAATGTAAAATGCAAAACACAAACCTCACTTTGTATTTTGCACTTTGCATTTTGCACCTTGCATTTCCCTGACCTTCTACGCCCTCTGCGGTTAATTTTTGTCTTTACCCCGCCTTGCTGCGGATGTAATCCGCCGACTTCTTCAGCTCGGCCATCGGGTCCCCGGTCACCCGGCACTCGAACCCGTAGTAGAGGTCGTATCCCACCTCCTTCAGCGCCTTCAGCCCCGGCGCGAAATCTGTGTGGCCGTAGCCCGGCAGCCAGCGGTTGCTGTCGGCCAGATGGACGTTCTTGATCCACTTCCCGGCGTGCCGGATGCTCCCGGCCAGGTCCGCGTCCTCGATGTTCATGTGGAAGAAATCCGCCATCATCACCACGGCGGGGCTCTGCACGGCCTCACAGATCTCCGTCGCCTCCTGAAGCGAGCAGGGCCACCACTGCTCGTACCGGTTGAGCGCCTCGATCACCACCGCTGCCTTGACCTTCTCCCCATACTCCCCCAGCTCCTTCAGCAGCTCGATCAGCAACTGCTTCTCCAGATGCTGGGTACTGAACAGCGGGGACAGGTCCGGGATGCGCGGCCTCCCCTGCATCGTCACGGCGATCAGCGGCGGCAGGATCACACCCACCCCCCCCAGTTCCCCGCAGAGCTGCATGGCCTCCTGGATCGCCTTCATCGCCTCGTTCCGCTCCGCCTTTCGGGCATCCAGAATACCCAGGTGCTGCGACGAGAGGATGTTCGGGCAGATCCCCGTCGCCTGCGCCGCCTTCTGAATCTCCTCCAGATGCTCCCGTCTGCTGCTCGACGTGATCTCGATCCCCTTGAAACCGAGCTGGACCAGGCTGTCAAACTTCTCCCGCAGGGTCTTGCCGGGAGCCATGCTCTCGCGGACCGAAAATTTCATGCCACACCTCCCAGATGAAACGTGAAAAAACGTATCTCGTATCTCATAAATCCTTCTACGCTTCACGCTTCACGAGATACGCTTCACGATCTTTTCCCTATTCCACCAGCAACTTGATCCCCGTGACCAGGACGGCCAGGAGCACCACTTTTGAGAACGCCCCGCTCGACACCCGGCGGTTGAGCAGGATGCCCAGCCCCGTCCCTGCGGCGATGGACGGCATCAGGTACAGGTCCTGAACCAGCACCGACCGGTTCAGCAGGCCGAGGCCGATGTAGGGCCCGATCTTCGCCACGTTCATCAGAAAATAGATGGCCGTGGTCGTCCCCACGAACGTCCGGTTGTCCAGCCGCTGGGGCAGGAGGTACATCGTTGTGACCAGCCCCCCGATGTGCGCCAGTGTGGAGATCGTACCTGTAACAAACCCCGCGACAAGCCCCTGAATCGTACCCCCGCTGAACGGCGACTTCGACTTCAGGACCATCTCCCGGACGACCTGAACCACGGCGAAGACGCACGCCAGCAGCCCGATGGTCTTCTTGAGGTAGAGATCGGGGATAACGTCCAGGATGCGCGTCCCCAGAAAGATCCCGGCCAGCGCCCCCGGCATCAACGTCACCACGTTGCGTCGGTCCCACTGGTTCCAGTAATAGAACAGGGACAGGATGTCCGTGGCGAGCAGCAGCGGCAGCATCAGCCCCACTGTCTGCTTGGCGGGCAGGATGAGGGTGAGCATGGGACCGACCAGGATGCCTGTCCCGCCGCCAAACCCCGCCTTCGAAAACCCGATCAGCAGCGCCGCAAGGTTTAAAACAACTGTCTGAGTGTCCAACGGGCCTCAATGAAAAGCTATGGAATCGGGAGTCAGGAGTCAGGAGTCAGGAGTCAGGAGAGAGGGAGAGAGAGAGAATGCGCGTCAGGCAGAGGCAGGAACGACGGGGCGAGAGCGTTTGGAAGACTCCGGAGTCTACCGCAACCTCGAAAGGATGGCGAGAAACATCCCAAAGATGGTGAACCAGCTTGTAATGATGAGCCCGATGGCCCACTTTTGCAGGGATGACGTGTCCCCCATGCGCTTGTCCATCTGTTCAAAGCCACCTTCCAGGCGGGAAAGGCGACCATGAGTGTCCAGACGAAACGCCTGAATTTCCTCACGCAGCGCCTTGATCTCGGTCTGAAACTCCCCGCGTAGCGCCTTGATCTCAGTCAAAACAGCGTCTTCGACTGCCGGTCGTTCCGTTGCCATGTCAAATCCTCAGTTTTTTGCTCAAATCATCCCCGGCGCATAGGATACGCAAAACGCAAAGCAGTGTCAAGGGAAAAAGGGCCGGCCTCAAGATGATCCTCACGGCCAGCCTCTATGTCTTTTTCGTCCCCCGCCGTCGGGGCGCGCCTCCGGGGCCGCGTCTTCCGCCTCGCCGGGGCGCTGGTCGTGGCCCTCGGCGTCCTCTCCGTCGCGCAAGGCGTAAGCCTGGTCGGTCAACCGGTGCCGGCCGACTGCTGCGCCCCCTCTCCCTGAAATGCCATCAACTTGGCGCTCCAAAACCCCCATACAAGAGTAAGGCCGAAAGGACTTTGGGGACCTGTCATTAAAAAGTATAATGGTCTGGGATTTTTGGACAGGGGAATAAGGTGGATTTGCCGATAGGATCAGGGATCGATTCAGGAGGCAAACCATGCGGAAGAGCTATACGGCAGAGTTCAAGGCGAAGGTGGCGTTGGAGGCGGTGAAGGGAGAGCGGAG
>SICM01000028.1 GCA_009694805.1 Candidatus Latescibacterota bacterium
GGTGGGTAGGGGATGAAGTGACTACCGATTTGATCCGCAAGTACATTACCTATCATCAGCACCAGAGCAGTAATATGCAGTTAGAGCTGCCGTTTTAGGGGTTTTGGGTTTTAATGCCCCGCAGCTCTGCTGCGGGGTTCTTTACTGCAAACGAGGCGCCAAGCAGCACGGACCCGAACGACAGCCGCGAGGCCGACATCGCGGCCCGCGGGGAGGCCGCCGAGCCGGTCAGGGCCACGGTGATGTTCCCCTCGTCCGGGTCGTCACTCAACAGCCTCAACGTCGCCGAGGTCACGCCGAGGACCCTGGGCGTGAAGAGGATGGTCACCCGGAGTTTGGCCCCTGCCGGGATGACGATGGAGTCGGGCTGGGCCACGAACTGCGAGTCGGACGCTGAGATCTTTCGTACGGTGAGGTCGGAGGTGCCCAGGTTGGAGATCAGAAGCGTGGAGACCGCCGGACCGCCGAGGGCCACCCGGCCAAATGACAGGGACGGGGGGACGTCGATGTCGGGCTGCGCCCCCGTGCCGGACAGGTTGAGCGACACGAACCCCTTGGTCGGGTCGTTGCTCGTCGTGAGGGTCAATGTCCCGGACTGCGGTCCGGAGGCCACGGGCGCGAAGGTGACGGCCACGAGGAGGCTGTCCCCCGCGTTGAGGGCGTAGGGACCCGGCGGCTGGACTCTGAACTGCGCGTTGCTCGCGGTGATCGTGTTGATGAACAGGGGGGCGGTCCCGGCGTTCGTGACGGCCACGGTGAGCCTTCTAGACTGTCCAACCACGACATTGCCAAAGGTCAGGCCGGCGGAGGAGACCCGGAGGTCGGGCCTGGGGCCGGCCACGAACAGGTAGCCCTTTCCGGCGTCGATGCGTCCCCCGGGGTCCGCGCCGGGGGCACCCGCGACCAGGTCCGCGAACCCGTCCCCGTTGAGGTCCCCGGCGGTCACGGACTGTCCGGTCCGGTCGCTCGACCCGGTGCTGGGGAGGTAGCCGCTGGCCCCCACGATCCGGCTGACCATCGCCGGGCCGGCGCTCAGGTCGATGACCGGGGGCAGGGTAGCCCGGCCGGAGATCACGAAGACCTTGCCCGGGGTCTCACTCTCCCGGTCGTCCGTCAGGAACGATCCGGGTGCGCCCAGGATCACCTCGCCAAATCCGTCCCTGTTCAGGTCGCCGACGGCCACGGACTGGCCCCCGAGGTCGTTGGCTCGCTCCCCCAGGATGCGGGTGACGCCCGCCGGGGCGCCGTTCAGGTCCACCTCGGAGATCGTCGTCCCTGCCTTCCCATAGATGACATAGACCGCCCCTGCGTTGAACCCGCCCAGGGGGTCTGCCAGCCGCGCGCCGACGGCCAGGTCTCCGATCCCGTCCCCGTTGACATCGCCCACGGCCACGGCGCTGCCCGCCCGGTCCCTGGGCCTGTCCCCCATCACCCGGCTGACTCCGGCGGGGCTGGCCCCCAGTTCGAGCCGGGCCGGGAGGGGAGTAGAGCGACCTGCGATGACATAGACGATGCCTGCAGCGGGTCCGCCCACGGGCGTCGCATCCGGCGCCCCGAGGATGACCTCGTCCAGGCCGTCCCGGTTGAGGTCCCCGACGCCAGCGGCGCCGCCGAGCCCATCCCCGGATGCCCCGCCGGAGATGCGCACCGGCCCGGTCAGCGTCCCCCCACCGTAGTAGAGGTAGGCCTGCCCCGCATTCGTCCGTCCGCCGGGGTCCGCGCCCGGCGCGCCGGCGATCAGGTCCGCAAAGCCGTCTCCATTGGCGTTCCCTGCGGCCACGGCCCTGCCGAACCCGTCTCCGGTGGCCTCTCCCTCCAGCCTCACCACCCCGTTGTCCCTCATCGCCAGGTCCATCTTCTGAGGGAGGCTGCCGGTCCGTCCGTGGATGACGAAGACCGATCCTGCCCCGGCCTTTCCGCCCGGCGAGGCGTCAGGCGCACCGATGATCAGGTCCGCAAAGCCGTCCCCGTTCAGGTCCCCCACGGCCACGGAGGCCCCCAGGCTCCCCCCTGCCTCGCTGCCCACGATCTCCGTGGCGCTGAGGGATCCATCTGTGAAGTCGATCGTGGATGGGGGGCTGCCGGACCGGCCATAGACGACGTAGACCGCGCCCGCCCGGGTCCTGCCGTTCGCGTTCGTCCCTGGCGCACCGATGATCAGGTCCGCGAAGCCGTCCCGATTGACGTCTCCTGTGGCCACGGCCTCCCCCATCCCCGCGCCCTGAGAGGCCCCGGAGACGACCATATCCGCGTCCTCCTGGCTCAGGTTTACGGTACTGCGCACCTGGGCCGGGGCGGGTTCCACGCCTGCCATCAGAGTGGCCAGTAACGCCGTATAGAACAGACGGATTCGCCTGAAGCGCATTGAAATATCCTCGGAAAGAACAGCGGTCAGCCTTGCGCCATGAGCTTTTGAAGAGAGGGAGAAGGGGAGGACGGAGAGAGGGAGATTCCCCGCCCCCCCGCTTCTCCGGGGCGCCGGTCCTTGTTTGACAGGGGCCAGACCCCAATGTCAATAACAAATACAATTACAATATTAGGAATGGGGAGTGTTCGGGCGAACCCCGTCTGCAAGGGGGGCAGACGGTCACACGACCGGCAAGGGGATGGCGCCGGGGAAAAAGGCCGCTCAAAAAGCTTTCAGCGTTCAGCAATCTGAAAAATCGACATCAGGGTCTGTGGCTGACCGCTGACGGCGGATCGCTGGTCGCTAAACAAAAAATTATTTGAAAATAAAGGGAATAAGCAAGGGGAGCGATGAAATCGTAGGGAGACGTTCTGCATTGCCCCTGTGGCTGAGGCAGGTGATGCTCAGACGGTGAGCCGGGCGGGGAACCCATCCCATCCATCTGATTGCGAACACGTCAAAGATAAGCAATGGACATCGTTATGTCAAGGAGTTTATATATTCCTTTAAGGAAATGGCTCATGCGGAATGGGCGGACCCCCTGCTGTGCGCCACCCAGCACAAGGACAGGGAGATGATGAAGCTCCTCGCCCGGCACGGCGCGACTGGCTGAAGGCACGGGGCGCGCCGGCGTGACGAGGTCGCGCCCATTCCCTCTCATGGACACAGAACCCCCACGCCCTGCGCGGGGGTTCTGCTTTTTGTATATTATGGGATGGGATCACGACCCCTTCCCGGCCCCCAGCCTCCCGTCTCAAGTCTCCCGT
This sequence comes from Candidatus Latescibacterota bacterium, assembly GCA_009694805.1. Lineage (GTDB taxonomy): Bacteria > Latescibacterota > UBA2968 > SICM01 > SICM01 > SICM01. Next base: position 3,175 of record SICM01000028.1, read on the forward strand.
TTTTAGGGGTTGACAAACTCCGGGGCACGGGGTATAATACAGGGCTGCAAAAAAGGGGAAAGGCAGGTGTGGAACAGGAAATCAGGAAATTAAAATTGCCATGAAGTGAGAGACCCCGTATGTCCAAACAGACCATCCAGCTCGGTCACAGCCCGGATTCTGACGATGCCTTCATGTTCTACGCCCTCGCCAAAGGGTTGATCGACGCGGGTGAATTCGAGTTCGTCCACATCCTGCAGGACATCGAGACGCTCAACCGGCGGGCCATGCAGGGCGAACTGGAGGTGACCGCCGTGTCCATCCACGCCTGCGCTCACGTCCTGGACCGGTACGCCCTGATGCCGTGCGGGGCAAGCATGGGGGACGGATACGGCCCGATGGTGGTCGCCCGGACGCCGATGACCCTGGACGACCTGCGCGGGCGGCGGATCGCCATCCCCGGCACGATGACGAGCGCGTACCTGGCCCTGCGGCTGTGCCTCGGGGACTTCGCGTACGACGTGGTCCCGTTCGATCGCATCCTGGAGGCGGTGACGGAGGGGAAGGCGGAGGCGGGGCTGCTCATCCACGAGGGGCAGTTGACCTACGCCCGCGAGGGGTGCCACCTCGTCACGGACCTGGGCGTCTGGTGGAAGGCGGAGACGGGCCTGCCGCTGCCGCTGGGCGGAAACGTCATCCGCAAGGACCTGGGCGCCGAGAAGGTCCGCCGGATCACCGACATCGTTCGGCAGAGCGTGGCCTACGGCCTGGACCACCGGGAGCAGGCGCTCGACCATGCCCTCGGGTATGCGCGGGGCATGGACCGGGGCCTGGCGGACCGGTTCGTGGGGATGTATGTCAATGACATGACGCTGGACTATGGACCGCGCGGCCGGCAGGCCGTGGAGCTGTTCCTTCGGCGGGGGTATGAGGCGGGGATCATCCCGAAGCCGGCGGCGCTGGAGTTTGTGGAATAATGCTGCGAGCGATTCTATTCGATTTCGACGGGGTGATCGCGGACAGCGAACCGGCGCACCTGCGGGCGTTTCAGGATGCCGTGGCGGCCGAGGGGATCGCGCTGGACGAGGAGACCTATTACAATCACTACATCGGCCTACCTGACCGGGCCTGCCTCCGGGCCATCCTGGGGGACGCCGGGAAGGGCGTGACGGAGGAGGCTTTCGAGGCCCTCTTCCGCCACAAGTCGGCCCGGTATCTGGACACCCTCCGCGAGGGCGCGGTCGTGATGCCCGGGGCGGCGGAATTCATCCATCGGGCGTCGGCCCGTTACCCCCTGGCCATCGCCTCGGGTGCGCTCCGGAATGAGATCGAACTCGTCCTGGATCAGGCGGATCTCCGGGCCTGCTTCGTGGACATCGTCAGCGCGGAGGATGTGCGCCTGGGCAAGCCCCACCCGGAGCCGTTCCTGGCGGCCCTGAGCTCCCTGAACCGGCGGATCGGCGCCTTTCCCCTGATTCCACCGGGCGAATGTCTCGTGGTGGAGGATGCCCTGCACGGCATCACCGCGGCCCACGAGGCAGGGATGAAATGTCTGGCCGTGGCCACCTCCTGTCCGATCTATCGCCTCGGCGCGGCGGATATGGTCGCGCCGAGCCTGGAGGGGGTTGCCCTCGGGCGGATAGAGGATATGTTTTCCACTGCCTGAAACCCGGTGCATTTTTCATCTTCTCCTGAGGAAATCATGAGTCTGGACGTTTTTAATCTCAGCGGCCGTGTGGCCATCGTCACCGGCGCGAGCAAGGGCCTGGGACAGGCGATGGCCCTGGCCCTGGCGAAGGCCGGCGCGGACCTCCTTCTCACGAGCCGTCACCAGGCCGAGGTCGACGCTGTGGCGAAGGAGATCACCTCGGCGACGGGCCGAAAGGTGGTGGCCGTGGAGTCGGACGCCTCGAATCGCGCGGATGTGGAGGCGACGGTGGACCGGGCGCTCCAGGCGTTCGGCCAGGTCGACATCCTGGTCAACAATGCCGGGATCAACATCCGGGAGCCGGTCGTGGACCTGAAGGACGAGTCCTGGGAGCGGGTGATCGGGATCAATCTGACCGGGCCGATGATGTACTGCCGGGCCGTGGGCCCGCACATGATCCAACGGCGGTACGGGCGCGTGATCAACGTGGCCTCCACGCTCGGGGCCATCTCCATCCCCCACCGGACCTCCTACGCCTCCAGCAAGGGCGGTCTCATCCAGTTGACGAAGACCGTCGCGCTGGAATGGGGCCCGCACAACATCACGGTCAACGCCCTCTGCCCCGGCCCGTTCGAGACGCCGATCAACGCCGCCCTGATGAAGGACCCGGCGGCCTACCAGGCCTTCGTGGCCAAGGTCCCGATGGGGCGGTGGGGCCAGCCGGAGGAGCTGGCCGGGCCCGTGGTGTTTCTGGCCTCCGACGCCTCCAGTTTCATGACCGGCACAACGCTGTTCATAGATGGGGGATGGACGGCGCAGTAAAGAAGAAGCAGATGCAAAATGCAAAATGCAAAATGCAAAATGTAAAATGTAAAATAAGGGAGGCGCATGGCCCGCGAGTATAACACGATCTACACCTATACGTGGGACCTGCACGATGAGGGCATCGACCGGGCGCTGGACCGGATTGCCGAGGCCGGCCTCACGAACATCTCCCTGGCCGTCAGTTACCACATCTCCACGTACTTCCTCCCCCACAACCCGAAGCGGAAGCTCTACTACGGCGAAGATGGGGCCGTGTACTTCCAGCCCGATCCGGGGCGCTATGACCGGACCCGGTTGCGGGCGCGGGTCAGCCATGTGGTGACCGGGCCGGACTACCTGCCGGTCCTCGTCGAAGGGTTGCGGAAGCGGGGGCTGGGGTTCACGGCGTGGATCGTCTACTTCTACAACCATCACATGGCCCGCACCTTCCCGGACTGCGCCAAGCAGGACGCCTTCGGGAACCCCTACCTGGCGCAGCTCTGCCCGGCCTGCCCGGACGTGCGGGAATACGTGCTGGCGCTCACGGATGACGTGGTGGGGAACTACCGGCCCGATGGGGTGTACATCGAGTCCCTGAGCTACCTCCGGTTCAACTACGGATTCATGAACCCGAAGGTGTTCGCGGAGATTCCACCCCGCCTCCAGTTTCTGATGGGGCTCTGTTTCTGCCCCTCCTGCACGGAGGCAGCCTCGCGCGCTGGGATGGACGGGGACGCGTTTCGCGCCGAGGTGGCGGCCCTCCTGGAGCGTGAGCTGGCGAAGGTCCCCGGCCCGGCGGAGCAGATGCCCGTGGACGACGAATTTCTGGATACGGCACTGGGAGGGAAGCTCCGGAAATATCTGGATGTCCGGACGGAGACGGCCTCCTCCCTATTCGAGGCGGTCGTGGGCAAGGCTCGGTCGTACGGCAACGTCCGGGCGGAGACCGCCCTGCTCTCGAAGACCGGACAGGCTTTCAGCGGCCTCGATGCGGCCCGGCTCCTGCCGCTGATCGATGTGGTCTCGACCGGCATCCCGGACCAACGGGCTGACATCGCGCCGGCGCTCCAGAAGCACCGGGCGGTTCTGGCAGGCGAGACACGATTGCTGGGCAACATCGGCCCGGCGGACATGTTCCCGGAGGTCCTGTCGGACAAGATCGGCGGGATGCGGGAGGCCGGGGGGGATGGGTTCACGTTCTACAACTACGGCCTCGTGCGGGAACAGCAGATCCGGTGGGTCGGCGAGGCGCTGAAGGAAAAGCGTTGAACCGCCGAGCCCTCAAGATGGTCTTGGTTCCAAAGGGAATCTGATCTTCCTATGCCTGTCATACGTACCAGCGAACGCTCCTTGAGCGCACAGAACCGGCCCGAATGGAGCCGCGCGACGAGCGCCGGGGTGTTCCGGGTCCCGGCGCAGGGCGGGCGTTTCGACCGGCACTACCACGACTGCGACGAGTACTGGCTGATCTTCAGGGGCAAGGGCAGGGTCTACAGTGAAGGGCAGACCTATTACGTAAAACCTGGCGACATCGTCTGCACAAAGGCCGGCGACGAGCACGACGTGCTGGAGGTCTACGAGGACCTGGAGGCGTTCTGGTTCGAGGACGCCACGCCGCCGGGGGGACGCATCGGGCACCTGCACCGCGATCCGGAGCTGCGCTCAGGCCACGCCGTGCCTGGTCTGCCGACGCCGAACGATTTTCCCCATTAGAGTCCGTCTCAGCGGCCCTTTTGCCACTTTCTTTAGAAGAAAGTGGCGCAAAGAATCGCCCTCATGCCACCCAGCCTAACGCTCCTAACCGTCGCGTTCCACCGCCCTGGGCGGGCTGGGCGCGCCGCAACCTTGACATTCAGTTGTCGCACCCCATGATGTGCCCCCGGCGAGTGGGTTGCTTCTACTGTACGCCTGCGGTGAGGGTTTCTGACGGCGCGCCATTTGTTGGTCTGTTCTTTTGTATGAACCCAGGAAAGCTGGAGTGTGGAATGAGAGGATTGGCGTGAGGGGTGGGGTAAACCCAAAGGAGAACGTGTGAATCTACTGACACCAGAACAGATCGCCCTGGCCCGGCAGCGCGTGGCGGACGATCCTGCTGCACGTAAAATCGCAGACGCCCTCTTTTCCTCCGCCGCGCCCTGGCTGGACCGGGACGACGCGATCATCCACGACCTGATGCCCGACGCCAAGGTGCCGCGCACGTGGACGGTCAACTACGTCACGGGTTGCCCGGTCCACGGGAGCGGGCCGGAGGGGTACCGGGGGTACGCGCAGGGAGGGTGGAAGCACGACCCATTCCAGGACCGGTGGCGCATCACCTGCGGCGTGGGGGGCGAGACGTACCCGAGCAATGACTTCGAGGCGTTCTACCGGACCGGTATGCAGGACCGGGGCCTGCTGACCGGCCCGCACGCGGACGACGGCTGGGGGTGGCGGGCAGAGGGATCACCCTACCGGCACTGGTTCGTGGCCTACTGCTGCGAGCACATCTGGAGCACGGTGATGGCCGGGCTCACGGCCCTGTCCCGGGCGTATCTGCTGAGCGGAGACGCCCGGTACGCGCATAAGGCCCTGGTCATCCTGGACCGGATCGCGGAGGTCTACCCGGACATGGACTACGCGACGCAGGCCATGTACCCTCTGGAATTCTCCCCGGGCTACACGGGGAAGATGTTCAACCTGATCTCGGAGACGGTGAACGCCAGGCGGCTGTGCGAGGCGTGCGACGCGGTGCGGGACGCCCTCCCGTCGGACCCGACGTTCGGGCCGCACGCGGAGGCGGCGCGGGCCAAGTTGGAGCGGGGGATCATCGGGGCGAGCATCGAAGGGGTGTACAGGGGGCAGGTGCGCGGGAACTACGGCATGCACCAGGAGGCGCTTCTGACGGCGGCCCTGGCGTCTGGGGACCCCCGCGAGATCGACCGGGCCGTGGACTGGGTGCTGAACAACACAGGGGAGGCCACGCCGCTCAAGGAGATGCTTACGAGTTTCGACGACTACATCTTCCGGGACAAGGCCGCGCACGCGGAGGGGCTGAACTTCGCGCTCCACAACCTGATCTTCCGGGAGGGGATCGGGTGGGAGTCCTCTCCCTCCTACTGCTCCGGATGGGTGGAGCACCTGAGCAACGTGGCCGTGATGCTGGAGCGCGTCGGGGTGCGGGCGTGGGACCGGCCCAAGATGCGGCGGATGTTGAAGTGGGCGGCGGAGATGGTCTGTCTGGACCGGTTCACGCCGGCCATCGGGGACGCGGGGGGCGCCCTGGGCGGGATGGTGCAGCCGTCCACCTTCGCGCTCCGAGCCGCCTATGGGTCGACCGCCGACCCGCTGGTCGGGGAGCTGCTGCGGCTGCGCAAGGCGGGGTTGGATTCGTTCGAGTCGCTGTTCGAGAAGCCCGTAGAGGTGTCTTCCAGCCGGGAGGGCGCGGCGCAACTCAAACAGCTCACCGGCCAGAGCCGTCTTATGGGGGGATATGGCCTGGCGCTGCTCCGATCCGGAAAGGGGAAGGAGCGAACCGCTGCCTCGCTGTATTACGGGCGCTCGGCCACGGAGCACGCCCATTTCGACAAGCTCACTCTGGAGCTGTTCGGGTATGACCGGAAGCTGATCCCGGACCTCGGGTACCCGGAGCACGCGGCGGAGGGGGACACGCCCGCGGTCTGGTCGAAGAACACGGCGTCGCACGCCACGGTCGTGGTGGACGGACGGCGGCAGGACACGCAGGCCCCGGGCCGGCTGTGCGTCTTTGCCCCCACGGACGGTCTGAGTCTGGCCGAGGTGGATGCCCCGGAGACGTATCACGCCACGTCGGAGTACCGGCGGACCGTGGCGCTGATCGACCTGGCCCCGGACGCCCGCTATGTTCTGGACCTCTTCCGCGTGGCCGGGGGGAGTCTGCACGACTACAGCCTGCACGGTTTCGACGGGACGTTCAGCGTCGAGGACATGGCCCTCTCGCGGCCCCAGGCACACGGGACGCTCGCTGGGGAGGATGTGCCGTTCGGGGCGATCTACGACGACGACGGGTTGACGGACCCGCTCCGGAAAGGGCGGTCTTACTACACCTACCGGGGGGGCGGGTATTCCTATCTGTATGACGTGCAGAGGGGCCGGCCATCCCAGGCGTGGTCCGCGACCTGGACCGACATGGAGGCGGGCATCGGGCTCCGAACGACCTTCCTGCCGTCGGATGAGGTGATCGTGGCGCACGGGGACCCGCCGCGCAAACCGGGGAATCCGAGACAGTTGAAGTACGTCCTCCTCCGAAACCGGGGCGACGGGATCGCGAGCCGGTTCGCGTCCGTGGCCGAGCCGTTCCGGGATGACCCGAAGGTGTTTTCGGTGACGCGCGCAGACACGGGCGACGGGCGGACCCTCGGCCTGAAGGTCGGGCATCAGTACGGCGAGGACGCCATCCTCCACACGGTCGGACCGGGGGGGACCTCCTTCCGTCTGGTGCGCCGGAACCCGGAGGGGCAGGTCGTCCGGATGGCCCTGGTGGGACCGGGGGAGATCCGGGAGGAGGGGTGTTCGCTGGCCATCGAGCGGGGGCTTTCTGGCCGTATCCTGGGCGTGGAAGATCGAACGTCCTCCATCGAGATCGAAGTGGATCGCGAGAGCCAGCGGCCCAGCCCACGAAACCTGATCGGAGAGGTGGCGCTGATCGGGAACGGTCGCCGGTCCGCGGCCTACACGATCACGTCGGTCGAAGGGCGGGGCCGGCGCTACCGGATCGGGTTCGGAGAAGACAGCTTCCGTATCGGGCGGATCGTGACGGGGGCCGTGGATGCGGACGGGTCGGGTCTCTCGACGGACACCTGTCTTTATCTGGCCTCGCAGGGGTACTATCGGGGGGCGCGGCTGGTGGACGAGGGGCAGCAGGTCTGGCTTCCCGTGGAGGACGTGAGGCTGTCCCCGCATCGTCCGGGGTCGCGCCGGGACGGGCGGATCAGCCTGGTCGGGAGGCACGACCTGAGCGCCTTTGCCCCGGGCCGGGTCGCCTTCCTCTACGATTTCGGTCCGGGGGACGGCTTCTCCGTAGTTCCGCACGCCACGGCGGTGCGGCGGCCTGACGGAACGTTCCGGGTGAGCGGGAACTGCCGGGCGACGATACAAAGTTAAACCGCAGATGAGCGCAGATGAACACAGATAAACGCGGAGAAAAGCGGAAGGCGGAGGGGTTCTTCCACGAAACGATCAGGAGTCTTTTATGGACGTTGTAAAGCTGACCCAGGACATGGTGGCCTTCAACTCTTCGAGCAGCCTGAGCAACGAGGGCGTCTCGGACTACATCCAGAAACAGCTTCGCAGGATAGGATTTCAGACCGAACTGACCACCTATGACGACAACGGCGTGAAGAAGGTCAGCGTCGTGGGCAGGAAGGGGAAGGGGGAGGGCGGGGTGGCCCTGCTGTGCCACTCGGACACCGTGCCCGCGGACGACTGGGCCGGACCGGGCGGGCCGTTCAGGTCCACGGTGAAGGACGGGCGCATCTATGGCCGAGGGAGCGGCGACATGAAGGGCCAGATCGCCTGCGCCCTGTGCGCGGCGGAGGGGTTCAGCGCCTCGGTCCTGAAGCAGCCGATCACCGTGGTCGTGACCTCCGATGAGGAGACGAGCTGCGGCGGGGCGCGGGCCGTGGCCACGTCTTCGGGGCTGTTCCGGGACGTGAAGGTCCGCCACGGGATCATCACGGAGCCGACGCTCCTGCAGGTGGTCCACGCCCACAAGGGGGCGATGCGCTTCATCGTCACGGCCAAGGGGCGGGCGGCGCACAGCAGCACGGGGAAGGGGTTCAACGCCCACCTGAAGATGATCCCCTTCCTCCACGACATGTGGAAGATGTACTATGAGATCACCACGGACCGGAAGCACTTCAACGAGACGTTCGATCCCCCGTTCTCCGACTGGAACATCACCATCAACGACGGGAACACGGCGTCGAACGTGACGGTGCCCCTCAGTCGCGTGACGCTCAACTACCGGGCCATGCCCGGCCAGGACGTGGCCTCCATCGTGGGCCGGGTGAAGGCGTCGGCCAGGGAGCACGGCGTCCACCTCGCCCCGATGAAGATCGGCAAGCCGTTCTTCACGCCGCTCGACTCGAAGATCGTGAAGGAGGCGCTGGCCGTCACCCGACGCCCGAAGGCCCGGACCGTCTCCTATGGCACGGACGGCATGGTGTTTGGGGACTACCTCGAGTCGGTGGTCCTGGGCCCCGGGGACATCAAACAGGCGCACACACACGACGAGTGGGTGAGCATCGACCAGCTCAGGAAGGGCATCGAGGTCTACGCGAAGCTGATCGACCGGTTCTGCGTTCAGGGGGCAGGCTAAAAACATTCACCGCAGAGACCGCAGAGAACACAGAGAAATAAGAAGATGAAGCAGGATATGATGGCTACTCAGACGAATGAGGCCCGGAGCGACATTCTCACATCCCTTGAGGGGCTCAGTTCTCCGCTCGACCCGGCTGCCCCCAGCACAGCGATCATCCTGGCCGCCGGGCACGGGAAACGCATCCGGTCGGAGACGGCCAAGACGCTGCACGAGATCTGGGGGCGACCGACGGTGGTGCGCGAGGCGGAAGCAGCCCGGCTGGGGCTGGGGCCGGGCTCCAACCTGGTGATCGTCGTGGGCATCCAGGCCCTGGAGGTGGCCCGCGCGGCCGGGCGGAGGGAGGGCCGCGCCTTTGCCTACCAGGCCGAGCAGATCGGCACGGGGGACGCGGTGCGGGTCGGGCTGAACGTCTTCCCCAACGGCGACTACCGTGGAAATATCTATATCTTCCCCGGTGACATGGGGCTCCTGACGGCGGCGGCGGTCAGCCGATTCCGGGAGCAGTTCGAGTCGCAGGATACCGACATGATGGTGCTGACCGGCATTTACGACGGGGCTCCGGCGGACAACTTCTACGGACGGATCGTTCGGGTCCCCGAACGGGACGCATCGGGCCAGCCGCTCGAAGACGCCGGGCAGGTGATCGAGATCAAGGAGTGTAAGGATATCCTGCGCCTGTCCGACGACGCCCCGTACGAGGTCGAGCACCGGGGGAGGGTCCACCGGTTTTCGCGGCAGGAGCTGATCGAGATCCGGGAGTTCAACACCAGCGTGTACGCTTTCAAGGGCCCTCTGCTGAAGGCGCATATCGACGAACTGACCGCCGAGAACGCCCAGGGAGAGATCTACTTCACGGACCTGATCCACCTGTTCAACCAGCACGGCCTGGTGGTGCGGGACGCGCAGGCGGTGGACAACGACGTGGTCCTGGCCTTCAACGTCAAGAGCGAGCTCAAGCAGATGCAGGCCATTGCCCGCCGGCAGGTCTACGAGCGGCTCAAGGACATCGTCACCCTCCAGGACGAGGAGGATTTTTACGTTGCCGACGAGGTGGTGGCCCAGATCGAGGAGATGGACAGGGAGGGCGTCCCGCTGGACATCTTCATCGGACAGGGGGCCTGGGTCGGGCCGGGCGTCCGGCTGAGCCGGGGCGTCCACGTCGGCCACCGGAGCGTGCTGGGCGGCAACATCCTCCTCGGAAGGGGGGTTCAGATCCGGGAGAATGTGTCCCTGAGCACTTACGCCCACCAGACGCTGAAGGTGGGGGACTTCAGCGAGATCCTGGAGGGGAACATCATCAAGGGGAACCTGGAGATCGGTTCGAACACCCGGATCGAGTCCAGAGTGAACGTGACCGGCAGCGACGAGCACCCGACCCGCATCGGGAACTGCGTCACGATCAAGGGGACGAGCTACCTCTTCGGATCCATCGTGGAGGACGATCTGCTGATCGAGCACTCGGTCCTGATCCGCAAACGGGCGGAGCGGGTCGTCAAGAAGGACGGGTCCATTCAGCCCATCCGCTACGTCCTTCCGCAGCCGGATGGGCTGGATTCGATACAGAACCTGTAAACGGGAGACGGCCCTCACCCCCGGCCCCTCTCCCGCACGCGGGAGAGGGCTGCGAGTCATGACCGCATTTTTTCTATGCCTGTTGACCTGACCTTTCGGGATCACATCGGGGTCCTGACCCTGAACCGCCCCGAGGCGCTCAACGCCCTGGACCACCGGTTGCAGGCCGACCTGGAGGCGGCTCTGGCCGAGGTCGAGGCCCGCGAAGACCTGCGGGCGCTGATCGTGACCGGGGCAGGGCGGGCGTTCTGCGCCGGGAGCGACGTCAAGGACCTGTATGGCGTCTCTCCCGACGAGGCGGATCGGATCGTGCGGCGGGAGGCGCGCATCTGCCAGCGCCTTGCGGACCTGCCGGTCCCGACCCTTGCGGCGATCCACGGCTACGCCCTGGGCGGGGGGATCGCCTTCGCGCTCTACCACGACATCCGCGTGGCGGCGGAATCGGCCCGGCTCGGCTGCCCGGAGATCAAGCTCGGATGGAGCACGCCCTACGGCATGTCGTTGCTGACCCGCGTCGTGGGCCGTAGCAAGGCGCGCGAGTTGCTGTTCCGGGGGCACGTGATCGACGCGCGGGAGGCCCATCGGATCGGGCTGGTGGACGAGGTCGCGCCGGATGCGGAGTTGATGGAGACGGCGGAGCGGATTGCGCGGGAGATCGCGGCCCATTCACCCACGGGCGTCCGGGCGCTCAAGGCCGTGCTCAACGCGGAGGAGGGGATGGGGGTGCGGGAGGCGGACGACTACGAGTGCCGGGCCTTCCGGATCTGCTTTGACACGGACGAGGCCCGCGCGGGGATAAAGGATTTTGTCGAGAAGAGAAGACGACCATGACCGTCGTCGGCAGGCGCACGCTGCGCTCTGTGCTGGAGTACTGGGCCGTGACGCAGCCCGCGAAGACATTCCTGATCTTCGAGGCCTCGGACGGGTCGGTCCGGCAGTTCTCGTATCTGGCGTTTGACCGGGCGGTCAACCGGACGGCGAACGCGCTCCGGGGGCTGGGTGTCCTGCGAGGGGACAGGGTCCTGCTGGGCCTGACCAATTCCCCGGAGTTCCTGTATCTCTGGTTCGGGGCGGCCAAACTCGGGGCCGTGATGGTCCCGGCGAGCCCGGGGTCCACGGCGGACGAACTGGCCTATCTCGCAGAGCACTCCGAGAGCCGGGTCCTGTTCGCGGAGCCGGATAACGTGGAGATCCTGAAGGCGGTCGGGAGCCGCGTCCCCGGGGTCCGGGCGGTGGTTCTCTGCGGGGCGTCCGGGGCGATGGCGGGCGTGAGGCTGTTCGACGATCTAATTTGTGAGGCATCGGAGGAGGCGCCGGAGGAAGGCCCGGCATCCTCCGACGAGGCGGCGATCCTCTACACCTCCGGGACGACCTCCAGACCAAAGGGCGTCCTGATCACCCACGCGGCCTACCTCTACGGGGCCGAGGCGATGGCCAGGGCGGTGCGATTGCTGCCGGACGACCGCCATCTCGTGGTCCTTCCGCTGTTCCACGCGGCGGCGCAGGTCCACGCGACGCTTCCGTCCCTGCTCGTGGGCGGGAGCGTGGCCCTGACGGAGCGGTTCAGCGCCTCCCGGTTCTTCGACCAGGCCATCCGGTACGACGCCACGGCCGCGGCGCTGTTCGCGGCCCCGATCCGGATGATCCTGGGGCAGCCGGAGCGGCCCGACCTGCGGCAGAACCGGCTCCGGTTCGTGACGTTCGCGCAGAATGTGACCGAGGCGCAGATGGAGGACTGGGATCGACGCTTCGGCGCTCCGCTGATGCAGCTCTGGGGGATGACCGAGACGGTGGGCCTCCCCCTGATGAACCCGGCGGGCGGGTTGTGTCGGAATATGTCGATGGGGCTGCCGGTGCTGGGATACGAGTGCCGGGTCGTGGATGGGGAGGGAAGGGAGGTGGCCACGGACGAGGTGGGGGAGCTGATCGTCCGGGGGACGCCGGGACAGACGCTCATGAAGGGCTACTTCAAGAATCCGGAGGCCACGCGGGAGGCGCTCCGGGGGGAATGGCTCTACAGCGGTGACCGGGCGCGGGTGGATGAGGCGGGGTATTTTCACTTCGTGGACCGGGCGAAGGATACGATCAAGCGGGCCGGGGAGAACATCTCCTCCTCGGAGGTGGAGGCGGTCCTGAAGACCCATCCGTCTGTGGCAGATGCAGCGGTCGTGGGCGTCCCGGACCCGGTTCGGGACGAGGCCGTGAAGGCGTTCGTGATCCTGAAAGAGGGGTGCGCTGCGGGCGCGGAGGAGTTGATCTCCTGGTGTGCGGAGAGGCTTTCAAAATACAAGGCGCCGGAGCGCGTGGAGTTTCGGAGGGAGTTTCCGAGGACGGCGGTGGGGAAGGTTCAGAAACATCTCTTGAAGCGGACATGACTTCCTCAGATGCCTTCTCCTCATTTCTTGGGCAACAAAAAGATAGGGCGAAGAGACAGGCTCGCTCAGAGTCTTCCTTACCGGCATTCCCACCTTTCTTGCTCGTGCAAGAAAGGTGGGGCCAAAGAAGCACGCGCCTCAGGCGCCGGCGAGGCTTGGCGCGCCGCAACCTTAACGTTCAGCGGACGCACCGAAATTTGTGCCCCCGGCATGTGGGGTGCTTCTGCTGGACGCCTGCGGTGAGGGTTTCTGGCGGCGCGCCGGTTGTCGTTTTGATAAGGCTTTTCCCTGGAAGGATCTATGCTTTTGCTTGGCAATATCCTCAGGAGAAACGCGGCGTCGCAGGCGTTCCGGGACAAGACAGCCCTGATCTTCGGCGATCGGAGGACGACCTATGCCGCGCTGAACGAGCAGGCGAACCGCCTCGCGAACGCGCTGGTCGGGCTGGGTGTCCGGAAGGGGGACCGCGTGGCGGTGCTGGGCCGGAACTCCGACTTTTACGTGGCGATCTATTTTGCGCTGGCCAAGTCCGGCGCCATTGCGGTGCCGGTCAACTTCTGGTACCGGACGGAGGAGATCCGCTACACGCTGTCGCAGTCGGAGGCGTCGCTGTTCCTCGTGGAGCGACGATTCGCGGAGGTTGCAGGGTCGGCGATGGACCAGGTCCGGATATTCGGGTACGACGAAGGCGGGGGGGCGTCTGACCTGGCCCGCCTGATGGCAGGGACAGACCCGTCGGAGCCGGCGGTCGAGGTGGCCGAGGACGATCCGCACATCATCCTCTACACGAGCGGGACCACGGGGTTCCCGAAGGGGGCCACGCTCACCCACAAGAATCATTATCTTCATGCGATGAGCCTGGCGCTCTCGACGGGGAACGCGACGGAGGACGTGGGCGCGGTCATCTACCCCCTGTTCCACACGGGCGGGCCGGACTGTCTGGTCCTGCCACACTTCCTGGTCGGCGCTACGCTGGTGGTCCTGGACGGTGGCGACCCGAAGATCATCCTGGAGGCCACGGAGCGGCACCGCATCACGAATCTCTTCTGCGTGCCGACGGTCTGGCGGCGCATCCTCCGGACGCTGGAGGAGACACCCTTCGACGTGTCGTCGGTCCGGCGCTGCCTGGGGTCCTCGGATACGTTTCCGCCGGACCTGCTGGACCGGATCCTGTCGCGGTTCAGTGCGGACGTGTACGTCACCTACGGCCTGACGGAGGCGGGGTGCATCCTGACGGTCTGCAGGCTGACGCGGGAAGACCGGACGAAGATCGGGGCGGTGGGTCGGCCGATGCCGACCGTGGAGGTGAGGGTCGTGGACCCGGCCGGGCGAGACGTGCCGATAGGGGAAGTCGGGGAGGTCGTGGCGCGGGGTCCGGCGATCATGGCAGGCTACTGGAACATGCCGGAGAAGACGGCCGAGGCGATGCGGGGCGGATGGCTGCACAGCGGGGACCTGGCGCGGTGGGATGCGGACGGGTACCTCTCCATCGCGGGCCGGGCCAAGGATGTGATCATCAGCGGGGGGGAGAACATCTACCCGGCGGAGATCGAACGGGCGCTCAAAGAGCTGGCGGGGGTCCGGGACGCGGCGGTGGTGGGGGTGCCGGACCGGGAGTGGGGGGAGTCGGTCCTGGCAGTGATCGTGCCGGAGGAAGGGGCCGCGCTGTCGCCGGAGGACGTGATCGCGTTCGTGCGGGGGCGGCTGGCGGGTTTCAAGAAGCCGCGCTATGTGACATTCGTGGACGCGCTGCCGGTGACGGCGGCCACGGGGAAGGTGCAGAAGGGGGCGCTGCGGGAGCAGTTTAAAAAGAGATACGGTACCGTTTGAAAGAATGCCTTATCTTGCCCCCTCTTTAATCAAAACAAATGTCTATTATACCTGTCGTTATTTCAACGTGGTCCTTCGGCCTGAAGGCCAACGTGGCGGCGTGGGAGGTCCTGGGCGCGGGCGGGTCGGCGCTGGACGCCGTGGAGCGCGGGGCCACGGTCATCGAAATCGACCCGACGCTGGCGAGTGTGGGCATCGGGGGCGATCCCAACGCCGAAGGGGTCGTGGAGCTGGACGGCGCGATTGCAGACGGGCGCACCGGGTCGGTCGGGTCGGTCGTGGGGCTCCGGCGCGTGGCCACGCCCACGGCGGTTGCCCGCCGGGTGATGGAGCGGACGCCGCACCTCATGCTCGCCGGGGAGGGGGCGCAGCAGTTTGCCCGGGCGCAGGGGTTCCCGGAGCAGGCGTTGCTCACGGACGCGGCGTGTCAGCGGTGGCTGGAGTGGAGGGTGAAGACACACCGGGGCCCGGAGGGGCACGACACCATTGGTGTGATCGCGCGGGACGCGAACGGGGACCTGGCGGCGGCCTGCACGACGAGCGGGGTCTCGTGGAAACTGCCGGGGCGGGTGTCGGATTCCGCGCTGGTCGGCTGCGGGCTCTACGCGGACAATGAGGCCGGGGCTGCGGTGGCCACGGGGCTGGGGGAGGTGATCGCGCGCGTCTGCGGCTCGTTCCTGATCGTCGAACGGATGCGGAGAGGGGAATCCCCCCAGGACGCGTGCGAGGAGGCGGTCCGACGCATTCTGAAGATGCATCCCTCGCATTCGGACCACGGCGTGCCGATCCGGGCGTCCTTCCTGGCGATGGACCGGGATGGACAGGTCGGGGCCGCTTCCGTCCGTCCGGGGTTTCAGTACGCGATCTGTCGGGATGGGACGCACGAATTGCTGGATGGAAAGGCTATGATAGAAGACCGCGAGGCGTGAAACGAAAACCCCGTGAAGCGTATCTCATAAAAGCCTCTTACGAGATACGAGATACGAGATACGAGATACGTCTTTTATACTTATCGTTTGCTGCTCACTTGTCATAGACGGAGGGTTTCGTGTCGGAATTTCTGGATGCTTTGAAGGAGTGGACGCCCGAGAAGACGGAAGCGCATCCCCGGCTCTTTTTCGGGGGGGATGATCTGCCTGCGCTGCGGGAGAAGGCGAAGCGGTGCGTGGACATCTGGAGTCCCATCCTGGAGCGGTGCATGGGCCACCTCAAGACGGCCCTGGCGGACCTGTCGGATTTCAAGACGGGGCGCACGAAGGCGCTCAGGCTGCTTGAGGAGATGGCCTTCGCCTATGTCATCACCGGGGAGACGAAGTTCGCGGATCGCACGAAACAGGTGATGAATATCATCCTGAAGTGGGACAACTGGGTGATGGCGGAACACAGGCCGCTCCGGGTGGACCTGTCGGTGTCGGGGATCACGCGACGGCTGGCGACGATCTATGACTGGCTGTATGACCTGCTTAAGCCGGAGGAGCGGGCCGCGCTCAGAAAGGCCATCTTCGAGCGGGGGATCGACCCGTTTCTGGAGATCTCGAAGGCCCGGTCGGAGTGGTGGACCCAGGCCACGCACAACTGGCGGAGCGTGATCTGCGGGGAGATGGGGATCGCGGCGCTCTGTTTCTCGGAGGACTACACGGACCTCCTCCCGTGCCTGGAGCAGTCGATGGAGGGGGTTCTGGCGGTTCTGGACCGGGGGGACCAGGACGGCGGGTGGGACGAGGGGGTCGGCTACTGGGCCTACGGGATCGGCGAGGCCGTGCGGTTCGCGGACGTGCTGGCCCGCTGTTCGGGGGGCGAGGTCGATCTGTTCGGGCACGAGTACCTCGGCATGACGGCGGACTTCGGCCTCTACTGCGGGACGCCGGACGGGGGCTGCTACAACTTCGCGGACTGTCGCAGCCACCGGCCCAGCCCGTCGATCATGGCCCGCATGGCGAGCTACTACCAGAGCGCTACCTGGCAGTGGGCGGTGAACCAGGGTCCCCCGGACGACATCTACGGATTCATCTGGTACAACCCGGACCTGGAAGGGCGGTTGCCGGACGACATGCCGCTCGGCAAGCTGTTCACGGGGATCGGAGTGACCGCGTCCCGGAGCGGGTGGGCAGACGACAAGCAGGTCTTCTTCGGGCTCAAGAGCGGACGGACGGACGCCAACCATTCCCATCTGGACATCAACTCGTTCATGCTGAGCGCCCGTGGCCGACAGCTTGCGGCGGAACTCGGCGCCTGGCCCTACGATCACGCCCACGGGTTCTTCGACACTAAAGGTCCCCGGTGGGATTACGATGCCAATAACACCATCGGGCACAACACGCTCCTGGTCAACGGGCAGGGACAGGCCTACGGCCCGGAGCACTACGGCGAGGTGATCCACTTCACCACGACGCCCAAGTACGACGTCGTGGTGAGTGACGGGACCCGGGCCTACGGCGGCCGGATCGAGAAATTCATCCGCTATGCCACGTTCGTTCGGCCCGACTACGTCGTGATCTGCGACGACACGGCCGCCGGAAAAAGCGACCGGCTGTCGTGGCTGCTTCACTACGAGGGGAGCGTGGAAGAGACGTGGGACAATGTCTGGACGGTGAAGAACGAGGACGTCTTCATGGACATCCTCTTTCTGAGGCCAGACCGCTCGAAGGGGTGGGTCCTGAACTTCTCCGAGGCCACGACGAACTACGCGGCCACGTACACGGAGGGGGCCTACGCGAACCGCACCGTCAGCCTCTCCCCGCTGCACGGCACGGGGCGCGACCGGTTTGTCGTGGCGCTGCGCCCCTACCCCGTGGAGGAGCCGGGGGAGGAGCTGGTCGCCGAGGTGGTGGAGGAGTCGGAAGAGGCGGTGACGGTGCTCGTGACACTGGGCCGGCGGAAGGACCGGATCACGTTCCATCTCAAGGATCGGACGGTCAGCGTGGGGGTGGGGGCGTAAACAGAAGGCGGAAGGATGAAGGATGAAGGATGAAATAAATCCCTTCAAGAGAGAGGCTGACATGAAACGCCTTGAAGGAAAGGTTGCGTTGATCACGGGCGGGGGGACGGGGATCGGGAGGGCCATCGGACTGGAGTTCGCCAGGGAGGGGGCGCACGTGGCGGTCAACTACTCCCGGTCCGAACGGGAGGCCAACGAGACCGTGGCAGACCTCCAGAGGCTCGGGGTGAAGGCCGTCGCGGTCCAGGCCGACGTGTCGAAGGACGCGGAGGCGCGGCAGATGGTGGAGCGCACCGTACAGGCCTTCGGGCGATTGGACATCCTGGTCAACAACGCCGGGACGACGACGGCGGTGCCCCACGAACAGTTAGAGGATCTGACGGAGGAGATCTGGGACCGGACGCTGGCCGTGAACACGAAGGGGACGTTCTTCTGCTGCCGGGCGGCGGTCCCGCACCTGAAGGCCCACGGCGACGGGTCGATCCTCAACGTGGCGTCCACGGCCGGGACGACCGGCATCGGAAGTTCCATCGCCTACTGCGCGTCCAAGGCGGGGGTCATCTCCATCACGCGGTCTCTGGCCCGCTGTCTGGCCCCGGCTATCCGGGTGAACGCCGTGGCCCCTGGCCTGACGGATACCCGATGGATCAAGGGGTGGGAGGACAACAAGCGGATGACGGAACAGATCACGCCCCTCAAGCGCGTGGCCACGCCGGAGGATGTGGCGGAGGCTGCCCTGGGGTTCACGATCAGCAAGTTCGTGACCGGACAGGTGCTGATCGTGGACGGGGGGAGGACGATATAGGGAAATGCAGAGTGCAAAATGCAGAGTGCAAAATGAGGAGCGTATGATTTTGCATTTTACATTTTGTATTTTGTGCTTTGCCTTAAAATTTGGTCCACGCGGGGCACGTCCTCCGGACGGGTGAGGTCCAGCCGCTCGTGCTCCATCTCGACCGCGTAGACCTTGCGACCTGCGTCGATCATGAGCTGAAGGGTCTGCGGGATCTCCCGCTCCCCCCTCGGGGAGAGGGGGGTCCGGCGCAGGTGATCGAAGACGTCCGGAGAGAAGACGAAGATCCCGCCGTTGTTCCAGTGGGTCGTCTGCGTGCCCGGGGGCGCTTTCTCCACGATCCGGGTCACGCGGCCACCCGCCTCCTTGTAGACCGCCCCCCCCGCCGAGATATCCTCCTGGTAGTTGGCGATCATGACCGCGTCGCAGTCGCCTTCCCGGAAGCGGTCGATGACCCGCCGGTACTCCGAGGCATCTGTCACGATATCCCCCCAGCACATCATGAACGGCGCGTCGCTGACAAACGGCTCGGCGAGCAGGAGGGCGTTGGCCGTGCCCTCTGTCGGGCTCTTCTGCCGGAGGTAGGAGAGGCGCATGCCGATGCCGGCGCCGTCCCCGAAGTGGGCCTCGATCTTCTCCGCCAGATAGTGGACGACCAGGTAGACCTCTTGGATGCCCACGGCCTTCAGGCGGTCCAGGATGTGGCTGAGCAGGGGCGCTCCGCCCACCTGGACCATCGGCTTGGGGACGGCATCGGTGTAGGGGGCGAGGCGCTTGCCCCGGCCCGCGGCGAGGATGACGGCTTTCATTTCTTGATCTTGCGGATGCTGGCGTCCATCCGGTCGAGGGCCTTCTGGAGGTTTTCGATGGAATTGGCGTAGGAGAGGCGGAGGTAGCCCTCGCCGAAACTCCCGAAGGCCGTGCCGGAGAGCGCGGCCACACCCGCCTCCTCAAGGAGGTGGTCGGCCAGCTTCCGGCTGTCCCAGCCCGTGCCGGTGATGTTGGGGAAGACGTAGAACGCGCCTCTGGGTCGGAGACAGCTCACGCCGGGGATGGCGTTGAGGCCGTCCACGATCACATCGCGTCGGCGTTTGAACTCGGCCACCATCCGACGGACATCGTCCTGCGGCCCGGTGAGGGCCTCGATGCCGGCCCGCTGCGTGAAGGAGGCGGTGCAGGAGTTCGTGTTCGTCATCAGGCGGGCGACGTGGGCGGCGAAGGCCTCCGGCATGACGCCGTAGCCCATCCGCCATCCGGTCATGGCATAGGTCTTGGAGAACCCGTCCAGGATGATGGTCCGTTCGGCCATGCCATCGAACGCGGCGATGCTGTGGTGCTCGCCCTCGTAGAGAATCTCGCAGTAGATCTCGTCGGACAGGACGGCGAGGTCGTGTTCCACAGCGAGCCGGGCGATCTCCTCCAGGTCCTCCTTCGGCGTGACGCCGCCGGTGGGGTTCTGGGGGGAGTTGAGGATCAGGAGTTTCGTCTTCTTCGTGATCTTCCGTCTCAGTTCCTCGACGTCGAGGTTGAACCCCTTCGATTCGTGGAGGCGGACGGGCACGGGCACGCCCCCGATGAACTCGATCACGGACTCGTAGATCGGGAAGCCTGGGTTGGGGTAGATGACCTCGTCCCCCTCGTCCGTGAGGGCGATGATGGCGTAGAACATGATCGGCTTGCCGCCGGGGGTCACGACGACCTGGTCCGGGCTGGCGGAGATGCCCCGGGTGCGGGAGACGTAGTCGGCGATGGCCTTCCGCAGGTCGGGCAGGCCCGCGGACGGGCCGTAGTGCGTCCAGCCGCCCTGGAGGGCCTCGGCCCCTGCCCGGACGATGTTCGCGGGGGTGTCGAAGTCGGGCTCGCCGATCTCCAGGTGGACCACGTCCTTCCCTTTTGCCTCCAGCGCCCTCGCCTTGACGAGCACCTCGAAGGCGCTCTCCGTCCCCAGTCGAGACATCCGTTTTGCCAGTTTCACAGCATTCTCCTTCACGCTCTCTATTTGACTGTGTAGCCCAGGTCTGTGATCTTCCGTCTGACCGCGTCCCAGTCCGGGGCCTGGCCCTTGTAAAAGATTTCGACCTGGCCCTTGCCGTGGTCTGCCCTGGCCTTCACCACTCCGGCGATGTCCTTCAGGCCGGACTCGACGGCGTGTTCGCAGTGGGCGCAGGACATGCCCTCTACAGCCAGCGTCTCTTTTTGCGACTTTCCGAACCCCATGGCAAACCTCCTGCAAGAACTGGGAACGCCCTGTCTCAAAAGCCTTGACTTTTCCGGGGCGGCGACGAAATTTAGCATGATTTCAGCGTAAATGTCAACCGAAGTTTTGGGGCCGTAGTCCGAACGCAGGCGAGCGGCGCTCGTTTCACTTCAACGGGATGAAGGATCCTATGACAATCGACGTGAGAGACCTTCGTGACTTTGACGGGATGCTCAAGAGGCGAATCGAAGGGTTCCGTGCGAAACTGGGCGATTGGCTGGCGCCGCACAGGCTGACGCTCGCCGAAGCGCGGGTACACCGGGTGCTCGTGCCGATGGTGGGCGTGTACACGCCGGGGTGGCAGGCCCTTCCGGCGTGCTCATGGGCGTTTGTGGAACTGGTGACGAACGAGGGCCTGGTCGGCACGGGCGAGTGGTCGATTGAACTGCCCGAGGAGACCCGTCGCGCCCTGGATGAAATCCGGGCGCAGCCGACGCGGAACCTGCTCGACCCGGAACTGGAAGCGCCGCTGTACATGGCGTGGTGGGACCTGGTGGGGCAGGCGCTGGGCCGGCCGCTGCACCAGTTGTGGGCGGATCTGTTCGAGCGCGGGTTTGCGCCGCCCGACCGGGTGCCGATGGCGGCGTACACGTGGCAGCGCTTCGCCGACATCCAGGGCCGGGACGCGGTGACGTTCGAGCGCTGGCCGGAGCACGCGCAGATGCGGGCCCGGCAGGGGTTCCCGGCGGTCAAATTGTCGCTGACCGCCTACCAGCCGGAGGAACACGTCGAGCTGATTCACCGCGTGCGCGAAGCGGTCGGGCCTGCGGTGAGGGTGCGTTTCGACGCGCACGGGGCGTGGAACCTTCAGGAGGCGCGGCGGATCCTGCGCGCGGTGGAGGGTTGCAACATCGAGTTTGCCGAGCAGCCGATGAACGCGCTGCTGCCGCAGCGGTTCTATCCGCCGGGGGAGGCCGCGCCGGACCGTTCACCGGCCTCGGGCAGCTACCAGGGCGAGTTCTATTTTCGGCACATGACGCAGTTGCGGCGGGAGCAGCCGATTCCGCTGTCGTGCCACTGGTGGACGCCGCCGATCGTACACGACCCGGGCGCGGGTGTGATGGCGAATTGCTGGGAATTGAACTGGCATCTGCTGGAGCGTTACGACGCGGCGGACATCAGCTCGCCGGACATCGGGCTCGGCCCGTGGGGGCTGTGGCGACTCTACGAGTTGAGCCGCTTCATGGGCATGCACCGTACGCTGCACAGCAACTTTGAGATGTGTCTGCAACTCTATTTTCGTTGCGCCATGGCGTCGGCCCTGATGTATGACGGCGACGCGGCGGGCCTGTACCTGGGCACCACGCCGCGCGCGTGCCACCCCATCGACAACGAAACGATCCAGGTGGGCGACGACGTGATCGAGGGCGGGCCGTTCGACTGGACCGGCGGACATCTGCGGCTGACGGACCGCCCCGGCCACGGCCTGCGCCTGGACCCGGAACGGCTGTCGAAATATGTCTACAACGAGCAGGCGGTCGCGCCCTATCGGGCCCACGCGCAGAAGCTGTACGCGAACTATCTGCTGGACCGGCCCCGCACCACGACGCAGGCGGGCTGGCCCAAGCCCGGCGGCCCCGAACGGTTCGACCGGCAGGCCTATCCTTATCGCCTCGACCAGATCCTCGAAGCCCAGAGCAAGCCGCAGGACGTGGATGTTCAACTCAACCGCGAAGTGTCCGCGTGAGGAAGAAAACGGATCTATGAACACGCTTACTGATCAAGTTTCGATCGTCACCGGCGGCGCCTCGGGCATCGGCGAGGCGACCGCCCGGCTCCTCGCCCAGCGGGGTGCCACGGTGGTCATCGCAGACATCAACGACGAGGCCGGCGCGGCCGTGGCCGACCAGATCCAGCGTGCGGGCCAGATGGCGGAATTCCAGCATTGCGACGTGTCACAGCCGCAGGACGTCGACGCCCTGGTCGCCCGGACGGTGCAACGTTTCGGACGTCTGGATGCGATGGTCGCCAACGCCGGGGTCCAGGTCGAGAAGCCGCTGGCAGAGACGACCGACGCGGAATGGGACCGTGTGATCAACATCAACCTCAAGGGCACGTTCCTGTGCTGCCGCGCTGCGGTGAGGCAGATGCTCCAGAACGGCGGCGGAAACATCGTCGCCATCGGTTCGGTCCTGAGCCTCGTCGCCGAGCCCGTGCTGGCCGCCTACTGCGCGTCCAAGGGGGGTATTCTGATGCTCATCCGCAGCATCGCCACCGATTATGGCCGGCACCACATCCGCGCCAACTGCGTCTGTCCGGGCTACATCAACACGCCGCTGGGCGACGGCTACTTTGCCATCCAGCCCGACCCCGCCGCCGCGCGCCACGCCGCTGACGCGATGCACGCGCTGGGCCGCATGGGCGGACCCGATGAAGTCGCCCGATGCGTGGCGTTCCTGATCAGCGAGGAGGCGTCGTTCATGACCGGCGCGGCGCTCGTGGTGGACGGGGGGCTCATCGCGAAGGTCTGATCCGGGACCAGGCTATCACCCATTCTTGCACAGGAGTCGAGGATGCAAACTGTGATCGTTGGGCAGGACGGCGCTGAAGGCGTGCGGCGCAGCCTGGGGGAAGTTGGGAAGGGCTGGGACCAGGGGAGGTTCTGGACCGTCGAGACCTATTTTCTCTACATTCTTCTGTGGGACCCGTTCATTCTGTGCCGGACGCAGGGGGCGCCGGCCCTGCACGCGTCGGGGGCGGACGTGGACAGGGCCGCGCAGACGATGCTGTTCTTCGCGCAGTCGGGGACCGTCGCCGATCGGCCGTTGATCGCCCAGGTCCTGAAGCGCGGGGGCTGCGTCGTGCTGCAACAGCCCGCCGCTGAGCTGCTGGAGGAGGTCGGTGGGCCGATGACGCTGGCCGATGTCCGGCGGCCCACCCTGGTCTCGTTGCGTGAGCGGTGGGACCTGGGGTCCGGGGCCGCGCGCCCGTACTACTATCCCCACATGCAGCCCTTCCTCCGGCTGGCGCCCAACGGCGCTCAGGTGCTGACGCGGATCGGAGGCAACCCCGATCTGGTGGTCTCGCATCGGGCGGCGGTGTGGGCGGGGAACGCGTTTCAGGCCGCGGTGCGCTACACCAACCTGCCGGATGTGCTGTCTCATCTGCTGGCTGAACTGGCAGGCCTGATGGCGCAGGTGGTGGGCGGGTTCGTCGATGATCCGCTCCGGGATGAAGAGCAGCAGCGGTTGACCGAGACGTTTGAACTGCGCCGGGACTTTCACGCGCTGGGGTATGCGTATCTGACGGTGCAGGAGCTGGCGCGTTGTCTGGGTCGTGAGGCCGCCGGTCTGGCCGACGTCGCAGGTCTGGCGGTGGCGGCGGCGGGGGACCTGGTGGCGGGCGATGACGAAGCGGCGGAACGGGGGCTCAAGCATACTTTCCAGGCGCTCGAACGGGTGAATCGTACGCTTCAGCCGACACCGGCCGTGTTCACCGACACGCTTCACGGCGGGGAACTGTACCCCGATATCGGCTATTTTGAGATCGACTGGCCGCAGCACCCTGCCGATGTGCTGGAGACCTACATGCACCTGGTCAGGACGCGCTCCTACCGCTTCAACGTGGATTTTGGCGCGACGACGGTGCGGGAGCTGGCATTGCGGTTTCCGGACCTCTTCGCCGAGTTGAGGCTCGCCCAGGACCAGCGCCTGGTGGAGTTCGTGAACGGGTCGTGCAACCAGCCCTATCCCCCCCTGCATTCGCTGGAGAGCCAGATCCGGCAGTTCGACGTGGGGGTGCAGGTGTGGCAGGAGGTGTTCGGAAGGCCGCCGGGCACGTACGCCTCGCAGGAATATGGCTTCTGCCCGCAGATCGGCGCGGTGCTGGCGCAGCAGGGGTATGACCAGGCGGTGATCCGGGTGCAGAACATGGGGGACGCGCCGACGCTGCGCGACGAACAGATCGACTGGGTGGCGCCCAGCGGCGACCGGCTGCGCTCGCTCCCGTCCCACCCGCACAAGTCGGAACAGCTCAACATGTTCACGTATAACAACCTCCATTTGAAACTGTTTCTGCACCAGCGCGAGACCCCGGACTTTGCGGTGTTTACGTGTCTGGGCGATATCACCTACTATCGTCACCTGCGCGAAGAGCTGGCGCGGGTGTGCCACTATGCCCCCGTGTTCGGACGCTTCGCGACGTTCGCCGAGTACTTCGATGTGACGCGCCATCGTCCGGCGCCGGAGCGGCGTCCGGCCATGCGGGACTTTCACTGCGACGCGGGCTTTCTCAACCTGGATCTGTGGGGGATCTACCAGGAGAACACGGGCAACTACAACACGCACTGCGTGCGGTCGCTGGGGTCCACCAGCCAGTTTGCCGCGGCGGAGCTGATCGACGGCGTGGCGATCCACGGCGGGGCCCAGCCGATGCCCGACGTGGATCATGACGCCCACTGGGAGGCGCTGACGCACTACCAGGGTCACGGCACGTATATCGTGCCCTGGTACCCTTCCGGGGCCTTTCTGGGCGGGATCGGCAATCCGAGGACGGCCAAGGTCGGGTACGGGGTTCCCAACATCTGCGATTACGTCGGTCCGTTCTCGCCCCGGCTCATGAAAGAGGTGACGGAGCCGATGATGGACGCGTCCGAGCGCCAGGCGGCGTACCTGATGCAACAGCGGTTGCAGGCCATGGCGCCCGCCTCGATCCGTGGGACCGGGTTCATGCTCTACAGTTTCGCGCCCGGGCGGCGACGGGTCGTGACGCTGGCCGACGCCGCTGGCCGGGCGATTTGCGCGGGCGACCAGGCGCTGGCGGCGCAGGATTTCGGGCGAGACCGTCTCGCGCTCGTGGATCTGCCGTCGTATGGTTACGCGGTTGT
This sequence comes from Candidatus Latescibacterota bacterium, assembly GCA_009694805.1. Lineage (GTDB taxonomy): Bacteria > Latescibacterota > UBA2968 > SICM01 > SICM01 > SICM01. The sequence continues at coordinate 28,533 of SICM01000028.1, forward strand.
GGACGCCCGCGCGGAGGCCGGTGTTCAGACTGCCGTGATCGATCCTGTCTCGGTGGGCGCGGATCACCTGGAGAACCGGGCGCTGCGCGTCGAATTCGATCCGGCGACAGGGATGCTTCGGCGATTGTTGTGCAAAGCGACGGGCCATGAGCTTCTGGGTCCCGGCAGTGGGGCGTTCACCTGCCCGGAGGGCGGAGGGCAGCGCTGCCGGGGCATTCGTCCTGTTGCTTCGGGACCTCTGCGCGGGGCGTTCGAGTTCGACATTGAGTTGCCCGTGAAAGATCAAAAGCCCTGCCGGCTTCGAACCCGGGCGTGGCTGGATGCCGAGGCGTCGGTCGTGGAGTTCGAGACGGAGGTGGACGACGTCCCCGAGCTGAAGGGCAACCAGTGGCGCAACCACCTGGGCGTGCGCTTCGCGCTGGCCGGGGCGGGGACGCCTATTCAGACCTGTCACTTCAACGTGCTGGAGCCGCACGACGGCGAGCAGCTCTTCAGCCCCAATGTGCTGGTGGCGCAGGGCGAGCCGGTGAGCACGGTCTTCCTCAACGAGGGCAATGAATTTTACCTGAGACAGGGCGCTGCGCTCTCGAACATTCTGATCTTTGAGAACGAAGTGTCCCGCCGGTTTCGGTACGCGGTGGGGATCGCAGGGAACAATCCGCTGATGCAGGGGCGGATCTGGCACCAGCCCGTCATCCCGACGCCGATCTCCGCCGGAGGGAGCGGTAGCCCGGTACGCGAACCGTCGGGGTCTTTTCTGTCGTTCGATTCGCCGGACGTGGAGCTGCTCTCCTGCCGGCTGAAGGGGGATGTGTTCCGCGTCCGTCTGGCGAACACCACGGGGAAGGCCGTTCAGACTCATCTGCGGATGTTTCTGCCGATCGCCTCGGCCGAGCTGACGGGCCTGGACGGCAGGCGCGCCGTCGAGCAGCCGGTGGCCGCCGGACAGGTGGCGCTCTCGCTGCGCCCGTGGGATATCCGGCAACTCCATCTTCGACTGGGATAAGGGGGATTGTCTCATGAACTCGAACTTGACCGGGGCGCAGGGGTGGGTCCATCCTGCCGGGCTCCTGGATGTGGGGACGCTCGAAGAGATGAAGCGGAAGGCCGGGTCCCTGGCGTGGGCGCGGAAGGCCGTGGAGGAGATGGACGCGGACGTCCAGCCGTGGCTGGCGCAGTCCCTCGAACGGCTGGAGGCGTTGCTGCCCAAACGGAAGATGCAGGTCTACTGGCTGATGACCTGTCCGGAGTGTCTGACCCGGCTGCCGTTCGACCCCTTCAACGACCGGGAGGTCGCCTGCCAGAAGTGCCATAAGACCTTTAGCCTGGACCAGACCTCCCCGGCGACGTACCCGGCCTATGCCGGGACCCTCTACGAGGGGTGGGGCTGCTCGTACCTGCTGGGGATCGCCCAGGTGGCCCAGCAGACGGCGCTCCTGCACGCCCTGGGCGCGGACCGGTCCTACGCAGAGCGCAGCGCCGGAATCCTGAAGCTGTTCGCCAGGCATATCCGGTCGCTCCCGGTCCGGGGCAGCGCCCTCTACCCCGTCCTCTGGACGTACCACAAGGAGGGGGACTGCAAGATCGTCATCAGCCTTGCGGAGGCTTATGAACTCCTGAGGGGCGTCGAGGGGCTTTTCAGCCCGGAAGGGCATCGCGTGATCCAGATGGACCTGCTCAAGCACTGGGTCGATGCGGTGTTCCGGACAGAACGGGACAGCAGCCCGGTTCAGAACAACGTTTTTAACTACCTGAGCGCAGTGGCGCTGGCGGGCTGCGCCATCGAGGACGCGGACTACGTGGACTGGGCCTTCGGACGCCGGGCGTATGCGCCGGAGGAGCGGCCGGACCATCACAGCCTGGGCTGGCTCACGGACCACTACTACCGGGCGGACGGGTCGTCTCTGGAGATCTGCAGCGCCTACCACCTGTATGCCCTGGGCCCCCACTGCCAGTCCCTCTTGCTGGGTCACCGGCTCTCGCGGCAGATGCCCGACCTGTTCCCATCGGAGGTCTATGACGAGACCAGCCCGCAGAATCCCCGGTCGCACGCGCTGCGCCGGGCCCTCCAGTGGTTCATCGCCCAGTCCTTCCCGGACCTCACGATGGCGCCCTTCAGCGACATGGGGGGACGGGTCAGCCTGGCGAGCTATCCGCTGACCGCGGAGATCGGCTATCGCTACCTGGGTCTTGAGGAGGCGGGCTCGTACCGCGCCCTGCGGGAGGGCGACCGGGGGCTGATCGGGTTGATGTACGGGGCCGATACGCTGGAGGAGAAACCCGTGCGCTACCAGAGCGCGCACCTGTCCAGCGGATACGTGGCGCTGAAGCGGGAGGCGAACGGGAACCGTCTCTACGCCGGGCTGAACGTCCTGCTGCCCGGGGGCAGCCACCAGCACGCGGATCGGCTGAATCTCCTCACCTACTCGCGCGACCGGATGCTCACCGGGGAGAAGACCACCCGTTATGAGGACACGGACCAGCGTGTGTACAGCGGGGCCTCGTATGGCCACAACACGGTAACGGTCGATGAGACCTCGCAGGTACACGGAAACCATCTTCAAGGCGACCGCATTCCGCGCATCGAGGTCTTCGTGGATCTCCCGGCAGCGCAGGTGGCCGAGGCCCACGGAGACCGGGTCTATGAGCAGACGGAGGCCTACCGCCGCCTCATCTGCCAGTTCGATGAGTACCTGCTGGACATCTTCCACGTGCGGGGGGGGAAGGTCCACGACTGGTTTCACCACGGGGTCGGTGAGGAGCCGGCGATCTCGATTCCGACGGAGCGCAGGACGGGTTTCGAGCCGGCGCTCTACGTGATGCGGGGCGAGCCGGACTACAGGACAGGCGCGGCGGACGAGACGTTCACCGCCACCTGGCGGCTCCCGGCCGAGCCCGGGTCTGAATATGCCGGAAGGCGTCGAGACGTGTTCTCCCGGGTGACCCTGGCCGGCGCGTCCGGGCAGACGGCCTTTGTCCTGAGCACCTTCCCCGACCCCGGCAGGCACAGTCTGATGGTGCGCCACCAGGGGACGACGGCGCCTTTCGTGGCTTTACACGAGGCGGGTTTCGACACGTTCGTGGTCACCGGAGTGCGCCGTCTGCCGGGGGATGCGGCGACGGTCCTGGAGGTCACGCACGCGGACGGGGGCCGGCGGCTGGCGCTCTACGAGTCGGGTTCAGGGCCGGAGGGTTTGCGGCTGAAGGGGCGTTTCGGGGCCATTGAACTGGATGTCCACGGCCGGCTGCGCAGCCTTGTTCTGGTCCGGGGCAGAGAGCTGTGCCACGGCAGCCTTCGCATCGAGGCCGACCGGGAGGTGTCCCTGTCGGTGACTTTCGACGACCGGGGCGCGCACCTGGTCTCTTCCCCGCCGGTGGCCTACGAGACGCTGGAAGGACGGCCCGTCTACGCCGCAGGGCAGGACGCCACCGTGGAGATGACCCTCCCTGCGCAGGGATCGCCGACGGGAAAGGACCTTCTGAAGCGCGTCCTCGTCCCCGGGCAAGCGAAGGACGGCCCCGTGCCCGTGGAGGTCCGGTGGTGAGGCCGGACGGAAGCCGGGCCGGACCAGGCAGGTGAACATGCTGTGGGCGGTTTCCCACCTTCTTTCAGGGAGGATGACATGCTGCTCCAGGACGTGACGTTTGCCCGCGAGAACCTGAGACGCCACGCGTGGGCGCAGGAGATCGTGGCAGGGTGGCGGGAAGAGGCGGTCTATGGGATGGGGCAGGGTCGGCCGTTTTGGGAGGCCATGATGCCGGAGCTGACGCCGTGGCCGGAGTATGGGCAGAACTGCCCGGCGTGCGTGGGCCGTCTGTCATCCATGGGGGAGACCGGGCTTTACGAGTGGGATGTGCGCGAGCCGGATCGGCTGACCTGCAAATACTGCAAGACGGTGTACCCGAATGCCCACCATCCGGAGACGGGGGCGATGACCGCGCGGCGGATGGGGCAGACGTTCTCCTTCTACCTGACGGAGGAGGAACGGGCGCACCCTGAAGACACCTCCGGGCAATACGCTTTCAAGTGGTCCCGATGGCCGGTGCATACGAGCTGGAGCGGAATCATCCGTTCCAAAAAGGGCCGGTGGTGTGTGGATCAGATGGTGCTGATGGCGAAGCTCTACGCAGTGACGGGCGAAGCGGCGTACGCGGAGCGCGCGGCGTGGATCGTGGACCTCATGGCGCGAAGGTATCCGAACTGGCTGTTCCATACGTACGACGGCCGGTACGCGGACCTGCCGCCGGCGGAGGTGGCCATCGAACTGGGAAGGAACCCCCGGGGGGGGAAGTTTCCGGCAGAGGCCATCACCACGGCGTTTCCGGCGGTGCATCACGAAGGCGATGCCACCCCTCTGAACAACGGGTTCTGGGGTTCAGGGCGTTTCGGGTGCAGCGGGTCGGATGCCCGGACGCTGTTGCACGTGGCCCTGGCCTACGATGCGATCCGGGAGGCGCTGTCGCTGGATGAGGACCGCCGGGTCCGGGAGGACCTGCTCCTGGCCTGTTGTGCGGACAGTGAGAACTGGGACGAGATCAACAACAAGTGCGGTCCGGCGCGAGCGCTGAGCGGCGCGGTGGGGATCCTGTTCGGGCGTCCGCAGAGCGTGCGGCGGGCCATCGAGGGGTTCGAGGCGCTGCTGGAGAGGAGCTTTCACTTCGACGGGTTCTGCAACGAGTCTCCGGGGTATTCCAACATGCACCTGAACCTGATGCAGGAGATTCCGGAGGTCCTGGCGCGGGACCTGGCTCAGGGACCGGAGGGCTTCGACCCATTCCAGAAATGCGACCGCTACCGACTGGCGCTGGAGAGCATGGTGCGCATGCTGGACCCGAACCTGCAGAACCCCGTGATCGGGGACTCCCGGGCGGGCTCAGGGGTCAGCCCGGTCTTCGCGGAGGTCCTGGCGGCGCACTACGGGCACCGGTACGCGGGGTTGCTGGAGCGGGCGCAGGGTGCGCCGCTTTCGGAGAAGGGGAGCGAGTACGCGCTCTGGCACAGGGACCCGGACCTGAAGGCGGCCTCCCGTGTTCACCTGCCCCACTTCTCGGAGTGGTTCCCGGGCTGGCACGTGGCGGTGTTGCGGGGGGGCGAGGGGGTCCGTAAACAGACGGCGTTCTACCTGAACGGGTATTCGCAGGGGGGGCACCGGCACTACGACACGCTGGGAATCATCTACATCGCACACGGCAAGGAGATGGCCGCGGACCGGGGCTACATCTGGGACGATCCGCGCAACGCGTGGACGAAGAGCACCCTGTCGCACAACCTCGTGATCGTGGACGGGGAGAGCCAGAACCACCCCGACCGGAAGTCCCGGCTGGAGCTGTTCGGGAGGGGCGCGGGGGTCGAGGTGGTCCAGGCATCGGCGGATGCGTACACGCAGTGCGATACCTACCAGAGGACCTGCGTGCTGGTGGAAATTCCCGACGGCCAGACCTATACAGCGGATTTCTTCCGGGTGGCCGGGGGAGGGAAGCACGCGTACGGATTCCACTGCAACGGCCATCTGGTGGGGGTCACCGAGGCCACCCCCGAGCCCGTCGAGGAGACGGTGGAGTGGCTGTCCAACCTGCGGGCGGCAAGGCCCACGGGCCCGTGCGTGGCCACCTGGGAATACGAAGGGGTGCGGATGGACCTGCGGCTTTTGAGCCCCATCGACCGGCTTCTGGTGGCCGACGCCCCGGGGTGGCGCAGCAACCTGGGCGTTGAGCAGCACAGGCCGCCGGTGCAGGAGGTCCTGGCGGAACGCCGGGGCGGGTCGGGGCTGGAGAGCCGATACGCCGCGGTGATGTCTCCTTACGCCGGAGAGGATTCGCCGGTGCGGGCGTCACGGCTGGTGGTGGACGATGCGCGGACGGGGGCGATGGCCATCGCCGTGGAGCGGGAGGGGTGTACAGATTACATCGTGTCATCGCCGGAGGGGGGCCCGGTGACGTGCGGGCCCCTCAGCGTGACGGGCCGGTTCGGGTTTGCATCTGTGGATGCGGCAGGCCGGCTTCTGAGGGCTTATCTGCTGGATGGAACGGAACTGCGATGCGGGGAGGAGGTCCTGAGGCTTCCGGAAGGCCGGACGGCGCTGAAGGTGGCATCGGTCGCGGGGCGCGCGTTTCATCTAACGGCAGATGCGCCCGGTGACCGGGACCTGAAGGGGACGTACCTGCTGGCAGAGGACACGGGATACGAGATCGAAGCGGTGAGCGGACGGGCGATCACCGTCCGGGACTACCCGGCCATCGCGTGCGACCGCATCACCTTGTTGAACTCGCGCTGTGCCAGCGGGAAGTTCTGATCGCCGTGTTAGACCCTGCATCACGAGAGAAACATTTTCCCAAAATACCAGAAAGGACACGCTCACACCCGTGCAAAGACACGATCCCTATGCGGCGTTCCGCGTGCGTGGCTACCGGCTGTACGTGGTCGGCTGGCTCGTCTCCGTGATGGGCGCCCAGATCCAGGGCGTGGCCGTGGGTTGGGAGG
>SICM01000250.1 GCA_009694805.1 Candidatus Latescibacterota bacterium
TTTGGTGGCCTGGTGCCGGATGAGCACCTCTCGTGCCTGGCCCGTATGGACCTGCTCGGGAGTGAGCCAGGCGATGCCGCTGTGCCGGTGCTGGGTGTTGTACCATTCGAAGAAGGATTCGAAGTAGGCCCAGGCCGGCTCGAAGCCGGAAAAGACGCCGGGGTAGTCCGGGTGATACTTGGTGGTCTTGAACTGGCTTTCCAGGAAGGCGGAGGTGATCTGCGCGTTCTCTTCCACGTCCTCGGCCACCAGGGCGCGGAGGGTGCGATCATCGGCGGAGTTCATGAGCGGAATCCCTCTATTGAGTATGTTTTCTCAAAAACTCCAGGGTGCGCGGCCAGGCCTGCTGCGTGGCCCTCAGATTCGCGCCTTCACGGCCCCCCTGGGCGCGCAGAAAGCCGTGGCCGGCGCCCCTGTAGATCTCCACCTCGTAGGTCCTGCCCAGCCGCTTCATCTCGATGGAGGTCGTGTCGATGGTGGCGTTGACCCGCATGTCGTCGCCGCCGTAGAGGCCGAGGACCGGGGCCTTGATGGAGGCGAGCTGCGTGGGATCGGGCGCTGTGCCGTAGTAGACCACGGCGGCGTTCAGGGCGGGCTGGGTCGTGGCGTAGGCGAAACTCTTCGCGCCGCCCCAGCAGTAGCCGATGGTCGCGCTCTTCCCGTTGCAGGCCGGGAGTTTGAGGGCGTAGTCGCGGACGGCGTTCAGGCGGGACGTGACCTCTTCGGGAGAGAGGCCGCGAATCAGCTTCACCACGTCGTCCCGGGTGGCGACGGAGTCGGCGCCGCCGCCGCCGGGGCCCTTGCCGGAGATGAAGTCCGGGGCGATGGCGATGAAGCCGTCCTCCGCGAGCTGGTCGGCCACGGCGCGGACCCAGTCGCTCAGGCCGAAGATCTCGTGGATGACGATCACAGCGGGGGCCCTGTCCTTGCGCTCAGGGTAGACGACCCACGTCCGCACCGGCGCGTCGCTGTCGGGGATCTGGATGTCCGCGTACTCGCCGTGCCGGGGGGACCGCTCCAGCGCGGCCTTGGCGTGCTCCTCCCCGGGGGGGAGGGACTCGTCCACCACGGCGGTGGTGTCCTTCTGCGCCTGAGCCAGCACACTGCTGAATGAGGTCAGGATTGCGAGCGTTGCGATAAAGGCGATCTTTTTCATGTGAGAACCTCGCTTGTTACATGGTCTGATACCGTTCAACATCGGCAGGCTCGATGGTCTCTTCACCCAGAGAGACGTTCAACTTGCCCGCGCACTCCTGAATCTGTTCGTAGATCGGGCCGGGGAGTTCGATGCCGTGGGCCAGGCGTTCCGTGCGGGCGCGGCGCTCGAAATCCCCCGGGACCAGGACCTCGGCAAAGCCGGGGGCCGGGGGCGTGGCCTTGAGCCCGTCCAGAAAGGCGCGCACGCTCCGCTGGTAGGTCTCCAGGGGCGTGAAGGCGCTGACGTCCACCACCTTGCATGAACATGCCCCCCATGGCGCTCTTCTCGGCGTTGAAGCCTCCGGCCAGCCCCCCCAGCAGGCAGACCATGAGCGAGAGGGCATAGCCCTTGTGCCCGCCGAACGGGAGGAGGTATCCGCCGTCATAGAAGTCCGCCGGTTTGACGCTGGGAGCGCCGTGTTTGTCCACGATGAGGCCCTGGGGCAGGTCCGCGCCTTTGCTCCGGGCGACCTGGAGTTTGCCCTCGGCGACCGTGCTCGTGGCAAAATCGATGATGAAGGGGGTGTCGTCGCCGGTCGGGATGCCGACGGCGATGGGGTTGGTGCCCAGCGTCCCCTTTGCGCCCCCATAGGGCACGGTGCTGCCGCTGTCTCTGGCGCCGATCCCGTAGGTGAGGAGGCCGATGCACCCGGCCCGCGCCGCGGCCTCCGCATATTCCCCCAGCCGCCCCATGTGCCCGATCTGGGTGAAGCTCACGCAACAGACGTGCGCCTGCTTTGCCTTCTCAATGGCCAGGGCCATCGCCTTCCGGGCCGTGTAGTGCCCGAAGCCGCCGTTCCCGTCCAGAAGCAGGGTGACCGCGGTCTCCTGGACGACCTTCGGCTCGGCGGCCGGGACGATCCCGCCATTTGAGATGCCGTTCAGGTAGGCGGGGACGCGCAGGACCCCGTGCGAGTCGTGCCCGGTGAGGTTCGAGTTGACCAGGACCTCGGCCACGTCGTCGGCGATGTGCCGGGGCGCGCCCGCGGCCGTGAACAGCCGCCGCGCCGTGGCGTGAAGATACGCCGCCTGAAAGCGATGGGGTGCGCCCATAGGTCATTCTCCTCGACATTATCCCTTTTCAAACTCCGCCAGGACCTCCTCCGCCCGATCCGTCTGAATCCAGTCCACGCCCAGGTCGAAACAGGCGCGCCAGATCGCGGGGTGGTCGCGATTGCCCAGGGTCTGCGCCTGGACGATCACGCCGACCTTTTGGAACCCCCGCACCAGCTCCGGCGTGAGGAGGTGGGCGTGGACCTCCACGGCCTCGGGGTGGAGGCGCTCCACCCAGTAGTCCACCTCCAGGCGTCTGTTGATGCTCGGCATCACCGGGATGGCCCCGCCGGACAGGGTCCGGACCTCCTCCAGCCTCTCCGGCCCGTCGAAGACCACGACCTGCCGCTCCATGCCCGCCTCCCGGACCTCGTGGACGAGCAGGGCCGGATCGACCCGCTTGCAGTCCAGGTAGAGATTGATCCTGCCCTTGCAAAAGGTGAGGGCCTCGGCGTGGGTCAGCAGGCGCGTCCCCGCGTGCTCGGGCGAAAACCAGGCACCCGCATCCAGGGCCTTCAGGGCCTCCAGGTCCATCTCGGAGACCGGGCCAGAGCCGCTGGTGGTCCGGTCCAGCGTGGCATCGTGGATCACCACGTGACGCCCGTCGCGGGTCAGGCGCAGGTCCACCTCGATCCACTCGATCCCCGCGTCGATGGCCTTCTGAAAGCTGGCCAGGGAGTTCTCCGGGGCGGCGGTCAGGATGCCCCGGTGGGCGATGATCTGGACCGCCCTGGGGGGGTGGATGGGCTGAAAGAAGGGCGTCGAGGTCAGGAAGCGACCCGATGGAACTTCACGCAGACCGGGGCGGGGACCTCGGCCACGTGGCCCGTGGCCTTCAGCCGGCCCGTCTGGGGGTCGATCCGGAACGTGACGATGGTGTCGCTGTCCTGGTTGGCGGCCAGGAGGAAGGTCCCGGTCGGGTCGAGGCCGAAGTTGCGCGGGATCTTGCCCTGCGTGGGCTCGTGGCCGACGGCGGTCAGCCTGCCCTGCTCATCGATGGCGAAGATGGCGATGCTGTCGTGCCCCCGGTTGGACCCGTAGACGAACTTCCCGGACGGATGGACGTGGATGTCGGCGCAGTGGGTGACGCCGGAGAACCCTTCGGGGAGCGTGGAGAGGGACTGGATCTCCGTGAGCCCCCCCCGGCCAGCGTCATAGGTGAAGGCGGTCATGGTGGAGTCGAGCTCGTTGATCCCATAGGCGTATCTGCCGCTGGGATGGAAGTCGAAGTGTCGCGGGCCGGCCCCGGGATGTGTCCGCACCCAGGGTTGCTCGTTGGGGAGGAGCCTGCCCTGAGACAGGTCGAGCCGGTAGATGAGGATCTTATCGAGCCCCAGGTCCGCCACGAAGACGTAGCGGTTCGCGGCGTCGATGGTGACCGAGTGCGCGTGGGGGCCTTTCTGGCGCGGGGCGATGCTGGACCCCTCGTGCTGGACGAAGTGGGAGACCTCCCCCAGTCGGCCATCCCTCTGGACCGGGTAGACGCAGGTGCTCCCGGACGTGTAGTTCGCCAGGACCAGCCATTTTCCCGTCGCGTCCACGACCAGATGGCACGGGGCGGCCCCGTGCGAGGGCTGCTGGTTGAGGGGGGAGAGGGCCCCGGTCTTCGGGTCGATGGCGAAGGCGCACACCCCTCCGGCGAACTTCCCGTCCTGCTCGCCCAGCTCGTTGACTGCGTAGAGGGCGCCCCCCTGAGGGTGAAGGGTCAGGAAGGAGGGGTCCTTCAGGCCGGTGGCCTTGCTCAAAGGGGTCAGCGCGCCGGTGGAGGCGTCCATCCGGTAGACGTAGATCCCTTCGCTCTTGCCGCGCGTGTAGGTCCCGACGTAGACAAGGAGATCTCCGCTGTTCTGCTGTGCCATGGTCTATGCCTCCGTGTGCTGTTGCTGGGCCAGGGATATTTTGAAAAAAGGGACTCTATCGGCAATGTACAGAGGAAGGTATCGGGCGTCAAGGGAAAAGCTGACCGCTGGCTGCTGATCGCTGGCTGCTGACCGCTGACTGCTGGCCTCTCCTGTGGAGGAAGGTCTGGAGGCCGATGGCGCAGAGGATGACGCCGGTGGACAGGAGGTAGGGGGAGCGGGGGCCGAGACGCTCGGCGGCGAGTCCTCCGATGAGCGGACCGAACAGAAATCCGCTGCCCAGGACCGCCTCGTTCAGGCCGGCGCGGTGGCTGCCGGGGTTGTGCACGAAGAGGCTGTAGAAGATGCTGGCGGTGAAGGTCATGCCGGTGAGCGCGCCCTGGCTGAGAAGGCCGATGGCGAAGACGCCGGGGGAGGCCCCGAAGGCCAGGGTCAGGAGACCGGCGGCCCCGATGATCTGGGAGATGACGAGGGGGGCCAGTCGGAACTGCCAGCGGTCGGTGCGGGCGATGAAGTAGAAGGTCACGACCTGGGCCAGGCCGATCAGGGACATCAGGAGGCCCAGGGGCCCCGGGGAGATGCCGAGGTCGGAGGCGAGCTTGGGGAACAGGGAGCGGACCGTGCCGGTGGCGAAGAAGGTGGCGAAGTTGGCGACCCAGGCGATGCGGAGGAAGTGGTCAGAGGTCTCCTTCGGAGGGGCTTCGGAGGCCTGCGCCGGGGAGGGTCTCTGAAATCTCAGCAGGAACAGGGAGAGGGAGAGGGCCCCGATGACGCCGGCGGCGAGCAGAAAGGGCAGGTAGAGGTCCCCGGCATAGAGGACCCCGCCCACGGCAGGGCCGGCCAGGATGCCGAGAGACCAGGAGATGTTAAACCTGCTCAGGTCCCGGAGGAGGTTGCGGCGTCCCTTTCCGCTCCCCAGCCAGGCCTGGAGCGCGGGCCAGTAGCACGAGAGGAAGACCCAGGTGACGGTGTAGAGGGCGATGAGGTGGAGAACACGCGTGGCGAGGGGGTAACAGGCGACAGAGAGGGCGATGGCCGCGCTGGCCAGGGCCATGGAGCGGCGGTAGCCGAGGCGTTCGGCCAGGTGGCCGGCGCCGAGGCAGGCGAGGGCGTAGACGAAGGAACTGACGGCCCCGATGGCCCCGAGGTCGTCGTAGGTGGCGCCGAGATGAACGGCCAGGAGGGGGACGCAGAGGCCAATGGCGCCGATCAGACCGTCCATGAGGAAGGTCGCGACGTAGAGAAATGGGTCTTTTTTCATGAAGTGGGAATTCTCCGGGAATCTCAGGATGCATCGCGTAGAGACAGGGTTGCGTTGACAATTTATCAAATCCATGTTATTATGCAAGCCCGGAAAATATTCACCGAAAAAACGCCGATGCCCGGACGGGGGTGCCGGAGAGCATCGACCTCCTCCGGTCGGCGTTCGGGGCGTAAAGAGGCGGGGAAAGGAAAATCGTGCGGCTGCGCCAAAGGGTTCGTTAGAGAATTGGCAGTGAAGTGTGTGAGACAAACGGCAGTTGCCCATCGTATCCCATTGTGATATATTTAGGGTGGGATGGGGTGGATGATCTTACGCTAAAGCAGCCGATATCCCTGAGACGACTCCTGCCGATTTTTCCGAGGTAGACTTTAATGTCAACAACAGTTACCCTTGAAGAAGCCAAGGCTCATCTGGCAGAGCTGGTCGCCAGTCTGGTTCCTGGGGAAGAGGTCGTCATCACGCAAGACAAGCAACCCGTTGCTAAGCTCATCGGGCAGCGCGGGGCAAGGTGTCAGCCCCGCCAGCCGGGAAGTGCAAAGGGGAAACTTCGTCTCCTGTCTGAGGACGAAGAGCATCTCAAGGATTTCAAGGATTACATGCCATGAGGCTGCTCCTTGACAAACGGGAAGAGCATCCGCCAAAACATCCCGCTTATGATATCGGAACGGAGGTTATAGACCATGCTCCAAGCCATCCGAGAACGGGTGACCATAAAACCAGGGGGCATGATTGAGATTCATCGGCCCGAACTGCCTGTCGGCACAGAGGCGGAGGTGATCATCATGGTGGAACAACCAGCGGTGGAGCTCCCTCCTCTTGCAAGTTTCGTGGGTAAAGGCAAAGGGTGTTTCTCAAGCGCTGCTGAAGTGGATGCGTTCATCCGGGCAGAGCGTGATCAATGGGAACGATAGCCAGGGTCGTCGGACAGCGGATCTACCTCGATGCCAACATCTTCATTGTAAATTGGTCGCATAGTTAAACGCCCGAATGACGTGCGTCCCTGCGTGGGGAGGGAAAAGATGCACGCTTTGAAACATAAAAGTCGATTGCAACGGTGACAAGCCACATCTGGACAGGTGCGGCTTTCTGGTTATGTAACATAATGACCCCTTATGCGAAGTAGTTGCAGTCAATTTGGGTCTGTTCGGAGCCTGTCAAGGACTTTGAGACACGTGCGCGAAAAAATTACTGACGTGGTGCATCTGAGCCGACCTCGATCGGCGCGTTGATCCAGACCTTCTTTGGGAGGGGCCGTATGCGAGGCGACCCGTTGACGAAGCGCTCCGGGTTG
>SICM01000029.1 GCA_009694805.1 Candidatus Latescibacterota bacterium
GCTTGATTCTTCTCTGAAATCTGCGTAAACTTCCTGACAAAATCCATTCAAACGCAGAGGAAAACATGGACATCAGCTTCGCCACCGGCGCAGGCGGGAACGCCTGGTCCCTCCAGGCGTGCGCGGCCTGGGCACAGGAGAACGACTTCGACGCCGTGCGCCTCTATACCGTCGGCGTGGCCGACCCCGACCGGGTGCTCCGGGAGGGGCCTGCGGAGATCAACGAGACCCTCCGCTCCCACGGCCTCTACCTGGCCGCCCTCACCGCCTACAACAACCTCCTGCACGACGACCCCGCCGAGCGGGAGGCCGCCGCCGCCCGCCTGACGAAGGCCGTCGAGGCGGCCAGCGTCCTGGGCGCGCCCGTGGTCATCACGCACGCGGGCAGCCCCGTGGGCCACCACTTCTACGGCCCCTATTCCTCCCCTCCCGGCAACCCGAGAGACCGCTCCGTCGAACTCGTCGGACGCTTCAAGGAGATGTTCGACCCGGTCGTGGCCTTCGCTTCGGACAGAGGCGTGAAGATCGCCCTGGACGTGGCCGTTCGCATGGGGAACATCGCCTGCAACCCGGAGATGTGGGAACGCATCCTGGACGCCCTGCCGTCCGACCACCTGGGCCTCTCCTGTGACCCCTCCCACTGGCTCTGGATGATGATCACACCCGTCGAGGACGCCATCCGGATGTTCGCGGGCAAGTGGTACTATGCCGACATCAAGGACTGCGAGGTCAGCCCGCGCATGCGCTTCCGGCAGGGCATCATCGGCAACTGGTGGTGGCAATACCGGGTGCCTGGCCGAGGTCAGTTGAACTGGGGCACGATCATCGGCGCGCTGGGCGAGGCAGGCTACGACCACGTCCTCTGCGTCGAGAACGAGGACCGGGGGGCGCCCGGCCTGGAGGGGTTCGCCATCGCCTGCCGCCACCTGCGGCCCCTGATCGCCCGGAAAGGCCAGCCCCCACCTGATCTTCGTCATTGATTTTCTTAGACGTAGACGTTATATTTAAAAGCTTTTCCAATCTGGCTACTTTACATAAAACAGAGGTGGGGCGTGTGCGGAATCATCGGCGTGGTCAGCCCCGGAGGCCCCCCGGTTGAACCGGACCTGTTCGCCCGGATGTGCGATACGCTCGCGCACCGGGGCCCTGACGACCGGGGGACCTGCCTGTTTTCGTCCGACCGGGGTCCGGGCGCGGCCCTCGGTCACACGCGCCTGGCCATTCTGGACCTGTCTCCCAACGGCCGCCAGCCGATGGCGAACGAGGAAGGCTCCATTCACCTGACCTGCAACGGCGAGATCTACAACCACGCCGAACTCAGGACGCAGACCGAAGGGCGGGGGCATGGCTACTGCTCCCGCACCGACGTGGAGACCATCCTTCATCTCTACGAGGACTTCGGCATCGACGCCCCGGAGCGCCTGAACGGGATGTTCGCCTTCGGGGTCTGGGACGGGCGGCGTCGGGAGCTGCTCCTGGCCCGCGACCGGGCCGGCATTAAGCCCCTTTACTACACCTTTTCCGGCGGAAGGCTGGCGTTTGCCTCCGAACTCAAGGCCCTGCTCCCGCTCCCCTGGGTGAGCCGGGAGATCGACCCGGAGGCCCTGGACCTCTACCTGTCGCTGCTCTATGTCCCGGCCCCCTGGAGCATCTTCCGGGACATCCGGAAACTCCCCGCAGGCCATCGCCTCCTCTGGCGAGACGGGGAGGTCCGGGTCGAGCCTTATGGCGAAGTTCGAACTTCGAACTTCGAACTTCGAACTTCGAAATCTGTCGAGGCGGAGGCTGCCGAAGCCCTGACAGCCCATCTCGACCGCTCCGTGCGGATGCAACTGCAGGGAGACGTGCCCGCCGGCGCGCTGTTGAGCGGAGGGCTGGATTCCAGCCTGATCGTCGCCCTCATGGCCCGGCACGTCGGCCGGCCCATCCCCACGTTCTCCCTCGGCTTCAAGGGCGCGGGCTACTACGACGAACGACCCCACGCCCGGCGGGTGGCGAAACTTTTCGGGACGGAACACGTCGAAGAGGAGATGGATGCGCGCATCTCGGACCTCCTGCCGGCCCTCGCCAGGACGTTCGATGAGCCGTTCGGCGACGCCTCCGCCGTCCCCACCTACCTGATCGCCAGGACCGCAGGCCGCCGGGTGAAGGTCATCCTGTCCGGCACGGGGAGCGACGAACTGTTCGGGGGCTACCGGCGTCACGCAGCCGGGCCTGCCATTCGGGCGCTCCGCCGCCTCCCGGCCCCGGCGCTCCGCGCCGCCTCCGCGCTGTTGTCCCTGCTGCCCGCCTCCCGGACGAGCGCCTTCGGGGAGCGCGCGCTCCTGGCCCGCCGCCTGATGGACGCGGCCCGCGAGGAGAACGGCCGCGCCTACCTCCGCCTCGTCACCTCCGTGGACGGGGCGCTGAAGAAGAGAATCTGGAGGACGGGGGCGGAGGGGCTCCTCGATCGGCTGTTCGAGGACCGCACCGCCGGCAGCCACACCTTTTTGGACCGGGCCCTCGCCTTCGACAGGGCCGTCTATCTGCCGGATGATCTCCTGGTCAAGGAGGACCGGATGAGCATGGCCGTCTCGGTGGAGGGCCGGGTGCCCTTCCTGGACAATGACCTGATGGACTTCGCCGCCGCCCTCCCGGCCTCGCTCCAGGTGCGGGGCCGGACCACCAAGGTCCTGCTCAAACGCGCCGCGGCCGGCCTGTTGCCGGACGACGTCATCCATCGCCCCAAGCACGGGTTCGGCGTCCCGATCTCCGAATGGCTACGGGGCGACCTGGCCGGGATGGGTCGGGACCTTCTGCTGGGCCCGTCGGCCCGGCGCCGGAGCCTCCTCAACGCCGATGCCGTCTCGGACCTCTGGGAGCGGCACGCGCAGCGAAGGGCCGACTTCGGCCCGGCCCTCTGGGGCCTCATCATGCTGGAGCTATGGCATCGGGAGTATGCAGCGTAGTCTTAGAATGAAAGTCCAAAGGCGCGCCGTCCCGGCTTTCAAGCAGAGCGTCCGTTCAGGCAAGGTGGGGTACGAGCGCCGAAGGCGCGGGGGTGCAGTGGAAGGGGCTCGTCCTACCACGGGACCCCGATTACGCCACTGGACAGAGTACGGCGCGCCAAAGCCCCTCCGGCGTCTGAGGAGCGTGCTTCTTTTGTCCAACTTTTCTTGCACGAGCAAGAAAAGTTGGAATGCAGGGGCGGTGGGGTGGGGAGCGTAAATGCGCGTCCTCTTCGTCATGCCCTACGGCGCCCTGGCCGCCAGCAGTCGGACGCGGGTCTATCAGTATTTTCCTTACCTGGACCGGGCGGGGATCTCCTACGACGTCCTGACGGTCTTCCCGGACGCCCGCATCCACGGCATCACCCTCCCTCTGCTCAGGGGGCCGGCCCGCAAGGTCGTCTACTACGTCGAGGGCTGGGTCCGGACCCTCTGCGTGGGCTGGCGCACGCTCCTCCGGGCGCGGCGTTACGATGTCCTTTTTTTTCAGCGGGCCATGCTTCCGCCCCCCGTCCCGGCCCTGCTCCGGTGGCGGAAGACCCGCATTGTCTACGACTTCGACGACGCGACCTTCACGACCGACGTCACGGAGCGGAGCCTGGTCAACCGGATCGTGCGCTGGCGGAACAGCCGGGGGCTGCCCCCCATGCTCAGGACCTCCGCGCACGCCATCGTTGAGAACGACTACACGCGGGCCTACGCGGAGCGATACTGCCCCCGCGTCTCCACCATCACCGGCCCCATCGACACGGACCGCTACCGGCCCCTGGAATCCCCGAAGCCCTGCGGGAGTCCCGTCGTCCTCGGCTGGATCGGAAGCCCGACCACAGAGAAGTACCTGGAGACGATCCGGAGGCCGCTGGAGGAGGTCGGGAGACGATTTTCAAACGTCCGCCTCGTGCTGGTCGGGGCCTCGTCGTTCGAGGTCGCGGGGCTGCCCACCGAACGCCTGAAGTGGGATGTCGAACGGGAGGTGGCCGACCTCCGGACGTTCGACATCGGCCTGATGCCCCTGCCCGACGACGAGTGGACGCGGGGCAAGGGGGGCTACAAACTGCTTCAGTACATGGCCGTCGGCATCCCGGCGGTGACCAGTCCCGTGGGCGTCAACCGCGTCCTCGTCTCCGACGGCGCCGATGGCTTCTGGGCGGCCGGGGAGGAGGCGTGGACGGACCGCCTCTGCCGCCTGATCCGGGACGCCGACCTCCGACGCAACACGGGCGCAGCGGGCCGCCGGAAGATGGAACGCGAGTATGCCCTGTCGGTCAGCGCAGACCGGTGGATTGAGATCCTGAAGGCGACGTGCCCAGACCCATCCGCATCCTCCGCATCATCGACCGCCTGAACGTGGGGGGTCCCACGCACCAGGTGACCCTGCTGACGCGCCGACTGGAGGAGCGGGGATACAGGACGACCCTCGTCAAGGGGTGCGTGGCCCCGGGCGAGGTGGAGATGACGGACGTGATCGCCGAGGCCGGCGTGCGACCCGTTCAGGTGTCCACGCTCGGCCGGGCGATCTCCTGGCTGGACGACCCGGCCTCGCTCATCGCCCTCTGCCGGCTCATCCGGCAGGTCCGCCCCGATGTCGTTCATACACATAAATCCAAGGCCGGGACCCTGGGCCGCATCGCCGCCCGGCTGACCGGCGTCCCGGTGGTGGTCCACACCTTTCACGGCCACGTCTTCCGAGGCTACTTCAGCCCGGCCAGGTCCGCCGCCGTCGTGCTCGTGGAACGCCTGCTCGGCGCGTGGACCGACGCCGTCGTGGCGATCAGCCCGGCGCAGCGCCGGGACCTCCTGAGCTACGGCATCGCGCCGCCGGAGCGGATGCGCTGCATCCCCCTCGGCCTTCGGCTCGACCGTTTCCGAAGCGCGGATCGCCTCGCCGGGCAGTTTCGGGCGGAGATCGGAGTCACCCCCGATCAACCCCTGGTCGGCTTCGTCGGCCGCCTCGTCCCGATCAAGGGGGTGGAGGTCTTTCTGAAGGCCGCCGCGCGGGTCTTGAAGCGCTTCCCCGTGGCCCGGTTCGTCGTCGTGGGCGACGGGGAGCGCAGGCCGGCCCTGGAGGCAGAGGCAGAGGCCCTGGGGATCGCGAAGGCCGTGCGCTTCACCGGCTACCGCCAGGACACGGACCGGGTCTACGCCTCGCTCGACCTGTTCGTGCTCTCTTCCTTCAACGAGGGGCTGCCGGTCACGATCATCGAGGCCCTTGCCGCCGGATGTTACGTCGTGGCCGCGCGGGTGGGCGGCGTCCCCGACCTGCTCACGAGCGACCGACTCGGCCTGGCGGTGGCGTCAGGAGACCCGGTGGCGCTGTCGGAGGCGATGATCAGGGCCTTGTCGGAACGGCGAAGAATTTCAGAGGAGGATCGGGACGCGACGTATCAGCGCTACGGCATCGACAGGCTGGTGGAGGATCTGGACGGTCTGTATCGAAGTTTGTTAAAATGCAAAGGGTGCAAGTTGGAAGGCTTTCGGGAGGACAAGGACGTATGAGAGTGCTCATCACGGGTGGGGCAGGGTTCATCGGGTCGCATCTCGCGGATCGTCTGCTGGCCAGAGGGGATGAGGTGTATGTGATCGACAACCTTTCCACCGGCAGCTTCTCCAACATCAACCACCTGGAGGATAATCCCCGCTTTCACGTCACGATAGACACGGTTCAGGACCAGAAGGTCATGAAGAACCTCGTGGCTCAGTGCGATGTCATCTACCACCTCGCCGCCGCCGTGGGCGTGCAGTACGTCATCGACAACCCCCTCGAGTCCCTGATCAACAACATCCGGGGCACGGAGATCGTCCTCGAACAGGCCAATGTTGAGAAGAAGAAGGTCATCCTGGCTTCCTCCTCGGAGATCTACGGGAAGAAGAACGGCAATGTCCCCTTCCGGGAGGACGACGACCGAATCCTCGGCCCCACGACCGTCATCCGGTGGAGCTACTCCACCTCCAAGTCCGTCGATGAGCTGCTTGCCCTGGCCTACTGGCGGGAGAAGAAACTGCCCACGGTCATCGTCCGGTTCTTCAACGTGATCGGTCCCCGCCAGACCGGGCGCTACGGCATGGTGGTCCCCCGGTTCGTCAAGCAGTCTCTCCTCAACCATCCGGTCACCATTTATGGCGACGGGGAGCAACGCCGCTGCTTCACCGACATCGACGACGCCCTCGACGGCCTCATCGCCCTGGCCGAACACCCGAGCGCGGTGGGGGAGATCTTCAACCTGGGGTCCAACTTTGAGATCAGCATCAAGGACCTGGCGCACAAGATCAAGACCATGACGGAGAGTTCTTCACCCATCAAGTTCATCCCCTACGAAGAGGCCTTCGCCAACGGGTATGAGGACCTCCACTACCGGGTGCCGAACCTGGACAAGATCAAATCGTTCGTCAACTACAACCCGAAATTCAACCTCGACGCGACGATCAGAAAGATCATCGCGTATCACGAGGCGTAAACCAAGGAGGCTTTTTCCATGAAAAGGACTTTCCAGCCCAGCAATCGCAAAAAGAGCAATAAGCACGGCTTCCGGGAGCGCATGAAGACGCCGGGAGGCCGGAAGACCCTCAACCGGCGTCGCGCCAAGGGCCGCAAGCGGGTCTCGGTGCAGTAAAAGGATTCCAGGTTAAAAAGCTGCAAGTTCAAAGCCAGAACCTTGAACCTTAAACCTTGAACCTGCCATGCGCATCGACCGCATCGAGATCTACTACGTCCGCCTGCCGCTGATCTACCCCTGGAAGACCGCCTACGGCGAGGACGCGGACATCCACTCCGTCCTCTTCCGGATGACCTCCGGGGACTGCGAGGGCTGGGGCGAGACCACGCCCTTCTTCGCCCCGACCTACTCCCCGGAGACGGCCTCCACGGTCTTCGTCCTGAATCAGGAGGTCTTCTGCCCCGCGCTGGCAGGCCGGGACTTCGAAACGGCGGAGGACCTGCTGGACGCCCTGAAGGTCTTCAAGGGCAACCCCTTCGCCAAGGCCGGGCCGGAGTCCGCCTGGTGGGACCTGAAGGCGCGAAAAGAAGGGAACCCCCTCCATCGCCTGCTGGGGGGGCAGCGGACGACCGTGGACGCGGGGTCCGACTTTGGCGTGCAGGACACCCTCGACATGCTGCTCCAGAAGATCCAGGGGGCCATCGACCAGGGCTTCAAGCGGACCAAACTGAAGGTCCGCCCCGGCTGGGACCTGGAGATGCTCAGGCTGGTCCGCAGCACGTTCCCGAAGCATACCTTCCACATCGACTGCAACTCCGGCTACGCACTGAGCGACCTCCCGCTCTTCAAGGCAATCGATAAGCTGAACCTGGCCATGATCGAGCAGCCCCTGTTCCACCGCGACCTGCTCGACCACGCGGAACTCCAGCGCCAGCTCGACACCCCCGTCTGCCTGGACGAGTCCATCACGTCCGTGCGCGACTTCGAGCAGGCGCTCAGGCTGAAGGCCTGCCGCTACCTGAACATCAAGATCGGCCGCGTGGGCGGCATCTCTGTGGCCAGGTCCCTGCACGACCGCGCCCGCGACGCCGGCATCCCCTGCTGGGTGGGCGGCATGCTGGAGAGCGGGATCGGCGGCGGCCTCAACGTCGAACTCGCCAGTCTGGGCAACTTCACCTACCCCGCCGACCTCTTCCCCTCCGCCTTCTTCTACCGCCGGGACCTCACGGAACCGGAGCTGGTCCTCAACCCGGACTGCACGTTCAACGTGTCTGCCGTCCCCGGAACGCCCTACCGGCCCATCCCGGAGCGCATCGAGGCCGTGACTGTGCGCAAGGCCGTCATACGACCCTCTTAAAAATGAGCAACCTCCTCATCACCGGCACGAGCGGCTTCATCGGCCGCCAGCTCGCGGCCTCCATGTCGCGTGACCACCGCGTCGTCTGCCTCTCCCGAAAGAAGACGGAGGTAGAGGACGTCGTCGCGCTCCAGGGAGACTTCACCTCGCCCGACGACCTGCGCCGACTCGACCCGCACCCCGTCGACGTGCTGGTCCATCTCGCCGCGGTGACCGGCGGCTGTACCGAGGAGGATGGCCTCCGGGTCAATGTCCTGGGCACGCACCGCCTTCTGCGGTACCTCATCGGCCGGGGGTGCAAAAAGTTCGTCCTGGCCAGCTCCATTGCCGCCGTCGGGTTCCAGTCCGTCCGGTTCCGCCCCCTGCAATTGCCCATGCCCGATGAGCACCCCTGCCTGGACCGGGATGGATATGGCCTCTCCAAGTACCTTATGGAAGAGGTGACCCGCTACCTGTCGCGGCAGGATGAGGGCCTGGACTTCATCGACATCCGCCTGGCCAGCATCCTCCCGGACGACCGGGCGCCCACGCCCCGAAAGGCAGGCCCGATCACGCCCTGGGCCATCGGCTCCCTCTCCGTCATGTACGCCAGCGACGCCGTCCGCTGCCTCGTGATGGCCGCACAGGCCCCCCTCAAACCGGGCGTCCGGATCATGAACGCGGTGGGCGCTCAGGCCTGCGCAGCGGACACGGTCCCGGAGATCCTCCGCGCCTGGTACGGACCCGACGCGGACAGGATCGACCTGTCCCACTACGCGCGCCCCGGCCACGAGCGGGACCCGGTATATGACATCTCGCGCATCCGGGAGGAGCTGGGCTTTGTGCCCGAACGAAGCGTGCTGGAAAGATCATGAAAAATGCCCTGACCATAGACCTCGAAGACTGGTATCACCCGGAACTGGTCAAACGGTACGTCCAGGGAGACCCGGCGCCCCAGGTCGTCGAGGCCACGGATCAGATCCTCCGCCTTCTGGACAGGCATCGCGTCAGGGCCACGTTCTTCGTCCTGGGTGACATCGCCCGGAAGCACCCGGACCTTATCCGGACCATCCACGCGCGGGGCCACGAGATCGCCTCCCACGGCACGAGCCATACGCCTCTCTGGGACCTGGACTATGAAGGTCTGGATCAGGAATTGAAATCCTTTCGTGCAGTCATGGCCGACGTCCTGGGGCCGGCGGTGAACATCTCGGGCTTTCGAGCGCCCACCTTTTCGATGGACAACCGGACCCGGTATGCCCTGAGATGCCTCGTGGACAACGGCTACCGCTACGACACGAGCATCTTTCCGGCGAAGAATCACATCTACGGGGTAAAGGACGCGCCCTGTACGCTCTACAGGCCCGACTTGAACGACCTCCGGCTGAAAGATGCCCGGTCGGACATCCTTGAATTCCCCCTGACCGTCTTTGAGTGGGGCAGGGTCCGAATCCCCGTGAGCGGAGGGTTTTATCTCAGGGTCTTCCCCTATTTCATCCTGAGAGCGCTCCTCCGGAAGATCAACCGAACAAGACCCTTCGTGATCTACTTTCATCCCTGGGAGGCCTATCCTGAGACGCCGCGCGTGAAAGGGATCGGCCTCAAAAATGCCCTCATAACGTATTATGGGATCAAAGGCGCCTTCGAAAAAATCGAGCGCCTCTTGCAGGACTTTGAGTTTGAGCCGATGATCGACGTCATCCAGCGCACGGAACAGGCGGGGTATGCCATCAGAGCGTGATCAGGTAAAAGACTACTTTGAAAGATGCGCGGATCGTTTCGACGGGTTTTATAAGGAAGGCCACGGAAGTCTGTTTCAACGCCTGGCCCACGTCGTCTTCAGGAAGCCCGGCCTCGTGCGACGCTTTCAGGCCACGGTCGATATCCTGGGGGACGTCCGGGGAAAGACCCTCCTGGACGTGGGGTGCGGGTCCGGGATCTATGCCATCTACTTCGCCCGGAAGGGCGCGGAGGTGACGGGCATCGATTTCTCCGAGCCCATGCTGTCCCTGGCCCGTAAAAATGCCGGGGATGAAAATTGCAAAATCGATCTGATCAAGGACGATTTTCTAAAACGACCCCTGGAGGCCCGTTTTGACCATGCCCTCTTCATAGGCGTTTTCGACTACGTCAAAAAAAACGACCTCCTCAGCTACTTTGAGAAGGCCCTTCAGGTCACGGATCAAAAAATCATCGCGACATTTCCGAAGAGATACACGGTTCTTCAGACGCCGATCCGGTATTTCTGGCTCAAAAGGCAGAACTGCCCCGTCTACTTCTACACCCGAAGACAGATCAGGGCCCTTGCCAGACAGGCAGACCTTTCGTTAAAATTTCACAACTGCGGCCCCATATGGACTGTAGAATTCATCAGAAAACAGGGGCGCGTGTGACCTTATGCAAACCAACCTCCAGAAACGAGTCGAGGCCATCCGAAAAACAGGGGCGCGAGGACGGGGCCAGTGGCTCCGCGTCTGCTCCGGCCCCGGCGCGGAGGGCCGCGTCGTCATCTCCATCCGGCGAAAGTTCGGCAAGGCCGTCAGGCGCAACCGCATCCGGCGTCAGATTCGCGCCCTCTGCCGCGCCCTGTACGACGCCTCGTGGGACGATCGGCTCACCCTGCTGTCCGTGGACGATCGGGCCGGAGGCGTCTCCTATGCGGCGCTCCGGGAGGATCTGACGCGAGCGTTGAGACAGGCCAGAGTGCCGGTCCGCCCCCCGGAGGCGCCATGAGTCCCGTCGCCTCCCTCCTCGCCTGCGGGGTTAGATTCTACATCTCCGCCATCTCGCCCCATACCCCGCCCCGCTGCCGGTTCCTGCCCACCTGCTCCGCCTATGCCCTGGAGTCCCTCCAGCGCCACGGCGCGGCCCGGGGATCATATCTCTCTCTCCGCCGCCTCCTCCGCTGCCACCCATGGGGAGGATCGGGCCACGACCCGGTCCCATAGACAGATGTCCTCTCGTGACCTTCGTCCGACCGTGGTCCACTGCGCCAGCCCCTTCCTGAACCTGACGATGACCTGGGTCTACCGGCAGATCGCGCACCACCGCCGGTATCGTCCCGTGGTCCTCACCCAGGAAGCTCGGAACCTCGGCCTCTTCCCCGTCGAACCCCTCCACGACGCCGCGCAGTGGCCCATCGCCAAACGCCTCGCCCATCGGCTCCGGCTCCGGCTGACCGGCCAGTACGCCTTCTATACCCCTATCCTCCGCCGCGAACAGGCCGACCTGATCCACGCCCATTTCGGACAGGAGGGCTACCGCTGCCTGAACGCCAGGCAGCGCGCAGACATCCCTATGGTCACGACCTTCTATGGCCTGGACGTCTCCGCCCTGCCCCGCATCCCCGCATGGCGTCGGCGATTCAGACGGCTGTTCGAGGAGGGCGCGCGCTTCCTGGCCGAAGGGCCCTGCCTTGGCGAGCGGCTCGTGGACCTCGGGTGTCCTCCAGAGAAGGTCCGCGTTCAGAGACTCGGCGTCGACCTGTCCACCATCCTCTGCAGGCCCTTCCGAGACCCGGTGGAGGGCTGCCAGATCGTCCTGATGTGCGCCTACTTCAACGAGAAGAAGGGCCTCCCCTACGGTGTCCGGGCCTTTGGCCGGGTCGCCGACCGGCACCCCCACGCCCGGTTGCACATCATCGGCGACGGCCCCCGCAGGCCGGAGATCGAGGCAGCCGTTCAGGAGCTTCGCCTCTCGGACCGCGTGACCTTTCTGGGCCTGCTCCCGGCGTCTGAATATCTCGAACACCTCCTCCGGTGTCACGTCCTGCTCTATCCCAGCGTCACCGCCTCCGATGGCGACACCGAGGGGGGCGCGCCCGTCACCGTCCTCGAAGCCCTCGCCTCCGGCCTCCCCGTCGTCTCCTCCCGACACGCCGACATCCCCGCCGTGGCCCCCGACGGGACGTGCGCCCTGCTCGCGCCGGAGCGGGACGTGGACGGTCTCGCAGAACGGCTCGACGCCCTGCTGTCGGACCCGGCCCTGCGGGGGCGCATGGGGGAGGCCGGCCGCCGTCACATGGAGGAGCATCACGATGCGGTCAAACAGGGGGAGAAGCTGGAGACGATCTACGATGAGGTGATATAGGAAAAATCGGAGGATGGGGGTCGGGGATCAGAGGTCAGGGAAAAGGCCAGTCCAAATGACTAGGGGCGCGCCGCCAGAAACCCCCACTACCAGAGTACAGAAGAAGCAACCCACTTTCCGGGGGCACATCATGATGTGCGTCAACTGAATGTCAAGGTTGCGGCGCGCCAGAGTCTCCCCGGCGTTTGAGGGGCGCTCTTTCTTTTGCCCACTTTTCTTTGAGCGATCAAAGAAAAGTGGGAAGGCCGGTAAGAAAGGCTCTGAGCGGGCCTGCTTCTCTGGCCCTACCTTTTCTTCACGAACAGGAAAAGTTGGAAACCGGTTACCGAGCCTTCAACACCAGCGCCCTCCGGCTGGCCCCGCGCAGGTCGCGAACGACCTCGAAGCCGGACCGTCGGGCCAGGCGGGCCAGGCGGCCAAAAGAGGGATACCGGGCGAGGAGATAAAAATCCGGGACCAGACGAAGGCCCAGACGGCGCGTCAGGGCCTTGCGGACGGCCATCGCGACCCCGTACCGGGAGCAGGGGTCACGGTCAAACACGATGAACACCCCCTTCTCCTCCAGCAGGGATCGGACGCGGGAGAAGAGCAGACCGTGATCCCGCCGGTCGATCTGCTGAACCACGTCATAGGCATAACAGAGGGAGTACCCGCCCGCCATATCCCCTTTCAGGACATCCGCGACGGACAGGGCCGGCGCGGGAACCAGGTCCTTCAGCGCCGCCTTCGCCAGATCGATCAACCCCGGCGTGACATCCGTACCGTGCAGGTTCACGGCCAGCCCCCCCTCAGCCGCCGTCTGCGCGACCGCCCGGAGCCAGTAGCCATTCCCGCAGCCGATCTCCAGAACCCGGACGGGAGGAGGGCCGGCGACCTGAGACAGCGCCGTCCGCAGGACCGTGTCGAAAAAGGCGTGGGACTCCGGCGGATGCCGGTACTCGGGTCCATAGACCGAATCCGCCACGGCGCTGAACCCGGCGACGACCTTCTGCATGTCTGTCTTCATAGGTCCTGCTGAAGCCGCTTTTCAACGACCTCCTTCAGCCGTTCGTGCATCGCGAAGTACTGCCTCCCTTCGCCTCGCTTCTGGGGCATCCGGGCGACCCGCCCCTCCTGAAGGCCCACCACCGCCTCCACCGCCACCTCCACTGCAACCTGAGCGATGCGCCCCCGCGCCTCGGGGATCGTCCGGATGCCTGCGGCGGGAAACGAGCGCCGGACCAGGATCGGCCCTGTGTCCACCCCCCGGTCCGCGAAATGCGCGGTCACACTCAGCGGCCTCCCCTCGAACAGCGCCCACTCGACCGTGTCCACGCCCCGGCAGTCGGGCAGAGATCCCGGGTGCAGATTGATGACCCCGATCCGCGCAGCCCCCAGCACCGGCGCACGCACGATTCGCGTCCCCAGCAGAAGGATGAGGTCCGGCCCCCATTTCCGCAGCGTCTCCACGCAAACCCGGCTGTTGTGGTCCTGAACCGAGACGTAGGGTGTCCCGCAGCGCCTCAGGTCGTCCACCAGATAGACCGTCGGAGCCCCTATCCCACTTTCTCGCCGCGCGCGCCAGCGGCCCAGGGTCAGCATCCGAACACGGCGGACGAGCCGCCCCGCAGCGTCCCGGAGCGTCCCGCTCCTCAGGAGCTTGAGCAGGTGCGTCCGCGTGGCCTCCTCGAAGACCACCCCGCGCACCTCCACGCCGCGCGCACGCAGCCCTTGCGCCACGGCCATCGGATAGGCATTGGGGTTCCGCCGGCGGCCCGTCAGGAGGACGACGGAGAGAGGCCCTAACCCTCTGCCCCCCTGCCCCACAGGGGAAGAGGGAACAGATTTCTCCCCTCGCCCTTCGAGGGAAGGGTCTTGTCGCATCACCCGCTCTTCCAGCATCAGCGCATCCACGAAGAACTTCGCCGCCCAGTTGGGATGCCGGAACGGGAGGTAGGCCCCCCACGCCGGCTGCGAGCCCTTGATGCCGCCCCGGATGCCGGGGTTGAGAGAGGTCAGATCCTGCGTGGATCGGACGAAATCGTTCATCTTGAGCGCCGCGTTCAGGAACCGCCCGTCCCCTCCGGCCTCGGACAGGCGCAGCCAGAGATGCGCGAACTGTGCGTTCCCCGTCAGACAGGCATACCGGTCTCCCGTCTGCCAGCGCGCATCGTAGGTCCCCCCAAAGAAACGCTGCACCTCAAACCGGCGCATCAGCCGCTCCGCCGGCCCCGTCGCCCGCGCCACGAGCCCCGCATCCCCGAGGATCAGTCCGCACTCCAGAAACCCCCGAAGGGCGTAGGCAAGGGTATGCGTAAACGGCGGGGAGGACGCCTCAAACGCGCAGAGGGCCAGCCAGCCGTTCTGCTGCTGCTGCCCGGCGGCCCATCCCAGGTTGCGCACCGCGGCCTCCCGATACGTCCCCTCCGGCGCAACGTCGTACAGATCGAGCAGCGCCCAGGCCACCCGCGTGTGATAGGTGTGCGGAATACCCTGAAACGTGTGCTGGCGCCACGCCCCATCCGGGTCCTGAACCTCCGCCAGCCAGGCCCCGGCCCGCTCCGCCGCCTCCCGATAGGCCTTTTGCCCGGTCCTCCGGTACGCCTCGGTGAGACCGAAGAGGATCATCCCGGTGTTGAACACCTCCGGACGGGGCGGCTCGTCTGCGGTCCCGCCGGAATACGCCCCGGAGGGCATCTGGAGGCCGAGCAGCCAGGCCGCCATCCGCTCCGCGCGGTCCGCGTACAGGGTTTCGCCGAGGTGGTCTGCAGCAGCGTAAAAGGTGGGAATGAGGTAGCCCGTGGTCTCGGGGTAGGGGGCGTGCCACCCCCGTTTCAGACCGTAGGCGAAGGACACCCCCCCGCAGCCGGTGGCGTCCTGGGCGCGGCAGAGCCAGTCGAGGGCGGCGTGCAGGTGGATTCGGGGAGGATGGAGGGGATGCCGGAGGCGCAGGGCGTCGCGCAAAAGGACTGCGCCTGAGCTGAAGGGACGAAATGGCGTCTCGGATCGCACAGGTAGGGGTCCGCAGATGAACGCAGATGAACAGGGAAGGGAGACGATCCGGTGAATCGTCCGGGGGGTGGATGGGTTTCTATCTGCGCCTATCTGCGAAAATCTGCGGATGATTTTAAAAGGTACGGCGGAGGTCGGACATCAACTGCTTCAGGTCGTGACGGACCTTCACCCAGGGGCTGGCCACCTTCGTGATGCGGAAGAATCGCCGCTGCTCCCCCCCGAACGCCCGGAAGAACCGCTCCACCCCCTCGATCATCGACCCCCCGAAGTCGAACGACGGAGCGACCCCTGCTGCGGCTTGCAGCGCGTGCCAGAGGAGCAGCGAGTGCGCCCCCGACGTGCGGAGGTCCGGGTCCCCTCCCCCCATGACGTAGTGGCACCCCTTGGCGTCCCAGACCAGGTAGGCGGCGGCGTGGAGGCGGTCTGCCCCGTCCACGGCACCGAGGATCATCCGGCGCCCCCGCCCGGCCATCGCCCGCTCGAACCGCTCGGCCCACGACTCCGTGAACGGGAGAGACATGCCTTGCCGCTCAAAGGTCAGGCGCTGCACCCCCAGAAACCGGTCGAACGGCAGGTCCTCCCGCACCGCGATCCCCTGACGCTCGGCCTTGCGGACCTCCCGGCGGATGTTCTCCCGGAGCCCGGCCCAGACCCGCTCCCGGTCGCCCAGGCCGTCGATCACATAGGTGTAGCAGGTGGCGTCCTGGAACCCGGCCCAGTGGAGGGGAAGCCCGTTCGTGAAGGCGGGATGGAACTGCTGCGAGAAGATTGTGAACGGCGGCAGCGTCCCCATCAGCGCCTGGATCACGTCTTTCTCGCCCCCCAGCCGGTGGGCGGACTTGGCCCCGGAGGGCCGGAGGAGCACGCCGAGGTGCTTGGTCAGCGGCGGCATGCCGAAGACCCGCTCCGGCCTCCCTCCGTTGGACAATCGCCGGAACGCGGACGCCCGATCCTCGCACGGAAGGGCGATCCCCCCCAGGATGCCCCCCTCGTTCCGGCAGACGAGCAGGTCGTACCGGTCGCAGACCGCGTCCAGCCACCAGGTCCGATCATACAGACACCCCTGAGGGGATTCGTCCACGAACCGGTCCCACAGGTCGAACGCCGTACGCGCGAGCATCTCCACGCGAAAGGGCCGGCGATCTTCTTCGTCACGCCCGTCGATCTGGGCGGTCACCTCTTCCTGGCCGGCATCTTCCCGCATACTCGCGCCTCTATGCCGCTCCCTTTCCGTGGCACTTCTTGTACTTCTTCCCGCTCCCGCACGGGCATGGGTCGTTCCGGCCCACCTTCGGCCCCACGCGCACGGGCTGGACCACGGCCGGCCCCTCCTCCGGGGCGTTCGTGGTCATCTCCCCCCGCGAAGGGACTTCCGGCGCGGCCCCGAACCCCACCACCTCCTGATGGATCGCCGTGATCCGCTCCGGGACCCGGCGATGGGACAGCCGCTGGGGGGCCTCCTCCGCCACCGGGATGCGGAACAGCACCCGGAGCGTCTCCCGGTTGATCTCGTCCAGCAGCCCCACGAACATGTTGAACGCCTCTTTCTTGTACTCCACGAGGGGGTCGCGCTGCCCGTAGGCCCGGAAGCTGATCCCCTCCTTGAGTTCGTCCATGTTGTAGAGGTGCTCTTTCCACTTGTCGTCGATCACGCTCAGGGTGACCCCCCGCTCGACCTGCCGCATCTGCTCCGCCCCGAAGGCCCGCTCCCGGCGCGCGTAAGCGTCCCGGATCACGGCCTTGACCCGCTCCTTCAGGTCCTCGACGCGCGTGAACTGCGCGTCCTCCCCCTGAAACGTCGGGGCGACCAGGAAGACGCCCCGCAGGTCCGCCTTCAGCCCCTCGATGTTCCACCCTTCCGGGTGGTCCTCCTCGTTCGTCTGTGCGTCCACGATGGCCTCGACCACCTCGTCGATCATCTCCTGGATCTGGTCCGAAAGGTCCGCCTGCTCCAGCGCGTACCGCCGGCGGTCGTAGACCACCTCCCGCTGCTGGTTCATCACGTCGTCGTATTCGAGGAGATGCTTCCGCATCTCGAAGTTGCGGGCCTCCACCCGGCGCTGCGCCCGGCTGATCGACTTGGTCACCATGGAGTGCTCGATGACCTCCCCCTCCTCCGCGCCCAGCCTGTCCATGATCGAGGCGATCCGGTCCGACCCGAACAGCCGCATCAGGTCGTCCTCCAGCGAGATGAAGAACCGGGACGAGCCGGGGTCCCCCTGCCGGCCACTGCGCCCCCGGAGCTGCCGGTCGATCCGCCTCGCCTCGTGCCGCTCGGTCCCGATGATGTGCAGGCCGCAGGGCACGTCCTCCCGGCAGGTGTACTCCTTCAGGTGCGGGCAGAGCGGGCGGGGGTCCTTCGAGTTGGACACGAGGGCGCAATAGTGGCCCTCCGGGGCCTTGACCACGCCGGCGCCCAGCTTGATGTCCGTCCCGCGCCCCGCCATGTTCGTGGCGATGGTCACGGCCCCCGACTGCCCGGCCCGCGCCACAATCTGCGCCTCCTGCTGGTGGTAGCGGGCGTTCAGGACGTTGTGCCGGATGCCGCGCCGGTCCAGCAACCGGCTGAGGAGCTCGGACACCTCCACCGAGATCGTTCCGACCAGGGCCGGGATGCCCTTCTCGTGCAGCCGGGCGACCTCCTCGACGATGGCGTTGTACTTCTCCCGCTTGGTCTTGAAGATGAAGTCGTCGTAGTCGATCCGCCGGACCGGCTGGTTGGTCGGGATGACCGTCACGTCTAACTTGTAGATCTCGAACAGCTCCGCGCTCTCCGTCTCCGCCGTGCCCGTCATGCCGGCCAGCTTGTCGTAGAGCCGGAAATAGTTCTGGAGGGTGACCGTGGCGATCGTCTGGGTCTCCTGCTCGATCTGGACGTTCTCTTTGGCCTCGATGGCCTGGTGAAGGCCGTCGGAATAGCGATGACCGGGCTGCGCCCGGCCTGTGTACTCGTTGATGATGACCACCCGCCCACCGTCCACGATATACTGCACGTCCTTCTCGTACAGGGCGTAGGCCTTCAGGAGCTGGTGGACGTTGTGGATCGCCTCGCTCTTCAGGGCATAGGCCCGGTGCGCCTCGTCCTGGCGTTTGACCTTCTCGTCGTCCGACAGGGTCGGGTCCTCCTCGATCTGCTGGAGGTCCACGCTCAGGTCGGGCAGCACGAACGCGTCCTGCTCCTCCGGGGACAGGGACGCCCGCCCCCGCTCCGTCAGGTCCACGACGTGGCTCCGCTCGTCCACGCTGTAGTACAGGGGCTCGTCGATCTCCGCCATCCGCTTGTCCCGCAGGTAGTCCAACTCCACGCGGGTGATCAGCTTCTTGATCCCCTCCTCCTGCAGGAGCTTCATGAACCGCCGGTTCCTCGGCGCGCCCCGCTGCACCTGGAGGAGCTTGATCCCCGTCTCGTAATCGTCCTTCTTCTCCTCCATCATCCGCTCCGCCTCCGCCAGGGTGCGGTTGACGACCTCAGCCTGACGGCGCACGAGCTTCTGGACGAGCGGCTTCATCTCCTCGTACCGGTGGGTCGATTCGGGGACCGGGCCGGAGATGATCAGCGGCGTGCGCGCCTCGTCGATCAGGATGCTGTCCGCCTCGTCCACGATGGCGAAGTTGTGCCCGCGCTGCATGATGTCCTCGACGCGGACGGCCATGTTGTCGTACAGGTAGTCGAACCCGAACTGGTCCTTCGACCCGTAGGTGATGTCCGCGGCGTACGCGTCCTGGTGCTCGCACGGGATGAGCTTGAAGGTCTCCCCCTCCTGCGCCAGCAGATAGGCGTCCGCCGGCTCCACGCGCCGGTCCTGGATGATCCCCACCGTCAGGCCCAGGAACAGGTAGATCGGCCCCACCCACGTGGCGTCCCGCCGGGCCAGGTAGTTGTTGACCGTGACGAGGTGGACACCCCGGCCGGTCAGGGCGTTCAGATAGATCGGCATGGAGGCCACCAGGGTCTTCCCCTCGCCCGTGGCCATCTCCGCGATCTTCCCCTGATGCAGCACGCTCCCGCCGATGAGCTGGACGTCATAGGGGACCTCGCGCCACGTGACCTGCTCCCCGGCCCGGTCGAAGGTCAGTCCCCGGTCCCGGAACCGCCGGCAGACCTCCTTGACCACGGCGTAGGCCTCGGGCGTGATCTCGTCGAGGATCTCCGCCTCGATCTCCTTGATCTCGCGCTCGGTCTCCCCGACCTCCTCCATCAGGGCGGTCCGCTCCTCCGTGGACATCGGCGCCAGGAGGCGTTTCTGCATCTCTGCGAGGTCCTCCCGGAGCGCCGCCGTCTCCTCCGCCAGCTTCGTCCTGAACGCCCCCGTCCTGGCCTTCAGTTCCTCGTCAGACAGCCCGTGAAGGGTCCCGGAGACCGCGTTGATCTCCTCCACGATGGGCGCGATCTTCTTGATGTCCCGATCGTGTTTGTTCCCGAACATCTTCGTCAACAGCCCTGTCACGCTCATATGAGATGATCTCCCCAAAGGGAAAATGCAAAATGGAGAATGCAAAATTCAAAATACGATTTTCATTTTGCACTTTGCACTCTGCACTCTGCACTCTTCTTTACGTCCTTGGCGTCCTTTGCGGTTTGACCTCTATCTCCCAACCGCCAGCCGCTCCGCCAGGGAAGGCGGCAGCCCGGCTGCCACGATCCTGCGTTGAGCGCCGGCGATGTCATAATCCACGCGAACGATCCCGATTTCCCCGCGGGACCGGTCCCACAGGGCGAACGCCGCGCGGGGGTCGAAGTCCCGGGGTTGCCCCACGCTCCCCACGTTGATCACGTACCGGCATCCGTCGGAGATGAGGGATGACGCGGCCATCTCCCGGCCCTGCCCCCTGGCGACGCAGATGAACGCCACGTGAGAGTGGCCCAGGAAGCAGAACGTCCGGTCGGTCTGTGCGAAGCATACCTCCGTATCGTCGGCGTCGAACACGTAGTGCCACGCCTCCGGCTCGTAAGGGGCCGCGTGGACGAACACGGCGTCCGCCGTCTCGAGGACCATCGGGCGCTCCCGAAGGTATTCGGCGTTCTGCCCGGTCAACTGCCCGGCGGTCCAGACCGCTGCGGCGCGCGCGAGAGGGTTGAAGGTGTTCAGATCGGCCAGCCCCACGGCCGCGTAGTCGTGGTTGCCGGCCACGGTACAGTCCGTCAGAGTCCGCACACGCTCCACGCACGCATTCGGGCCGGCGCCGTAGCCCACCACGTCGCCGAGACAGATGTAATCATCCACGCCGGAGGCGTCGCAGAAGGCCAGGACGGCCTGAAGGGCCTGCAGATTGCCGTGGATGTCCGAGAGGACTGCCGTGCGCATCAGGTTCTCGGCTGAAGAAGGGATTCGCTGATCGCCGCCATTTCGGGATGCCCCTTTTCCAGCGCATACGTATGCAATGCAGAGAGAAACCCGCGCTGGTTTTCGCTCAGAGCCAACCCCGGATGACGAACAAGATGGTCTTGAACGAGGTGGAGGTCCCTCACCGTCTCCTCTGTCAGCATCGTATTGGCGACCATCCAGGCGCGATGCAACAGGGCGACGAGAAGTCGTTTGGGCTCTTCAAAGGCTTCTGCCTGATCGGGTAAAACGGCGCCTAAGGGGACTTCCCAGTAGACTTTTTGCACGATGATGCGATGATACCAGCGGTATCTTTCGTTCTGTTGGGAGACATCAAGCCGATCCTGGGCAGCGCCTCTCTGACCGCCATGGAGGCGCACCTTCACCGTCGGGCGTTCCACGACTCCCGCCCTGAACCCTGCCCGCACCAGCCGGATCCACATGTCGTAATCTTGAGACCGGATGAGCCGTTCGTCGTAGCACCCCACGCAATCATAGCAACGCCGCCTGACGATGACCGTGACCCCGCCGATGAAATTCTCCATCAAAAGCTTCGCCAGCATCTTTCCTTCAGGGTAACAGACCGGCGCCACCGTCCGGGTCACCTGCTCCACCTCCTCCCCTTCAAAACAGGTGTACCCGCTGTAAACAAACCCGATTTCAGGATTTTTTCAAACAGGGAGACATGACTTTCAACCATATCGGGCAGAGCGATGTCATCATCGTCAAAGACCCAGACATAGTCGCCCGTGGCATATCGCAACCCAAGATTGATCGCCGAAGATTTGCCTCCGTTGGACTTCTCCAGGTATAAAATTCGATCTCTGAAGGCGCCTAACTTATCTTTTGTCTCATCCGTGGAGCCATCATTGACAACCACGATCTCGATATTGGGATAAGTCTGCGCCAGGAGACTCTCAAGGGATTCTATAAGATAGTTTGCCCGGTTGTAAGTGGGAAGAATAACCGAGACTTTTTTCGTGCCTTCCATACCTGATGGACTCCTGTACAGCTCAGCGCCCCCTCGCACAGGAAAAAATAGCCGTGCTACTCCGGATCGCCGATCGCTGATCCCTCAGAGGTGTCTTTTAACATGCCACGTTTCTTGACGATGGCGTCCAGGATGCCGTTGATGAAGCCGGGCGACTCCTCCCCGCCGAACCGTCGTCCCAGTTCGATCGCCTCATCGATGGAGACCTTGATCGGGATG
This sequence comes from Candidatus Latescibacterota bacterium, assembly GCA_009694805.1. Lineage (GTDB taxonomy): Bacteria > Latescibacterota > UBA2968 > SICM01 > SICM01 > SICM01. The sequence continues at coordinate 21,375 of SICM01000029.1, forward strand.
TCGTCGAAACAGAGCATCTCCGCCAGCGCCATTCGGAGCACCGTGCGGTCCACGCGGGCGAGGCGCTTGATGTCCCAGTGCTCGGCCACCTCCGAGATCATCTCATCCAGGCCCTCCCGCCTGTCGAGCACCTCCGCGCCCAGACGCACGGCGAACACCTTGGACGGGCCGTCGAGATGGGCCATCTCCGAGACGCCCTGAACGGCTTTCTCAAACGGGTCGCCGGAACTCTCGACCCAGTACAGGGCCTGCAGCGCACCCTCCCGCCCTTTTCTTCTCTCCGAAAAGCCTTTGTTCACGTCTTCCCGATCTTTTTCACGAGACTCGCCATCTCAACCGCCGCCAGCGCCGCGTCCCACCCCTTGTTCCCGGCCTTCGTCCCGGCCCGCTCGATCGCCTGCTCAATCGTATCTGTCGTGAGCACCCCGAACAGGACCGGCACGCCGGAGGCCAGGGAGACGTGGGCAACCCCCTTGGAGACCTCGCTGGCCACGTAGTCGAAATGGGGCGTCGCGCCCCGGATGACGGCCCCCAGGCAGATCAGGACGTCGTACCGCCCGGACCCGGCCATCTTCTGCGCGATCAGCGGGATCTCGAAGGAACCCGGTACCCAGGCCACGTCGATCTTCCCCTCCTCCGCGCCGTGGCGGCGCAGGCAGTCGAGCGCCCCCTCCAGCAACTTCGACCCGATCAACTCATTGAACCGGCTGATCACGATCCCGAACCGCATCTCCCCGGCGGAGAGAAAATCACCCTCGAATACGTTTGGCATAAGTCCCCCAAAACAGTGGCCAAAAGTGTCACGTGTCACGTAAGCCCTTTTCTTGACACTTGACACTTGACACTTGACACTTGACACTTGCTTTTACCCACCTTCAAATCCCGCTCGTCGAACATGTGCCCCATCTTCTCCCGCTTGGTCCGCAGGTAGCGCACGTTCCACCGGTTGGGCCGGATCTTGATCGGCACCCGCTCGGCGATCTCGATGCCATAGGCCTCCAGGCCCACCCGCTTGGACGGGTTGTTCGTCAGCAGACGCACCTGGCGGATGCCCAGGTCGCTCAGGATCTGCGCCCCGATCCCGTAATCCCGCTCGTCCATCCTGAAACCGAGCTTGAGGTTGGCATCCACCGTGTCGTAGCCTTCGTCCTGAAGCTGGTAGGCCCGGATCTTGTTGGCCAGGCCGATCCCCCGCCCCTCCTGCCGCATGTAGACGATCGCCCCGCGCCCCGCCTTGGAAATGATCTGCATGGCGGTGTCGAGCTGCCCTCCGCAGTCACACCGCTGCGACCCGAACACGTCTCCGGTCAGACACTCGGAATGCATGCGGACCAGGACCCCGTCCCCCTGCGACACATCGCCCCGGACGAGGACGAGATGATTCCGTTCGTCCACGTCGCTCGCGTAGAGGTGGAGCTGGAACTCCCCGTGGCGCGTGGGCAGGCGCACCGTGGACAGACGGTGAACGAGCTTCTCGGACCGCCTCCGGTACGCGATCAGATCCTTGATCGTGATCAGCTTGAGGTCGAAACGCCCGGCGAGCTTCATGAGGCCCGGCAGCCGGCTCATCGTCCCGTTCTCGTTCATGATCTCACACAGCACGCCCGCCGGAGACAGGCCCGCCAGGCGGGCCAGGTCCACCGTCGCCTCCGTGTGTCCCGCCCGCCGGAGCACCCCTCCGGGCCGGGCCTGGAGCGGAAAGATGTGGCCCGGACGGGCGAAGTCCTGCGGCTGCGCCTTCGGGTCCACGAACTTGCGGATCGTCGTGGCGCGGTCGTGCGCGGAGATGCCCGTCGTCGTCCCCTCCACCGCGTCGATCGTCACTGTGAACGGCGTGCCGTGCAGGGCCGTGTTCTCGTTGACCATCAGGTCGAGTTCCAGCTCACGCAGCCGCTCCGCCGTGGCCGGAAGGCAGACCATGCCCCGGCCGTACCGGGCCATGAAGTTGATTGCCTTGGCCGTGGCCTTCTCCGCGGCCATGATGAGATCACCCTCGTTCTCCCGGTCCTCGTCGTCCACCACGATGACCATCTTCCCCCGGCGGATGTCCTGAACCGCATCCTCGATGGAATCGAACCTGAGATCTGTCTTTTTACGCGCGGGCATCCAGAGTCCTCAAACTGACGATGTTTGCTCTTCTTTCATTCTTCATCCTTCATCCTTTGCCCTCAATACCCCATCCCCCTCAGTTTCTCCTCGCTCAATCCTTCTCCTGCGCGACCTCCGATCAGCCGTTCCACGTACCGCGCCACCAGATCGACCTCCACGTTCACAGGGTCCCCGGCGCGGCGCAGGGCGAGGGTCGTGGCCTTCAGCGTGTGCGGGATGATCGCGACCGTGAAGTGGCGTCCCGTCACCGCCACGACCGTCAGGCTGATCCCGTCCACGGCCACGCTCCCTTTCTCGGCGATGTACTTTTCAAGCCCCTCCGGGACGTCAAACCGGAAGACCGAGTCTGTCAGCCCGTCAGACCGGTCCGCCACGCGCCCCACGCCATCCACGTGCCCGGCCACCAGGTGTCCGCCCAGCCGGTCGCCGACGCGCAGAGACCGCTCCAGGTTCACCCGCTCCCCCGCCTTCAGGCGGCCCAGCGTCGTGCGCCGCAACGTCTCCGCCACGGACTCAAACGCGAACCCCTCCCGGCCGCAGGCCACGACCGTCTGGCACGCCCCGTCGATGCTGACGCTGTCGCCGGTCTTCAGGCTGTCCAGAAAGGCCGCGCTCGCGGCCACGGCCGTCCGCTGAAAATCTCCGTGTCGCTCCGCACGCACAACCGTGCCGATCTCTTCGATCAAGCCTGTGAACATAGAACCTTCTATCTTGTCGCCGGTTCGACACTCGCAATATATAACAGATCCTCCCCCACGCGCTCGACCTCCACCTCCGTCAACCGGACGCTGTCCGCGACCCTTTCGATTCCCAGGTCCCCGACAGCCCCCAGCCCGGCCCCGATCACCCTCGGCGCGATGAAGACCTGCGCCTGATCCACGACGCCCGCCTTCAGGGCCGACGCCGCCACCGCCGCCCCCCCTTCGATCATCACACTCAGGAACCCCTGACGCCCCAGCTCGGCCATCAGCGCCCGGAGGTCCACGCGCCCCTCCGCAGAAGGGAGACGCCAGACCTCCGCGCCCCCTTCCTGAAGCCTCCGGCCGCGCCCTTCGTCCGCCCCCTCCGTCGTCGCCACGATCGTCCGGCCCGGCCCGAAGACGCGCGCCGACGCCGGAATGCGCAGGGCGCTGTCCACGATGACCCGCGCCGGGTCACGCCCGGCGACCCTCCACACGGTCAGCATCGGATCGTCGGCGATCACCGTCCCGACGCCGACCAGCACCGCATCCACGCGGCTGCGCAGGAGGTGCGCCCGGCTGCGTGCGGCCTCCCCCGTGATCCACCGGGAGTCCCCCGGGGCCGTGGCGATACGCCCGTCCAGCGACTGGGCCAGCTTCAGGATGACGAACGGAAGGCCAGTCGTCCGGTGCTTCACATAGAAGGCATTCAGCCGCCGCGCCTCGGCCTCCAGAACCCCCACCATGACCTCGACCCCGGCCTTCTGGAGTCGCTCGATGCCCCGGCCGGAGACGAGAGGGTCCGGGTCCACCATCGCACAGACGACGCGGGAGATGCCCCGTGACAGGACCAGGTCCGCGCAGGGCGGCGTGCGCCCGTGATGAGAACAGGGCTCCAGCGTCACGTAGAGCGTCGCCCCTGCGGCCCGGTCGCCCGCCTCATCCAGCGCGCCTACTTCAGCGTGCGGCCCCCCGATCTGCGCGTGAAACCCTCGGCCCACGACCGTCCCGTCCCGCACTGCAACCGCCCCCACCATCGGATTCGGGCTCGTCCGCCCCTCCCCCTGCCGGGCCAGGTCCAGCGCCAGCCGCATGTAGGCTTCGTCGCTCACCTCTCACTTCCCCCGAATCATGACCTTCCCCACGACGACGTTGTCCGTGGCGTCCGTCACCCGCACCAGCACGACATGGTCCCCCTCCGAAAACCCCGTGACCTTGAAGGAAAACGCCTCGGTCCGGGAGTCGAAGATCCCGTCCGACGGGAAGAAGGCGTTCCAGTCGCCGGAGTCCACCGCATACTCCCCGCTCTTGAGCGGGCTTGTTTCATCCGACGCGCTCCCCTCGACGCGAAATCCGCCTTCCGGAAGGACCTTCAGAGAGACGATGTGCGGAGGCGTGTTGTCCACCTCGAAGGGCTCGCTCACCCGCTCGGTCGTCAGCGCGATCGGATCCGGGTTGTCAGGCCGATCCGACGCCACCACCTTGATCAGGGTCGTTCCGTCCGGCGTCGACTCGGAGTTCCACGGGTAGGAGGTCGTCGTCAGGTCCTTGGCAATCAGCCGCCAGCCTGTCTCGTCGATCCCCCGGACGTAGAGCGTATAGGACAGGTCGTCTACGTTGGGATCGCTGGCCGCCCACTGGACGAGGGGGGTGCCCCGCTTCGACGCCGGGCCGGGCTTGGGAGTGCCCCCGCCCCCCTGTCCCCCCTGCGGGGTGCGCTGCGGAGGCGGTCCCCCTTCGGAAGACTTCCGGCCCGGCAGAAGCACGTCCAGCAAGGAGACCGTCGGCCTCAGGTTCTCCTGAAGCCCGGTGACAGCCACCTCCCGCAGGTTCGGCGTCACGCCCGGCGTCGCCGAGGTCAGTCGGACGCGATACTGGAGGAATCGGGCCGGAGGGCTGGGGATCTGGCTCCCTGACGCATCCTTGAGGTCCGTGGACCACGCGCTCCACCCGTCGTCCGACTTCTCGGTGTTGCCCGATCGCGCCTGAACGGACACCGAGGTCCCCGGCGGCATCTCTGCCCGCCAGGTGATCTTCCCCCATCGTGCCCCTGAGCCAAAATCGTACCGTCTGGACGTGAAGGTCCCCTCCGGCCCTACCCCCTTCCACATCCGGTAGACTTTCCCGGATCCCCCCATCCCCACAAAGACCTCTCCCTCTTTTCCCCCGCAGGTGACCAGCGGCTGAGCCTCCTCGAACCGCGTCACGACCGCCGCCGCCCCGTCGTCCCCCACGCGGTAGAACAGCCCCTTGTCCCCCGTGGCCAGCAGGACCCTGCCATCCCCGTCCATCAGCGCGGACAGCAGGAGCGGCTGGGTAGACTCCCACAGCCGGAGCACGGCCCCGGACGGGGAGATGCGGTAGAGGCTCGACCGCTCCTCCGTCGAAACCCCATCCGGCCTGGGTCTCGGCGGCTCCTCCTTCCCCTCCTCCAGCCGGACCGCGCCCGACATCGTCCCGGCGTAGAGCGTCCCGTCCTTCCCCACGGCCAGACCGCGCACCTCGCGCTCCGGGGCATCGTACAGGACCTGCATCCGCCCCCCGTCGATCCGGTACACGAGACCATTCCCCTCCGTCCCGGCGTAGAGCGTCCCGTCCTGGCCCGAGGCCAGCGAGACGATATGTTCGTCCGAGGAGGCCCCTATCTCCGTGGTCTTTCCGTCCGGCGAGACGCGGAGGACCTTCCCGCCCCCGCCCGTGGCCGCGTACAGATCCCCCTTCGGCGTGAGGGCCAGCGCCCAGACGTAGCGCGCCCCGGTGCTGCAGACCAGGGCAGGGGCCTTTCCCGGCACGATCCGATAGATCGCCCCGCCCGGCGAGGTCCCGGCGTAGACCGTGCCCCCCCCATCCACGGCCAGCGCGTGGACGATCCGGGCCCCCGGAAGGACACCCGCCAGGTCCGCCTTCCGGTCCGGGCCTATCCGGAAGACCTTCCCCTCGTTCCCGGTCCCGGCGTAGAGGTTCCCCTGCGCGTCCCGCGCCAGCGACCAGACGTGCAGCGCCTTCGTGTCCGCGTACTCCTCGACGGCCTGTGAAAGGGTCACGCTCCCGTCGGCGGTCACGGAGATTCCCTTCATCTCCCCCTTCTCGAACTCCGCGAACGTGTCGTCCCGCCAGACCGTCGGCGTCACAGCGAAAACCGGCTGGCTCAAAGCCAGCGCCAGGGTCAATCCCGTCATCCAGATGCGCCTCACCATCACACTCTGCTTTCTAAGAGTCCGTTACCAGATCTCCCGCACGTCAAACACGAAACCGGGCAGGACGGGATCGCCGCTGAGCGTCGCCGGATTGTCCAGGCATTCCACAGGTTTCCCTGGACGATAGAGATAGACGCGCCGGCCCAGGGGATCGATCAACCATCCCAGCCGGGCGCCATTTTCGAGATATTCTGACATCTTTTCCTGTAAGACAGACAGGCTGTCCTGGGGCGAGCGAAGCTCCACGACGAAGTCAGGGCAGAGTGGGGCAAACCCCTCCTGCTGTTCTTCGCTCAACGCCTCCCAGCGCCCTCGCTGCACCCACGCCGCGTCCGGAGCGCGCTTCGCACCGCCGGGCAGGGTAAAGCCGGCCGAGGAGTCGAAGGAGAGTCCGGTTCCCTCCCTTTCAGCCCAGTTCGCCAGGCGTTGATTCAGTCTGCTATTTCGCCAGCCCGTCTTTGAGCCTGTCGGGGCCATGATCACCAACTCCCTGTGCGCTGTCAGCTCCAGTCGAAGATCCGGGTTGTCCTGACACAGCCGGTAAAACTGTCCGTCCGTCAACTCGGTGGACCGGACGCTGAGCGTCAGCAGGTGCGGCGTGTGTTCGGAGGTTACCACCTCAGCCATGACCTTCTCCTTGCGAGGATTTCAGCATCCGCATGTATTCCCGCGCCACCTTCAGATCCTCCAGCGCCTCCTCGCTGTCGCAGGGCGGCGGGGCCTCGCCCCGAATCGCCCTCACGAAGTTCATCGCCTGCTGGCGCATGGCGTGAACCCACGGAAGTTGCGGGCGGACCGTCTCCGGCGTGACGCCATTCCCCGGATCGCGCAGCACCTCGACGCTCCCCGGCCGGTGGGTCGCCAGCGGCGCGGGCAGTTCCAGCCTCACGTAGCCCCGCTCGAACGCGACCAGCGCCGACTCCTGCCAGTCCACCGTCGTCCGGTACGGGCTCATCTCAAGGACACACGGGACGCCGCTCTGGCCCTGTCCGGCCAGCACCACCCCATTCGGGTCCGCATAGGTCACCGAGTAGGGCTCGCCCAGCAGGTGGCGCATCAGGTTGATCTGGTGGATGTAGTAGTTCACGAAACCGACGTACTGCTTGAAGGTCGCCTCGTCCATGTCCGGCGCGGGGGGATCAAAGTCGAGCTTCGGTGGCGGGTCATCCTCCCGGATGAGGTCCGTGAACCCGCCTGCGATCCACTCCCCCGCCGGCATCGTGATGCGGACATAGGTCAGCCTCCCGACCTCCCCCGACGCCTGGAGCCGCTCGATCTCCGCCCTGGCCCAGATCGTCGCCGGGTCGCTGCGCTTGTGGTAGCCCACCATGTGCCAGGTCCCGCCCTCCCGCGCGGCCCGTACGATCCGCTCGCCGACCTCCACCGAGGCGGCCAGGGGCTTCTCGCTGAGGACCGGGAGGCCTGCCCGCAGGAGTTCGGGCAGGATGACGCCGTGCCGGGTGAACGGCTGCGGGGCCACGACCCCGTCCAGCCGCTCGTTCGCGAGCATCTCCTCGTGCGTGCGGTAGACCTTCGGGATGCCGTAGCGCTCCGCCACCCGCCGGGCCGTCTTCTCGCGCAGCTCGGCGATGGCCACGACCTCGCACCCCGGGACCGTGACGTAGTTGCGCAGGTGCGCGCACTGCCCCATGTTTCCGACCCCGACGAATCCGATGCGCACGTTCCGTTCTGGCATGCCGTTCAACGCCTCCTCATTCCGGCTCCACCATCACCGTCGTCTGTTGCCCCCCGGCCAGGACAAACGCCGTCCGGATGTGAACCCGCGCGAGCACCACACCCTCCACCCGGTCCGTCGCCCCGGTCTGCCGGGACATCCGCAGGATGGACAGCACGGAGGACGGCGGCGCGGTCAGCTCTTCCCCGCCCACGGTCACGCCCCGTTCCTGCGAGAGGACCTCCACCACCAGGTCGTCGTTCCGCTCCTCCTGCGAGATCAGACCCAGGAGATGGGCGAAGTCCCTGGGAGAATACCGTCCGGGCGCGCGCTTGACCTCCAACTTCTCCAGGGTCTGCGCGCTCCCGGTCCGCAGCGCCAGCGGCCCGGCAGGGACGTAGGGCGGAAGCGTGACCTGACCGGAGACCACCTGTTCATCCCCGTGAAACGGCCTCAACCGGACCTCGAACGGGATCGTATCGCCCGGATGGAACCGTCCCTTGAAGAGCCTCAGCCCTTCCACCGAGGCCGTGCGAAGGCTCTCTTCCAGCGCGATCTCGAACCGAACCTCCTTCACCGGCGCAGACAGGAAGGGGTTGTCCATCACCGCATCCAGTGGCTTCACCAGGTCCAGGATTGTCAGGCCCAGGGCCTGCGCCCCGGAATAGGTGTTCTCCAGACGGAGGTCGGGATATCCCTCCATCCGAATGACCGACCGGGTGCGCGTCGTGACGTCCCCGCTCTGCTTCTCGGCGGAGATCAGCGCGCTCAACAGCGTGCCACGGGTCAGGATGGGCGTCAGGTCCGGGTGTCGGATCACCTCGAACCGGTAGTCCCGCGTCCCGGCGTCGGACCGGATGGTCACCGCCACCGGGATCATGCTGGCATCGCGACCCACGACCCCCACGATGCCGGCGGCCCGGTCCTCGACGATGGACCCCTGCACAGCGGAGGCGGCGCCGAGCTTGAAGGAGATGTACTGGCTGGCGACCACACTATAGATATATGCGGACGACATGGGAAAACTGCTCCGTCCCCCGGAGAACATCGGATGGCCGAAGGCCACCACCCGGTTCGCGTCCCGGTAGGTCAGGGTGCCGATGCCGGCCAGGCTCAGGTCTCCCCGGACGAGCTGTACGCCCACCGCCGCGCCGGGTTCCAGAGCCCCTGGCGCGAGCGTCGTGTCGGTCCCACCCACGCCCTGTACCGGGAGAAACCCGTAGGGCGACAGGTCAGCCCGCAACTGTTCGACGGCGCCGGGGGCGAACCCGCCGGCGGCCAGGGGCACGGCCAGGGGCCGGATGGCGGACCCGCCTGGCTCGTAGGGGGAGGTGAGCCGGGGTTCCGGTGACCGATCGCCCCGGATGCGGCCCAGACGATTCTGGCCCGGAGGAAGGGGCTGATCCTCGGTCACACGATTCAGGGCGTTGAGCATCTCCGATATCGGAGTGATCCCGCAGAGCGACTCCTTGGAGAAAAGGGTCAGGGCGTAGGAGACGGCCCCGATCAGCTTGCCGTCGACGTAGACCGGGCTCCCGCTCATCCCTTGGATCACGCCCGTCTTCTCCAGCGGGAGCGGACCTCCTGACAGCCGGGCCAGGATGAGATCCTCCTTGGGGCCGAACACGTTCCGCATCACATCTACGATCTCTACGCCGAACGTATCGATCTTCGTCCCCCGGAACACCGTCTTTCCAAAGCCCACCATACCCGGACGGATCTGGTCCGCGCTCAGCGTCGGGACCTCTCCGGCCGCGCCGGAGGAGAGCAGGGCCGTCAGGATGAAACATAAACACGAAACAGACCACTTCCATCTTCGCATAGAGCCTCTCGGATGAAACGAAAAATGATGGCCCTCCCAAAATGAGACCGTAAAGAGATAATATAGCAAAAGTGGTGTCGAATATCAAATGAACATGAGCGGAGTCCGGGCGCACACGAAACATGAGGCTTGAATTTTAGCTGAAATTTGTTATCTTAAAGTTTTACCCGTAACCTATGGATCGTGTGAAGAATCTACTTTTTTCCGGAGGGTGCGCGATGGCCTTCGTCGAGACCATGAAGCCTCGGGAGCGCGTCCTGGCGGCGCTCAACCGGCAGCCGGTGGACCGCACGCCCTGCTCCAACCCGACCTCGGTGGCCACGGTGGAGCTGATGGACCTGGTGGACGCCCCGTTCCCCGATGCCAACCGGGACCCGGAGAAGATGGCCCGGCTGGCCGCCACGGGCTACACGGAACTCGGCTTCGACAGCATCATGCCGGTGTTCTCGATCATCCAGGAGTCCTCGGCCCTCGGTTGCGACATCCAGTGGGAGGAGAAGGACAACTGGCCCACCGTGCGGATGAACCGGCCCATCTGGAAAACCCCTGATGACATCAAAATCCCCAAAGACTTCCTGAAGCACAACGATACGAAGTGCGTCCTGGAGGCCATCCGAATCCTCAGGCGGGAATTCGGCGACGAGGTCGCCATCATCGGCAAGACGATGGGCCCCTGGTCCCTCGGCTACCACTGCTTCGGCGTGGAGAACTTCCTGCTGATGTCCTATGACGATCCCGACAAGACGAAGCGCTGTCTCGACCTCATGAAGGAATCCACGGTGGTCTTCGGCAACGCCCAGATCGAGGCCGGCGCCGACGCCCTCACCCTCCCCGACCACGCCACCGGCGACCTGGTCAGCGGGGAATACTACAGGGAGTACTTGCAGGACCTCCACGTCGAGTTTGCCGACCAGATCAAATGCCCCCTCATCCTCCACATCTGCGGGAACACCCTGGACCGCATGGGCTACATCGCGCAGACGGGCATGCACTGCTTCCACTTCGACTCTAAAAACGACCCTCAGGCGGCCCGCCAGATCACGGAGGGCAAGATCGCCCTCGTGGGCAACGTGAACAACCCGGAGACCCTCTATGCGCGCAGCCCGGAGGTGGTGCGGAAGGAGATCTACCGATGCCTCGACGCGGGCGTGGAACTCGTCGCCCCGGAGTGCGCCATCCCCCTCCGCACGCGGCTCGAAAACCTGACGGAGATTCCCAAAGCCGTCAAGGACTGGCACAGGGAGCACGCGAACTAGATCTCGTACAGATAAAAAGAAGGCGCGACGTCCCGGCTTTCAAGCAGGGCGTCCGTCCAGGCACGATGGGGTACGAGCGACGCGAAGCGGCGCGGGTGGGTGGCGGAAGGGGTTCGGACTACCACCGGACTCAGATTACACAACCCGAACAGAGTACGGCGCGCCCAGCCTCCCGCGGCGCTTGAGCGGGCGTGCTTCTTTGGCCCCACCTTTCTTGCACGAGCAAGAAAAGTTGGCAAGTGTAAGTGTGGACAAGAAAGGACCTCGTTGAGCACCCTCTTAGACCGCCTGAAATCCGGCGAAGTCCTCATCTCCGACGGCGCCACGGGGACCTACCTCCAGGGAAAGGGCCTGGAGCCGGGCGGGTGTCCGGAGGAGTGGAACGCCTCCCACCCGGAGGTCGTGCAGGGCATGGCCGCCGACTACTTCGCCGCCGGGGCCGACGCCGTGGAGACCAACTCCTTCGGCGGCAGCCCCTTCATGCTCAAAAAATACGGCTATGCCGACCACCTTGAGGAACTCAATCGCCTCGCTGCTCGGCACGTCCGGAGCGCCGCCCCCCCCCACTGCTACGTCATCGGCTCCGTAGGACCCACCGGGGAATTCCTGGAGCCCCTCGGACCCGTAAGCGTCGAGGAGATGTACGAGGGGTTCGTTCGACAGGTAACCGCCCTGGCCGAAGGGGGGGCTGACGCCATCTGCGCCGAGACCATGACCGCCCTCGAAGAGGCCTGCCTGGTCGTCCGGGCCACGAAAGAGCACACGGACCTGGTGGCCATGGCGACCATGACCTTCGACAAAGGCCCGCGCGGGAACTTCACCATGATGGGCGTGACCCCGGAGGACGCCGCCCGGGGTCTGCTCGACGCCGGGGCGGACGTGGTCGGCTCCAACTGCGGCAACGGCATCCTCTACATGGTCGAGATCGCAGGGGAGTTTCGAAAAGTCACCGATGCTCCCATCCTGATCCACGCCAATGCGGGCATCCCGGTCATCCGGAAGGGGCAGATCGTCTACCCCGAAACCCCGGACTGGATGGCCCCGCACTTCCGGGCGCTCGTGGATGCCGGGGCCACCCTCGTCGGCGGCTGCTGCGGAACGACGCCGGATCATATACGAGCCATTGTCAGGGCGCTGCGCGAATAGAAATTGTAGGGGCGACCGGCCCGGTCGCCCCTACCTTGCCCTTATGAGGTCTTGACCCTATGCCGATCACGAATGAAGGTATCCAGCAGGAGATCGACAAACACGTCCACCGCCCGGAGGAACAGGAGAAGTTCATCGCCTGGTTCAGCGAGATCTCTCCCCTGATGCAGGACATCGCCTATGCCCTGATCAAGGGCAAACAGCACGACGTCAGCCGGCTGGTGAAACAGGCCCTCGACGAGGGCGTGGAGGCCCACGACGTGCTGGACGACGGCCTGATCGCCGGCATGGGCATCATCGGGGTGAAGTTCCGGGACAACATCATCTTCGTCCCGGAGGTCCTCGTGGCCGCGCGGGCCATGAAGGCCGGGATGGCCCACGTCGAGCCCATCCTCTCTGCGGCCGGCATCGAGCCCGTCGGAAAGGTCATCATGGGCACGGTGAAGGGGGATCTCCACGACATCGGCAAGAACCTCTGCATCATGATGCTGCGCGGGGCCGGGTTTGAGGTGATCGACCTCGGCGTGGACACCAAGCCCGACCAGTTCATCGCCGCCGTGGAGGAGCACGACGCCCGCATCGTGGGCATGTCCGCGCTCCTGACGACCACGATGCCCAACATGGGGAAGACCATCCAGGCGTTCATCGACGCGGGGCTGCGGGACGACGTCAGGATCATGGTGGGCGGCGCGCCCGTGACCCAGGACTTCGCCGACGAGATGGGCGCCGACGGCTACGGCAAGGACGCCATGGCCTGCGTGGCCAAGGCCAAGGAATTCGTCGACGCATCGGGGGTCTCGACAGAGGCGTGAGCATGGCCGGACCGGACAGGGCGCGATTTCGGAAGAGCCTCGACCGGCTCAACGAGATCATGGGGGAACTCGTCAAGAAGGCGGAGGAGGTCTCGCTCCAGCGCTGCCCCTACAAGAACGCCGAGGACCGGTGTACCGCCCACTTTGGATGCCGTTACCAGAGGCCGCCCCTGGAGCCGGAGGGCCTGAAGGTCTGCACGAGCGACGACAAGCTGGACTACCGGAAGGCGTGGGAGGTCGATGAAGCGAAGGATAAAGGATGAAGGCGGAAGAATAGGATTTCATCCTTTATCCTTCATCCTTCATCCATTTCCGTAAAGTTAAGCTTAACATATTGAATAAAAATAAGATACAAAAAATTATATGGGGGATTCTGCGAGCATTTCTTAGGAGAACTCACCCATTGGCCCGCCTAAAGTGGCCTCTGCGCCCCTAATTGCTGAAAAATCGAG
>SICM01000251.1 GCA_009694805.1 Candidatus Latescibacterota bacterium
GCTTTCGGGCCTGAAATATAGGCGTCAGCTTCACCAACGAATACGGCTCTCTAAGAGGCGGTTCCTGCGATAATCCAAAACTGCTATTTATATCAGCTAAAACAATATCTTGCGTCAATTTTTGGTAATCGTGAGTGAACAGTGTCTTAATAATAAGCTATTTATTTACAATATTTTATTTTCAAATAAGAGTGAAATATTCTCAATTTTGCCCCCGGGGGCAAAATCTCCCGTGCTCGTTCCCAGGCTCTGCGCCCCTGCCCATTGGCAAGCCGCCCGCCCTGCGTCTATTTTACCGTTGTGGAATGGATTCAGCCTGGTTATAATAGCCGTGCGTCTGCCAGGGGAGCCTGGTGATGCGCAGGAGTCAAACGCCCATACCTCAGACCTGGAGAAATGACATGCTCAAGATCGGCGTCATCGGCTGCGGGGGACACGGCCGGGGGCACATCAAGAGGTACACGGAGATCCCCGAGGCGGAACTCGTGGCCGTCGTGGACGCGAACCCCGAAAGGGCGCGGGAGGCCGCGTCCGAGTTCGGGGCGCCGCACCACTACACCGACTACCGCGAGATGTTCGCCCGCCACGCGCTCGATGTCGTCAGCCTCGCCCTGCCCCCTGCGGCCAACCGGGACGCGGCGGTGACGGCCCTGGAGGCGGGCGCCAATGTGCTGGTCTCAAAACCTATGGCGATGAACCTCGCCCAGGCGGAGGAGATGGTCGCGGCCGCCGGGCGCTGTGGGAAACGCATCTCCCTGTCCCTGCAGAACCGCTTTCATCCCGAGGTCCGCGCCCTGCGCAAATTTCTCGCCGAGGGGAGGCTGGGCCGTGTGTATCACTCCCGACTCTGGCACGGCCATGTCATGGACATCCCCGGCACCCCCACGATGTACAGGCGAGCCCTTGCGGGCGGGGGCGTGCTCTTCCATACGATGGTCCACCTCCTCGACGTCACCCTCTGGGTCCTGGGGAATCCCAGACCCGTGCGCGCCTCGGCGGCCAGCTACCAGAAGCTGCGCCGGATGAAAAAACCCGCCATCACCTGGCAGGGCTCCGTGGAGGACTGTGACATCGAGGACTTCAACGTCGGGATGGTACACTTTGCGGACGGCTCGACGATGACCCTGGAGAGCAACTGGCTGATGCATCCCCGGACGCGTCCCAGCGGGGCCGAACTCCTGGGCGACTGGGGCGTCGCCGGCCTCCGACCCCTGCGCGTCGAGCTGGAAGACGGGGAGAAGGTCGTGGATGTCACCTCCGACCTACCCCTCGACGACCCGGACGACCTCGGCAACTCCTGCCAGGACCTCTGTCAGAGCGTCCTGGAGGGGCGCCCTCCCCTTGTACAGCCCGACGAGATCCTCGACGTCCAGCGGATCATGGACGCCCTCTATCAGGCGGCAGAGAAGGGGTGTGAGGTCAGCATCGTGGACTGAGAACATCCCAAAAGGAGTGCCACGTTCCAAGTGTCACGTGCCACGTAAAACCTATACCTGGCACCTGGCACCTGGCACGTCTTTCAATTCCCGTACACGGCCTCGCGCAGCCCCTTGATGTAGCCGATGGCGAACAGCCGGCCGATCGACGAATAGCCCGCGTGGTCATTGCTGTCCCCCTCCATCGTGGGGACGTGGTCGGGCCGCAGCACGCCCTCAAACCCGATCTCCCGGTAGGCCTGCATGCAGGCCCGCATGTCGGTCTGCCCGTCGTCGTGAAAGGTCTCCACGAACCGCTCGGGCGTGCCCCGCACGTCCCGAAAATGCACGAAGAAGATCTTCTTCTGCCGCCCGAAGTGGCGGATGACGCCGGGCAGGTCGTCGGTCATCAGGGCAAAGTTGCCCTGGCAGAGGGTGATGCCGTTGACCGGGCTGGGGACGAGATCGATCAGCCGCTGGTAATTCTCCACGCTGCGCATGATGCGCCCCAGGCCGCGAATGGGCGACAGCGGGGGATCGTCCGGGTGCATCGCCAGCTTCACATTCGCCTTCTCCGCCACCGGCACGACGCGCTCCAGGAAGTACTTCAGGTTGTCCCACAACTGGTCTTCCGTGACCACGCCGTACTCCGTCAGCGGCGCGTTGCGCATGAGGTCGTGGTCGTAGCCGGTCACCACGGCCCCGCCCCGCGCGGGGACCGTCGTGGAGGTCCGGAGCCAGTTGATCACGGGCATCCATTCGCAACACCAGACCGGGATGCCCAGCGCGCCCATGTTGCGAATCAGGTCACAGGCGGTCTCGATCTCCTCGTCCCGCCCCGGCAGTCCCAGCTTCGCCCGGTTCAGCGGCGGCCGGCTCTCCAGCACCGCGAGCTGGAACCCCGCATCCTCGTAGGCCGTCTTCAGGCGCGTCAGGGACATGTAACTCCACGGCAGGTCGTCCCGGCCCACGTTGAGACCCCGGCTGAAGTCCATGGAGCCGACGACGTGGTTGACCCCGCACTGTTTGACCATTTTCCAGAGCGGCGTTGGGCGCGGCGGCAGGACTTCGGCGATTTCGATCATGACGGGTTCCTTTCAAAAGGGTTTCACGCAGGCGTGAGCTTCCACACGTCGGGGAACATGTTGTTGCCGGCGACCATCCAGAGCGCATCCTCGTAGGTGAAGACGCTGGCGGCGTGCCGGGGCGCCCAGGGGGTGTCGGACAGTTCCTGCCAGTTCACGCCGTCCGAAGAGTACCAGACATCTTTTCGGTTGCCACGGCCTTCATACCCCTCCATCACCCACAGCCTGCCGTCGAAGACGGCCACGTCGTGATACTGCCGGGGCTCCCAGGGCGCAGACGCGATGTGCCTCGTCCAGTCCACGCCGTCCGCCGAACTCCAGACGTCGTTGTGGAACTTTCGGGTCGGGATCGCAGGCGTATCATATGTGCCCCCTCCCAGGACCCACATCCTCCCGTTGAACACCGCGCTCCCCCCGATCAGCCCGCGCGGGGACCAGGCCGCGTGCTGCGTCACCCGTGTCCAGGAGACCCCGTCAGAAGAGTTCCAGACGTCGTTATAAAACACCTCTTCCGCGGACGGAGCGAATTGAAGGATCGTCTGACCGCCCATCACCCAGATCTTCCCGTCGTGAACGAGGGTATAGTGCAGCACCCGGTCCCCCCACGGCACGCGGTCGTTCACCAGCGTCCAGTTCACGCCGTCCTCCGTGCTCCAGACGTCGTTCTGATAGTGGCCCTGGTTGGCGTCCCCCCCCACGATCCAGATTTTCCCGTCGTGAACCGCGTACCCGGCGGTGTGCCGCCCTTCCCAGGGGGCCTGGAGGAGTTCCAGGTTCCAGGTCAGCCCGTCTGCGGAGGACCAGACCTCGCTGTTGCAGATGTGAGGGAAATTCACCTTGTCCTTGGGGTTCCACCCCCCCAGCAACCACATCCTGTTCTTGAACACGACCGCGCCGGCCCCGTCCCGTCCCGCGAACGCGGCCTGGAGCGTGACGGGTGTCCAGCGATACGACCGTTTTTGTTGTGCCGCCATGACCTCCCCCTTTCTGTGAACGATCAGCGATGCGCCCATCTCACGCGAGGTCTTCACGCACCACCCCCTCGAACTGCAGGATGAAATCTGCCCCATAAGCCGAAGACGGCGTCTGGAAGCCTGGGGGGGCCGCGCCGGCGAGGACCTCTTCCACGATCTCTTGCGCTGCTATCGCGGTGAGGGCGTAGCCGTTGGGGACCTGAAGGAGAGACGTCGCCTTCTGGCCGCGCTCGTCTTCGGCCTCCCCCCATATCAGGAGCATCCCCCCCGCGCGTTCTTCAGGAGTCGGCCCCGGCGGCAACGCCTGGATCAGGCGCTTGAGCAAGCCCTTCACAGGGGGGACACTCAGGAGCCAGCCCAGGCGAAACATCGGGACCATCGGCCCCGGCAGCGCCAGATAGGCCTCGATGTTCGGGATGCCCGTGCTGTGGAAGACGGCGGCCACCTCCCCCATCGGCATGCTCACGGACCTGATGGGTCCCCGGCCAAAATCGATCCTCCGCGATTTGGAGGCGCCGGGGACGGGAGTCAGAACGCCGTTGCGCCGGACCACGCCCCGTTTGATCATGCTGTCTACCATCGTCGTGGCGCTCCCCCGCGAGATCGTCTGGCTCCGGGACTTTCCGGCCCGGTCCGTCCACCGTGGGGCCGCCAGGCCGAGCGTCAGCCGCGCCTTGAGATGCGCGGCCAGGCAGTCCGTGGGCACGACGTCGCAGCCTGCGCCTGGAAGCAGCATGATCCCCGCAGCCCTGGCCTCGGCATCCCGGGCCGCGAGCGCCTCGAACACGGCCCCTTCTCCGGTGATGTCCAGGTAGTGCGTACCCGTGCGCAGACACGCATCCACCACGGGTCTGGAGGTATGGACGAAGGGGCCGGCGCAGTGGAGGACCACCCGCACATCGGCCAGGGCCGCCTGGATCACGTGCTTGTCCTCGTAGTACTTCCTGATCCGTTCCCCCTGCGTGAGCCTCAGAAACGCGATCTTGGGCGGCATCATCCAGCCCAGAAGGAGGCGGAACAGGGGGTGGTCTCCAAACGGGACGATGAGCTTCGCCTCCCAGTAGATGCTCCGCATGTGGCGGCGGTAAAAGTCTCGCAACGGAATGTACTCGTCGCCCTTCCCACGCTCCAGGAACCCCTCACAGTGCTGGTAGAACCAGGGCTTGAACCACCAGCCGATCTCGTTCACCCTCCCCTTCTCCGGCCGGTCGGCGAAGTCGCCGGTCAGGATCATCCCCCGTTCCCGCGAGTACATGATGCCCTCCACGAATTCCGGAGGATTTTCCCTGCACGCCTCCTGCTCGAACAGCCGGCACGCCTCGTCCAGACTGTGGGCGGGATGGTAGGTGAGATGGACGTAGGGCTTGCACGGGATGATGCGGAGTTCCACGGCCACGATGAACCCGAGCGCCCCGTAGGACCACGGCAGCGCGCGGAACAGGTCTGCGTGCTCCTCCCGGCTGGCGCGGACCAGGCGTCCGTCCCCCAGCACCACCTCGCAGGCCTCCACCAGGTCGGTGAACAGGCCGTACTTGTGCGAGGAGACCTCGACGCCGTAACCGAGGATCAGGCCGCTGACCGTCAGGTCGTCCAGCTCCGGGACGACGGGCAGGGTCCAGCCCATCGGGTTGAGATGGCGCGTGAGCTGGCCGATGTTCACCCGGGGTTCGACGCGGACGATAGCCCGCTGCGTGTCCACCTCCAGGATGTCGTAGAGGTCGACCCGGATCCCCCGGTTACATCTCTTGTACCAGAGGGCGCGCGTGGACACGCTCTGCCAGCCCTTCCGGGCCGTGCAGAGCAGTCCCTTCGTCCCGGCGTCTCTCCACTGCCGGATCTGGTCCTGGATCTCCCGCACCCGCCGCTCGTGCGCCTTCGGAGCGCGTTTCCACCGTCGGTGATAAAAACTGCGCACCGCCCAGAACAGGTTGAACAGGGTGGACAGGGGCAGCACTACGGGCACGACGAAAACCCAGCGGTACCGGAAGAGGGTATCCGTCAGCGTGGAGGGGCGTTTCAGGCCATTGCCGGTTGTCTGAGACATGTCTCGATCCTGGTGAATTCAGTAGAGTCTGGGCAGAATCCGCCACCGCACCTTCTGACAGTAAGCCTCCCAGTCTCTCCCGTACTTCGCCAGGCACAGGGTGTTGTCGCGCCGTTCCCGGTGGATGAGCAGGGCGGTGAGGTAGATGATGTAGAAATAGGGGAGCAGGTGGTCGAACAGGCACGGCAGGCACCAGGCCAGCCCCATCGTGAGGTCTCCGACATAGTTGAAGTGCCGGGCGACGCCCCACCAGCCGGAGGTGAGCAGCAGGGCCCCCCGCCGGGTTCGGATGTATTCGGGTCTCCTCCCCCAGATGAGGCCCTCAGGATCGGCGCGGAACCGGTGTTTTTGACGATTGGCGCTCCGGAAGATGTAATAGCCTCCTGCATTCAGCGCGATGAGAGCCGCAGCGCCCCAGGCCGGCAGATCGTGGGTGTGATGGATCAGGTAATGCGCCTGAAGCGTGTAGGTGAACGGGACCCAGACCAGGTTGCCCCAGCAGAGCATCCACCCGAACTTTTCGTGCTTGACGTCCAGGGTCGTGAGGATCGCGCTTTCGTGAAAGAAGTAGTCGGCCACGTAGAGAGACTGAAACGCGACCACCAGGATCATCGGCGTCGTGAGCCTCCCGTGCGTCTGGTACTGTCTGGCCGCCAGAGAGAGATCGATCAGGACCCACAGGATCAGGCTGGGACGCGCCTCGCAGAACAGCTTGAGGTCGAAGTCACCGATGCGAGGGTTGAGGGAGGTCCCCATGAAAAAATCGTAGAGGGGTCTCCCGGAGACCTCCTCCTCCTTCCTGCGGGCCCTGCCGTGGAAGTAGAGAGAGAGACTGAAGGCGAACGCGAAAAGGTTCGAGGTGGTGAGCAGCGGCCCCAGGGCCTATGACGGAGTAACTGACTAATTCCATTTTCAAGTATGACACTGTTCACTCACGATTACCAAAAATTGACGCAAGATATTGTTTTAGCTGATATAAATAGCAGTTTTGGATTATCGCAGGAACCGCCTCTTAGAGAGCCGTATTCGTTGGTGAAGCTGACGCCTATATTTCAGGCCCGAAAGC
>SICM01000252.1 GCA_009694805.1 Candidatus Latescibacterota bacterium
GCGAAGGCGGGGTGAAGCAGCGACTGACGGCTGCAACTGCGCTTCGGGCTACGCCCTCCGCTGAAGTTGCAGCCGTGATCAAGGGGAAGCGGTGATCCACCTTAAACATGCCTGTTTTTTGTCTTGACAACCAAGACCACTTTACTTTTCCTGCCTCCTGGCTGGGACACAATACCAGATGAAATTTTGAATTTCGATCTTTCAATATTTTCAATATCTTACACCTAAACCGATCACGAATGTACTGTATTGATCTATATCAGATTATTACATCTTAAAAAATACCATATTGAAAATAAGGGCGCAATCGGGGAATCCCTGATTCGGGGCCTCGAAATACCTGAGGCAGATGCCGAAAAAAACGGAAACTGGGGAAATAGAGGCGGGAGCGGGGGCGGAGAATTTTCTTGATTAATCCCCATTAATTTCGTATCTTTCAAAAACACAATGGCATGCGCTCTATTTCATTGAAATTGAAGAGAATACAAGGGCTTCCTGCGGGAAGCCTTTTCGCATAATTGGCTGCGTCTCCTACTCGTCTCCATGGCCCATGAAGGGCTCCTGGTAGGATTATGAAGGGCGTGCAAACAGGCAAGCGCTCATCCGTCACCATCGCCATTCTTGCGGTGGGGATCGCCCTTGTGGCGGGGACCATGGCCTTCTACGAGGTGCGACAGACCCGCAGGGAGGTTCTCCGCATTCTGGAGCAGGAGGCCTCCTCCCTGATCGAGTCCATCGCCATCGCCGGAGAGGGGGCCATCCGGTCGTACGGCGAGATCGAAAGCCTGGTGGCCGAGCGGCTCCTGGGCAGCGGCAGGCTCCTCCGCCGGCTCGACGACCGGGGGCTTCTGTCTGATGACCTTCTGGCCCTCGTGGCGAAAGAGAACCAGATCCACTGGATCGACGTGTTTGATCGGGATGGGGAGAGGGTCTATCGAGCTACCCGGGCGAGGGCGACGAGGGCCTTCCACCCCGCGCCCCCGAGGAGGTGTTCGACCTTCTGCGCGACCAGGACGAGGCCATCATCGGACTTCTGGGCGAAAGCCAGCAAGCTGACCGCCGGTTCACGGTGGCTGTCCGCCGTCCCCGGGGGGGGACCATCGTGCTGAGCGTGGACGCCGAACACATGCTGGACTTCCGGCGGTCCATCGGCGTGGGCAGGCTGGTCCAGGACGTGGGCCAGAACACCGGCATCGACTACGTCGTCCTGCAGGACGAGGAGGGGATTGTGGTCGCCTCCAAGGGCATCAAGACGATGCACAGCATCGCAGGCGATCCCTTCCTGGAGGCCGCGCTCAAGAGGGACACGACCTCCACTCGCGTCACGACGTTCGGGGGGCGGGAGACGTTTGAGGTCGTGCAGCCGTTCCTCGTCTCGGAGGGCCGAACGGGCCTCCTCCGCGTCGGTCTGTCGATGGATGCCGTGCGGGAGGCGGAGGGCAGGGTGATGCGTCAGGTTGCGGCTGTGATCGGGCTCCTGACCGGGGCTGCGGCCGTGTTCATCGGGCTGGTCGCCGTCCGGCAGAGTTACGCCCTCCTGCGCTGCGCCCACATCCGTCTGGAGTCCACCACCGGAAACATCCTGTCCGGCATGGCCGACGCCGTGGTGGCCGTGGACCAGGAAGGCCGCATCACGGCCTTCAACCGGGCCGCGGAGCGAATCTTCGAGGTTGCCGCGTCGGAGGCCGTGGGGAGGCGGTGGGCCGATCTCATCGCTGAGCCCATCCCGGCCCTGGAGGAGACGATTTCGCGGGGCGAGCCGGTGACGGATTTCGAGTGCCACTACAAGACCCGGCAGGGGCATCGCCTCGTCCTGTCCGTCAGCACCGCCCTCCTGCGGGACGACGAGGGCCGGATCGACGGGGGCGTGGCCGTGGTCCACGACCTGACGGAACGGAAACGGCTGGAGGAGGAGGCCCGCCGGCGGGACCGGTTGACGGCGATGGGGGAGCTGGCGTCGGGCGTGGCTCACGAGGTGCGGAATCCCCTCAATGCCATCGGCGTCATCGCGCAGCGTCTGAGGCGGGAGTTCGTGCCGAAGGAGGACGCAGAGGACTTCCGCGCGCTCGTGGACATCGTCCGTGCCGAGGTGGAGCGCGTCGACGGCATCATCCGACAGTTTCTGGAGTTTGCGCGCCCTCCGAAGGCTCAGCCCCCGCGAGACCGACGTGGCCGCGCTGCTGGAGGAGGCCGTCCGCGTGGTGGAGAGCCGGGCCAGGGAGAAGGGGCTGGACATCCGCCGGGACTTCGACGGCGTGGGCGGCGCCGTGCTCGACCCCGACCAGATGAAGCAGGCCCTCCTCAATCTCCTGAAGAATGCCGTCGAGGCCACGGAGCGGGGGACGATCACGGTCACGGCGTCGGGAGGGCAGCGGGTCGAGATCGTCGTCTCGGACACGGGCTACGGCATTCCGCCCGAAAACCTCTCCCGAATCTTCGATCTGTATTTTACCACCCGGCCGGAGGGGACGGGCCTGGGGCTGAGCCAGGTCCACCGGATCGTGGCGGAGCACGGGGGACAGGTTCACGTGGAGAGCGAGGTGGGGAAGGGGACCCGGTTCACGATGGCGCTTCCAAGATCCTAATTCAGGAGCATTATGCCTCAAGAGACAATCCTGGTCATCGACGACGAGGCCGTGCAGCGCGAGGTCGTCGCAGGCCACCTCCGCAAACAGGGCCACCGCGTGCGCACCGCCGCCGACGGCGTCACACAGCCCCGGTCTCTGGCCCTCTCCCCGGACGGAAAGCGCCTCTACGTGACCGGCCTGACGGACGGGGCAGGGGTCTCCGTGATCAACACGGCCACGAACCAGGCGGACACGAAGGTCTCCGTGGCGGCCACGGCCAGGTCCTTTGACGTGGCGGTCTCTCCCGACGGCAGGACCACCTATGTCACGGACTACACGAACAACCTCATCGTCATCGATGCGGCAGCCGGCCAGGTCCGGCAGGTGATCCCCGTCCCCGGCCAGAACACCCGGGGCATCGCGGTCAGTTCCGACGGGTCATCGGTCTACATGACCAATCAGGATTCTGACAACATGGTCATTCTGGACGCCGGCACCCTCCGCGTCCTGCGCACGGTCCAGCTTTCACAGGGCCCCCGGGATATCGTCTTCCGGAACCAGTCCGCCCAGGCCGGTGTGAACGCGGCCTTCGACTTCGACGCGGACGGGGTCGTGGGAATCTCCGACTTCTTCCTGTTCGCGACGGCCTTCGGGACCTCGGCGGGCAAAACCGGCTATAACGCCCGATTCGACTTCAATCTGGACAACCAGATCGGCTTCCCAGATTTCTTTCTGTTCGCAGACCAGTTCGAAAAAAAGACCCGTTGATGAACGTGAAACGTGAAGCGGATCTCGTGAAGCGTAATACGAGATACGAGATACGAAATGAGGTGTCCATGAAACGTGCTCTCTTTTCCCTGGCCTCTGCCCTTCTTTTCTGCGCGGCACAGGCCCACGCCACGACGATAGCCGTCTTCACCTTCGATCAGCTCTGCGAGAAGGCGGAGGCCATCTATCACGTCCGGTACGTCGACCGCCGCAGCGCGTGGGACGATGCCCACAGGACGATCTACACCACCACGACCCTGCGTGTCCTCGATCCCGTCAAGGGAGAGGCGCGGGAGATCTCTCTGAGGCTCCCGGGCGGGACCGTGAATGACACGACGCTCACCGTCCCCGACTTTCCGGTCTTTCACGGCAACGACGAGATGGTCATCTTCCTGACCGGCCGGGATGGCGCAGGATACCCCTGGCCCGTGGGGATGGGGCAGGGCATCTATCCCGTCGTCCGGGACGCCGCCGGTCTGGCCAAGATCGCCCTGCAACCCAGCGTGAACCCTTCTCCGCTGGCCAAACCGGCCGTGGGAAAGCCCACGCCGGAGACGATCCCCCTGAAAGACTTCCTCAACGTCATCCGGACGCGGGTGGGGCAGAAAGCGCCGGCCAGGTCCGGGGCATCCGGGGTTCAATAGATCCGTTTTTTCTCCTTCAAAAGCAGAATCTTACAGATTCCCCTTGACACCCCTCTATGCCTGGTTGTAGATTGCGCGGTTGGCGAAGACCTCTCCGGCTTTCCGGAGGAGGTTTTTTTTAAGGCCCCCCAGACTGCAAACGAGATATCCACCGTGTCCCGCCTCCTCTTCATCGTTCTTCTTCTGCCTCTCCTGTTCTGGTCAGAGGCCTCCTCGTTCGTCATTCAGACCAAACGCACATCAACCGGACAGTTCGTCCGACTCCACTGGCCGAACAAGGTCGCCCGCAACGGCGTCCCTTTCTTCATCGATAGCAGAGGCTCCGACGACATCCCCGACAAGAACGCCACCTTCAACATCATCCGGGCCAGCTTCAAGGCGTGGACGTCGCAGCCCGCCACCTGCGTGCGGTTCCAGGACCGGGGGCTTCTCCGCTCTCCAGCCGTCCATTTCCAGGATCAACAGAACGTCATCACATTCGATGAGACGGGCGCCCTGATCACCGCTCCCCCCGGCGCCGGGGTCATCGCCGTCGCCCTCGTCTCCTCCGACGACCGGACCGGCGAGATCCTGGACGCGGACCTGGTCTTCAACGGCCGGGACTACCGTTTCAACATCGGCGATCCGGGGACGCGGCGGGCCCATTTCGTCGATCTTCAGGCCACGGCCACGCACGAGATCGGCCACATCCTGGGCATCGACCACACCGGGCTGATGGGCACGCCTGCCCGCCGTCCGGTCATGAACCCCTTCGACAATTCGGAGGCCCCCGTCGCGGCCAGAGTTCTCAAGCCGGACGATGTCGCCGCCGTGGGGTGTCTCTACCCCTCGGCTGCCTTCAGCGGCCTGGGCTGCATCTCCGGGACGGTCAAAAGGTCCGACGGGACCGGGGCCTTCGGCGTCCAGGTGGTGGCCTACGACGCGACGGGCAATTTTGTCGTCAGCGGTCTGTCGGGTTATCAAACGGGTCAGGAGGGAGACGGGGAGTATGCTCTCATCGGCCTGCCGCCGGGCAGCTATACGGTGGGCATCGAGCCGTTGGACAGGCAGATCACTTCCGCCCACTTCACCGGGATCTTCTTCCGTCAGCTGTTCGACAGGGATTTCTCCTCGAAACTCTACAGCAACGCCCCGGACCGGCCCCAGGCCTCGGTCGTGCGGGTGCAGGCCGGGAGGGATATCTCGGACATCCATTTATCCACCGGCCCGGTCCCCTCCGGTCCCCCCGTGGCTCAGGGCCCGGTGGTCCCGCAGCCCCGGACCCTGGCCCTCTCCCCGGAGGGAAAGCGCTCCAACGTGCGCGAGGCCTCCTTCCACCCCCAGGCGGGACTTGAGGCGGGCGATCCCTCCAGACCCCGGAAGCGCCTGAACGATTCCCCTCCTCGCCATCGACGCGGCCAGTCGGAGGATCTGGTCCGAATCCGCCAGGAGGGCCAGCCCACCTACCCCTACCCGGTCGAAGATTCCCCCTGAAAAAAAGGGCCGGTGAGGACTGGACAAATGATGCATGATGTAAAAGGCCTCCTGAAAAGTGCGGCCTTTTTCTTTTGTCCGGCCAACGGTTTACCCAGGATAGGGCGCGAGAATGCGCTTGACTTCGCCGCCGGGGGGCCCTAACTTACCGCCATGTTTCGAAATTCAGGAAGGGGTGAGAGACATGAACCAGGACTCTACAACCCCGGTGGTTGATGCCCCGGAAGAGAAGGGAAACCCTCCAGAGACTCGACGCGCAAGGCGTGAGGCCGCCATACGGCTCTTGAGATCGTGGCGTGAAGGGGGAGAGCCCGATGAACAGGAGCAGCGGGAGACGTGGACCTACCTGAAAAAGGCCCTGGATGAAAACCGTCTGTCCTATCGAAAGGAAAGTGGATTATGGCAGCTAAAGTTTCTATCGAAAAACAACTGGCTCGTGAAATCAAAAGCACTCCTGAAGAATATCTCCCAAACCTGCTTCAACTTGTTCGCCTGTTCCGTGAAAGTGTGGCGTTGAAGCCCGCCGAAGCGAGTTTCCATCAGGGCTGGAAGGAGACGCAAGCGGGAGAGACAAGATCGGTGTCCGAGTTGTGGGAAGGTATCGATGCCCGATGAACGAGCCGGGCCGGTGAGGGTCGAGTACACGCCGGAGTTCAAGCGCAATCTGAGGGCTCTGGCGAAAAAGTACCGTCACATTCGGTCCGATGTTCAGCCTGTGGTTGATCACCTTGAGGCAGGCAGGCTTATCGGGGATCAGGTGTCGGGATCGCGCTATACCCTCTTCAAGGTACGGGTGCAGAATAGCGACATTCCGAAAGGGAAAAGCTCCGGTTATCGTTTGATCTACCTCCTCAAGACGCCCACCCATATCATTCTGGTGACCATTTACTCCAAGCTCGACCAGGCGGACGTCTCGGCACGACAGATACGGCGTATCTTGAAAGCGTCTGACGAGTAGCTCGCCTGAAAAAATTGACACTGTTCACTCACGATTACCAAAAATTGACGCAAGATATTGTTTTAGCTGATATAAATAGCAGTTTTGGATTATCGCAGGAACCGCCTCTTAGAGAGCCGTATTCGTTGGTGAAGCTGACGCCTATATTTCAGGCCCGAAAGC
>SICM01000253.1 GCA_009694805.1 Candidatus Latescibacterota bacterium
GTTGGGGACGCTTCCACTACACTCCGATTCCCCAAACGGCAAACCCAGCTCACGTGCTTCACCTTTCCCGTTCATCTATATCTTTCCTCTCCGCCCTGCTCAGTAAACTCCGGGGTGCAAGTGTCTCATCCAATATAGGCAGACTGGGTAGCGATGTGAATCTTTATGCCGAAGAAGACCTATGATGGACGGCTCTTCCGGCCGGAAGGGCTGTTTGCGCTCTGCCTTCTGCTGATCCTGGCGTCCCCTGCCTTCGCTGCGGGAGGTTCCAGCCTCAGGTCCGACCCCCTCGACCCTTTCCTGGGCGCCCCTCCCTCGCTGCCCCGCTATTCCCTGTCCGTCTCGTCGAAGGGGCTGTTCCAGAGCCGGTTCAATCCCGTCAGCCTGAGAGGGACCGTCATCGGGTCTGAGCCTTACAAGCTGCTCCTCTTCTACGAACTGGCCGGAGAACGCTACGGCCCCCCCATCGTGGTGGACCTGTCTGACTTCATCGAAGCGAAGCTGAAGCGCGACCGGCAGCGGACGTTCCGGGAGTACCTCGCGGACCCCAAGAAGAAGGGGGTGGAAGTGGGGCATGGCGGCGGGTTGCTGAGCATCCAGATCCCGGTGAAGATCCCCAGAGGGCTGAGCGCCATCACGGGCGAGGGGAACACGCAGATCGAGATCACGGGCCGGAGGTCGATCACCTTCTCCGGCCGGAGCGACTACACCGTGGGGCAGGTCCAGACGATCGCCAACCAGCAGTCCAAGTTTCCGACCATCAGCTTCGACCAGACCTCGCAGTTCACGGTGCGCGGGCAGATCGGGGACCGGATCACCATCGACCTGTCTCAGGACAGCAACAACCCGGACGACCTGGCCAGCTCCCTCCGGCTCTCCTACAGGGGCCCGGAGGACGGGATCGTGCAGGAGATCGAGGCCGGGAACACGCAGCTCTCCCTGCCGGGGACGCGGCTGGTGGGGTTCTCGCAGGGCCGGGGCGGGCTGTTCGGCATCCGGGGGAAGGCGACCGTGGGCGGGCTGGATGTCCAGTTGATCGCCAGCCAGGACAAGGGCTCGGCCAATCGGAAGACCTTCCGGGGGGAGTCTCAGGAGAGTTCCAACAACCTCCGGGACTTTAATTATATCTCGAACACGTACTTCTTCCTGGACGAGATCTACCGGGATGCGTGGCCCCTGCAGCCGCCGCCCGGCGAGCTGGTCCAGGACGAGTCCGTGGAGGTCTACGTCAATGACTTCAACCCGTCGAACGACATCGACCTGAGGGCGATCCCGGCGGTGGCCTACGCCTATCCTCAGGCGAACCCGGCCGACACCCTCCGCACAAAAGACCTGTCCGGAGGCAAGGAAGTGGGGCAGTTTCACAAGCTGGACCGGGCCGAGTTCCAGGCCTACCAGAACGGCTATATCATCCTGAACCAGAATCTGAGCGATTATTTCGCCCTGGCCGTGGCCTACAAGACGCAGAACAACAAGCGCTATGGGAGCCTGAACTTCCTCGTGGTGGACTCCACCTCCACGGCGCGGTTCAAGCTGGTCAAGGCCAGAAACCAGAAGCCGCTCGCCGGCTATCCCACCTGGAGCCTGATGTGGAAGAACGTCTACAGCCTGGGGGGCAGGAACGTCGAGCGGGCGGGGTTCTCGCTCCGGGTGCTGCGGGACGTGGCCGGGCAGGAGCCGCTCGACAACCAGGATGGGAAGTCCTATCTCCAGATCCTCGGCCTGGACCGGCACGGACAGAGCGGCGGCTCCTCCCCAGCCGACAACCTGGTGGACATGGACGAGAACATCGTGGACCTGGTGCGCGGGGAGCTGATCTTCCCCTATCGGGAGCCGTTCGGGGCGCCGGAAGTGGGGGCCCCGGAGCTGAAGAGCCGGGTGCCGGAGATCTACAACGAGGCCAACATCACCACCCAGCGGGAGCGGAGCCAGTATGCCATCGAGATCAAGTCCCAGAGCCGGCAGACGCAGTTCAACCTGGGCTACGGGGACGTGATCGATAACAGCGAGCAGGTGCGGCTGA
This sequence comes from Candidatus Latescibacterota bacterium, assembly GCA_009694805.1. Classification (GTDB taxonomy): domain Bacteria; phylum Latescibacterota; class UBA2968; order SICM01; family SICM01; genus SICM01. The sequence continues at coordinate 2,024 of SICM01000253.1, forward strand.
ACGGCCGGCTGCTGAAGCGGGACCAGGACTACACCGTGGACTACACCACCGGGGCGCTGTCGTTCCAGCCGGGCGTGGCCACGGAGGCGGCCAACCCCTCGGCCAACCTGGACATCTCGTGGGACTCCAAGTCTCTGTTCGGGTTCGCGTCACAGCAGAAGAGCCTGCTCGGGCTGAGGGCGGAGCACAAACTGTCGGGGGGAGACGGGCAGTCCCTCCTGGGCATGACCTTCCTCTACAGCAACCAGAGCACCCCCTCCCGCCGGATTCGCGTCGGGTCGGAGCCGTCCCGGAGCATGGTGCTGGATGCCAATGCCCGCCTCGAGTTCAAGCCCCAGTTCCTGACCGACCTGATCAACGCCCTTCCGCTCGTGGAGGCGCACACCCCGTCGGCCCTCCGGGTCAACGCGGAGGTGGCCACGAGCCTCCCCAACCCCAACACCCTGGGCGCGGCCTACATCGACGACTTCGAGGGGAGCTCCAACTCGATCCCCCTGTCGATCTTCCGGGCGGCCTGGACCTCTGCGTCGGTCCCGACGCAGAATGGGGTACGGACGTCGATCCAGCCCGGCAGGCTGGTCTGGTACAACCCCTACGAGCGCGTGCGGGTGACGGACATCCAGCCCTACCGGGCGGAGTCGATCACCGCGGAGCAGAACGTCGACGACATCCTGGTGATGAAGTTCTCCCCCCGCCGGGCGGGGTTCACGGACCTCAAGCTTCCGAGGGGCTACGAGCCCCAGTGGCGGGAGGGCACGCCGGTCCGGTCGTGGGCGGGTATCCTGACGGCCACCCGGGGGGGGATAGACCTGTCCCGGTCCAAGTTCCTGGAGATCTGGGTGCGGGGCAACCGGGGGAAGCTGTACGTGGACCTGGGGGAGATCTCCGAGGACCTCACCCTGCCGTTTGACGATAGCCCCAACGGCAGGCTGGACACGGAGGACAAGCCCCTGGCAGGCACCCGCATCGGGGACGGCGTCCTGCAGCCCGACGAGGACATCGGCCTGGACTACGATCCTGTGAAGAAGAGGAACCTGACCACCAAGGAAGAACAGGACAAGTTCAAGAGCCTTTTTAATACCCTGCAAGTCCCCGAAGACCCATCCGGCGACGACTGGGTCTACGAGAGCCGGAGTCGCAACTACGAGCGGATCAACGGCCTGGAGGGGAACGGGCTGAGGGATGGGGACCGGGCGGGCATCCCGGACACGGAGGACATCAACGGCAACAGCGTGCTGGACACGCGCAACGACTACTGGCGCTACAGCGTGGACCTGTCACGGGACCAGGCGGACGGGCTCCGCGCCGAGGGGACGGAGTCCGACAACTCCCTCCGCCCCTGGCGGCTCGTGCGTATTCCTTTGAGGGACAATAATTTCCGAAAGCAGGAGGGGAATCCGGACCCCAACCTGGCCACGGCCGTGAACTTCGCCCGCGTCTGGATCGAACATAGCGACACGACCACGGTGGAACTCTACCAAATCTACGCCACGGTCACGGACTGGCAGGAGGACCCGGCCTCCTTCCAGCAGTCGTCTCCCCTCAAGGTCACCTCCCGCAACACGGCGCGGGACGCCTTCTACGAGCCCCCTGCCGGCCTGCAGCAGGAGATCGACCCCACGAACCCCGGCCTCAAGCTGCCGGAGGGCTCCCTGGCCCTGCAGTTCGGGGACCTGTATCCGAATGAGAGCCTCTCCACGAGCCGCGTCTTCCCCAACGGGGAGACCTACACGGACTACTCCCGGATGCGGATGTACGTCCACGGAGGCAACCGGGACCCCAACAACAAGGCCAACACCCTCACCTTCCCGACCTCTGCGGACACGGTCAGGCTGGACAAGCCCGGAGGAATCAACCCCCCCGAGCTGTTCCTCCGGTTCTCCCCCGGCTCGCGCGACACGGCCAACTTCTACGAGTATCGGACGCGGATCTACCGGGGATGGGACCCCCTGAACGAGGTGGACCTGAGCATGGCCCTGATGTCGCAGCTCAAGGGGTTCCTCCAGGACCTGAACGTCAGGGGGCGGGACACCCCCCGGGCGGATACCCTCCAGGCGCCGGCGGGCGTGACGGGCTACAGGTATCGGCCTGCCCTGAACGAGGTGGAGGCCACCGTGGGCGCCGGGGCGGAGAAGAAGACCTATATCGTGCGGGGGACCCCGGCCTTCTCGGGCATCCGGACCTTCACCCTCGGCCTCCGGAACGCCGGGCTGAGCCAGATCCCGGGGAGCAACGGGCAGAACGAGATCTGGGTGGACGAGCTGCGCGTGGACAACATCCGAAAGAAACGCGCGCTCTCCGGCGTCCTGGACCTGGAGATGCAGCTCTCCGACTTCGGGCGGATGAGCGTAAACCTCGCCTATCAGGGCGGGGACTTCCAGGACCTCCGCTCCCGCGCCCCGGGGATCGGCCGGAACTCCGTGTCCCTGAGCAATACGTTCAACCTGGAGCGCTTCTTCCCGACGGGGTGGGGCCTGAGTATCCCCTTCTCGTTCTCCGTCGACCGGAGCGCGCAGATCCCGCGCATCCGCCGGGGTTCCGACATCGTCCTGGCGAACGAACAGCGCCGAGACGAATCGGACATCGCCTCCCGCACGCAGGCCAGCATCTCGTTCCGCAAGCAGCCCGCCCAGCAGAACCCCCGCCTGCTGTCCAGCCTGATCTTCGACCGCATCACGGCCCGGCTGTCGGTCAACACGCAGGATGGCCGGAGCGGGGCGATCACGCAACGGAACCACTCGGACGGAAAGTCCGTGAGCGGGTCGTTCGACTATAACCTGACCCCCGCCAAGGACCGCGTCCTCAAACCCCTGTTCTGGATGCCGCTGAAATCCCTGAAGCAGGTGGAGTTTCACTACCTGCCCAACGTCCTGCGTTACTCCGCAATCCTCAACCAGAACATCAACAACTCCAGTTCCTTCTCCGCCGTGGGACGGGACACCACGAACCGGATCGACGCCAACGGGGAGACATTCGACATGAGCGAGGACTACTCGGCCAAGCTCACCCCACTCCGGAGCCTGTCGGCCGGCTATTCCCTGAACCTCCGGCGGGACCTCCAGAGGTCGTTCCGTCCGGCCCAGCTCCAGTTCGGGAAGGAGGTCGGGCGGACGCAGAGCACCGACTTCTCGCTGAACATGGGCCAGATCTCGTGGTTGTCGCAGAGCTATTCCTACAACGCCTCCTATGCCGAGAGCAACGACCCGCGCGGGCAGGGCTACTCGCCGGTCGGGCAGGGGCGACGGGGGCGGGACATCAACGTGAATTCGCAGTTGAGCGGGCATTACAACCTGCTCCTCCCGGCCCTCTTCAAGAAGCTGGGGAAGCGGTCCTACACCGCGACGGACGGGGAGCAGAAGGAGGACAAGGGGGGAGGGTTTCCCGTCCTCGGCTGGATCGGCCAGTTGGGGAGCAACCTTCGAAACGTCTCCCTGCAGGCCAGCCGCAACAAGACGGCCAACCGCTACGGCCTGGCGGACCGCCCGAACCTCCTCTACCAGCTCGGCCTGAAGGACACGACCGACGTGCCGCGCACGGAGACGCGGGGATTCTCCCGGATCGACGCCTTCTCCACGTCCGACCGGCTGAGCAGCGACGGGGGCGTCAACCTGCCGCTCGGCATGAGCGTCAACTCCCGGTACGAATACAGCCGTGAGAAGCGCACGGGCAACTCGGCCAACAGCCCGCCCCTCCAGAGCGTCAACACCAACTTCCCCGTCCTCAACATGTCGTGGGGGAATTTCGGGCGCCTGCCCCTCATCCGGTGGATGTTCAGCAGCGCCAGCGCCGATGCCAGCTATGACCGGCGGGCGGCGTTGCGAGGCGAGGGGGGGACGGGTCCCTATAACATCCTGAACCGGACGGAGGAGACGAACATCAAACCCTTCGGGCTGAACCTCCAGTGGAAGAGCAAGGTCAACATGAACATCCAGCAGACGACCCGGCAGAGCCTGGGCGTGGATTTTCAGCCGAACGAGGGGGACAGCGTGCGGTCAGAGCTGAGCCGGACACTGGCGGACGGAAGCACCCTGTCCGCCTCGCTGCGCTACTCCTTCAGCCCGACCTCCAGCCTGTTCAAACGCTTCAACCTCAAGAGCAGCGTGGATATGACCCTCGAATTCGCGCAGCAGTCCAACCTCCAGCAGCAGAGGCCCGTGGGCTCTCAGGTGTATGTCCCGCAGCAGGCCGACAAGTCGTGGAGCGTTCAGTTGAGTTCCAGCTACCGGTTCAACCAGAACTTCACCGGTCAGATGCGGTTCCGGCACGAGAACCGGCGGGACAAACGGCTGAATCAGACGCACAAGGTCTGGGAGTTCGGCCTCACGGGGGATATCGTGTTCAATTAGAGCGAACCGCAATGCAAAATGCAAAGTGCAAAATGTAAAACGTAAAGCCCCTTTTTCACTAAAAGACCCGCTGGATGCCCCTCAGTTCTACTGAGGGGAGGAAAGCGGGGGTTTTGAGTTGATAATCGTGGTTTGGGTTTGATATATTGACGGTATGGCTATCCAAAGATCATCCCATGCCGTCTATGACCTGAAGTATC
>SICM01000030.1 GCA_009694805.1 Candidatus Latescibacterota bacterium
GGTGGGTAGGGGATGAAGTGACTACCGATTTGATCCGCAAGTACATTACCTATCATCAGCACCAGAGCAGTAATATGCAGTTAGAGCTGCCGTTTTAGGGGTTTTGGGTTTTAATGCCCCGCAGCTCTGCTGCGGGGTTCTTTACTGCACAATCTGAATGTTCTGTACGGGTCGGCCAAGCCGGGTCAGTCTCGGCGCCGGTTCCGGCGGAGGTGGAGACGCCAGGGCCGGAGGGGCGGGGTTCGGAGTATTGGCCTGATCGAGCTTGACGAGCGTGGCTATGGCGGTGAAAAAGCAGGTCCCTCCCGTGACGAACAGAACAAGCGCATAAAAGACCCAACTCAAGTCCATAACTGGCCTCCCTGTCAGAGATTCGACCACGTCCTTGTGATCTTCAGGTATCGAAGCGGGCAGAGTTCTCGTCATAGCCTGCCCGAAGCTTCTCATGCATGTGTATCGGCAGATTCCCGAAAAAGTTCAGTCAGGCCCGGACGAGCGCGTACAGGGATTGACATGGGAGAGACAATATATTATTTTAAACAGGGTTGGGTCGCGATGTGGCGGCTATCGTTTCTCTCAAAAGGAGGTACCTTATGAAAATCGAGCTCACCTACTGCGCGAATTGAGGCTACGAACCCCAGGCCGTCAGTTTGACGGAGAAGCTGCTGAAGGAGTACAAAAAAGATGTTCAGTCGATGACGCTCGTGCCTTCCGGAGGGGGGGTGTTCGAAGTGGTTGTGGATGGGAAACTCGTCTTCTCCAAAAAGGAGCAGAAACGGTTCCCGGAGTACGGCGAGGTGAAGGGGGCCATCGACAAGTTAGGTTAACCGCAGATGAACGCAGATGGGCACAGATGAGAGAGGGTGGGAGAGGGTAGGGCAGTAGTTCATCGCCGTGAAGGGTGCCGTGAGGCGCGGGAGTTGATGATGGACGAGGTGGTGATCTACCACAATCCAAAATGCAGCAAGAGTCGGGAGACGCTGGCCCTGTTGCGGGCGCAAGGGGTGGAACCGAAAGTCGTTCTGTATCTGGAGACGCCTCCGGACGTTGAGACGCTGGACCGAATCTTGAAGCTGCTCAAGATGGAGCCGCGAACCCTGATGCGGAAGAAGGAGGAGGAATATCGGACGCTGGGGATTGACGGGGGATCCCAGAGCCGGGGGGAACTCCTCAGGTTCATGGTGGAACACCCGATCCTGATCGAACGGCCGATCGTGGTGAAGGGGGACCGGGCTGCGCTGGGACGCCCGCCGGAGGAGGTTTTAAAGATCTTATAGTCTATCGGGTCTCATCCCCCGATGATCCGGAGGATGTCGTTGTAAAAGACATAGATCATCAGGATGCCGAGGAAGCCGAGCCCGATCTGCTGAAGGATCTCCTTATGGCGCAGGGAGAAGGAGAAGGGGCGTCGAACCACGAGTTGTACCAGCGTTTCCAGGGCCATGATGGTCAGGTGGCCTCCATCCAGGACAGGGATCGGGAGGAGGTTGAGAACGGCGAGGTTGACGCTGAGCAGGGCCATGAAACCGAACAGGGCTTCCATGCCCTGTTTGGCGTTTTGGCCCGCCATCTGGGCAATGGTCAAGGGGCCTGCCAGCGACTGCCCCGATTCCCTGCCGGAGACCAGACGTCCCAGCAGGTTGAAGATAAGTCCCGCCCATTGCCAGGTCTGCTGTGCCCCTCGAATAGCGGCTGCCCCGATTCCAACAGGCGTACGCTCCGTCGGGGGACCGATGCCGATCCTTCCCTCACTCTCCGTCCCTTCCCTGTGAACGGCCGTCCGAATGTCGGCGGCCATCGTTTTCCCTTCCCGCAACCACTCGATGCGGATCGTCCTGTCGGGAAGGGCATGGATGCGTTCGCTGACGTCCCACCATTGCGAGACAGGCTGACCGTCGATGGCGAGGATACGATCTCCCTTCCGGAGACCCGCTCTGTCCGCCGGCTGCCCGTAGATCACAGACCCGATTTCAGGCGGCAGGAAGGGGAGAAGGGGGGAGGTCTTCGCGTCACCCGTGAGCCTGACGTGAAGGGTCTGAGCACCTTCCTGGCGGAGGATCTCGACCGGGATCTCGCGCCCCCAGGCCCTGCTGATCCCCGCGTCCACATCCTCCCACGTCGTGATCTTTTTCCCGTCCACCGTCACCACTTGATCACCGGGACGCAGTCCAGCGGCTTCGAAGGCCGAGCCCGGCGTCACCCGGCCGATCTGCGTGGTTCGGATGGTCATCTCTCCGGCAAACCAGAAGATGCCGAACAGGATGACAAAACCGAGCAAGAAGTTCATGAAAGGCCCGGCAGCCATGACGGCCATCCGCACCCAGACCGGCTTCGACGTAAACTCCCACGGCTCTCCCTTGATCTCCTCCATACCCACATCCGCCATGCCGGCCACCTTGACATAGCCGCCGAGGGGCACCCAGGAGATACAGTATTCGGTCTCCCCAACGGTCACACCGACCATCTTGGGGGGATAGCCGAGGGAGAAGCGTTCCACCCGGATACCGGCCCACTTGGCCACCATGAAGTGTCCCAGCTCGTGTATGAAGACCAGCACGCCGAGGACGAAGATGAAGGAGAGAAGGGTTATCACGAAATCCATAGAAGACCTAAATCGAACCTCAAAAGCACCCAGACACAAAGTTAAAAGGGATTAACCTTCTGCGTGTCTTTGTGTCTTGATGGTGAGTGGTTTATACCCGGACGGTCGTTCGACCGTTCATTCGATGGATCACCCGTACGGCCTCTCCCCTGGCCCAGCGATCCGCTTCCAGCACCTCTTCGATGTTCGGTTCGGGCGTCCCCTGGTGCGCGGAGAGGACCTCTTCGTTGACGGCGGCGACGTCGAGAAAGCCGATCTGCCCGTTCAGGAACTGATTCACGGCGACCTCATTGGCCGCGTTCAACACGGCGGGGGCGGTGCCCTCCAGGCGAGCGGCCTCGTAGCAGAGCCGCAGGCCAGGGAACCGCTCCATATCCGGGGGCTCGAAGGTGAACTGACCCAGGCGGAGTAGATTCAAGGGTTCTACGCGCGTCGGCAGCCGATCCGGGTAGGTCAGGGCGTGCTGGATGGGGAGGCGCATGTCAGGGCAGCTCATCTGCGCTATGACCGACCCGTCCACGAACTCAACCAGGGAGTGAACAATGGACTGCCGGTGGATGACCACGTCGATGCAAGAGGCGGGCAGGTCGAACAGCCAGCGGGCCTCGATGATCTCCAGCCCCTTGTTCATCAGGGTTGCCGAGTCGACCGTGATCTTCTGCCCCATCCGCCACGTCGGATGGTTCAGGGCCTGTTCGGGGGAGATGTCTTTCATGCGATCCAGAGACCACCCGAAAAACGGTCCCCCGGAGGCCGTAAGGATCAGACGCTTAACCTCATGGATTCGTTCCCCCTTAAGACATTGCCACAGGGCGCTGGGTTCGCTGTCCAGGGGGAAGAGGTCCACGCCATGCTGACGGGCCTCCCGGACGAGGATACCGCCCGCCATGACGAGCGGCTCCTTGTTGGCCATGGCCACGGTCTTGCCCGCCCGGATGGCTGACAGGGTAGGTCCCAGTCCCACACTCCCGACGAGGGCATTCAGCACGAGGTCGGCGTCGGGATGCGTGGACAACCCGGTCAGTCCCTCCGGGCCTGTCGTGACCTGAATGCCGAAGGGGGTCAGGCATCCCCGGGCCACTTCCGCTCCCTCCTCGTCCCCGACACAGACGACGGAGGGGCGATGCCGGATGGCCTGCTCACAGAGCAGGTCGATGTTACGCCCTGCGCTCAGGCCCACGATTTGAAACTGGTCCGGCAGCCCCTCGATGACGTCGAGGCTGTTGCGCCCGATGGAGCCCGTTGATCCGAGGATGACGATGCGTTTCATGGGTTGTGTGGCCACGGAATCACACGGAATTTCACGGAAGAACCCGTTTCATTGTGGAAACCCGAGGAATGGTGAGGAAATTTAAGTGGGTTTCCGTGAGTTTCTGTAGCTTATATCCCATACCGGAACACGAGATAGATATAGACCAGGGGAAAGGCGAACAGGGCGCTGTCAAAACGGTCCAGGATGCCTCCGTGCCCCGGGATGATGTCGGAGGAATCCTTCACTCCGGAATCCCGTTTGAGCAGGGACTCCGCGAAATCCCCGACCTGCCCTCCGATGCCGACGATCAGGCCGAGGGCCAGGATATCGGGCAGAAGGAGGACCTTCATCCAGAGGGCCCCGAGCCAGACCGTTCCTACGGCGCCGAAGACACCGGCGATACATCCCTCAACGGACTTCTTCGGGCTGATCCGGGTGAAAGGGCGCGTGCGGCCGAATGCCCGGCCTGCGAAGTAGGCGACCGTGTCCATGATCCAGATGCTGACCAGTACGGTCAGGGCCAGGGGCGCAGCACAGGGGAGGGGGAGGTTGCGAACCAGGAGGATGGCGCCTCCCAGGAGGCCCACGTAGAGGACCCCGAAGAGCGTAGCCCCCGCATCCCGGAGAGAGGCGCCCCCCCGGCGTTGAATCAGGGCGGTCGTCAACGTCCCCACCGTGCAGAGCATGAAGAGGCCTTCGATATGGCGCAGCCCCAGTTCATGGAACCAGACGCAGATGCTGACGCCCATCAGGATGCCGGGCCAGAGGAACGGGCAGGCGCCCTTCTGCTGATAGAGCCGGAAGAGTTCCCACGTGCCGACCCCGACAAAGGATGCCGTGCAGACGAGCAGCGGAATCCCTCCCCACCAGACCGTGGCCGCGAGGGCGGGGGCGAAGACAGATGCAGCACCCACCCGGCGAATCAGGTTGGCGTCCATCACTTGCTCAGGAACACTTGCGGCAGGGTTCGGACCTGGGTGCTGGTCTTTCCGAAGCGGCGCTCCCGCCCCTGGTAGCTTCGGATGGCTTCGTAGAGATGTCTCCGGTTGAATTCGGGCCAGAAGACGGGGGTGACGTGAAGTTCAGCATAGGCGATCTGCCAGAGCAGGAAGTTACTGATGCGCATCTCCCCGCTGGTGCGGATGACGAGGTCGGGGTCCGGCAGGTCCGAGGTGTAGAGATACTGCGCGAAGCTTGTCTCATCGACGGCATCGCTCTGGAGGAAGCCTCGCTCGACATCCTTTGCGATCTGCCGAGCAGCGTCGACAATCTCCGCCCGTCCTCCGTAGCTGAGGGCCAGGTTGAGGATCAGTCCGGTGTTTTTCGAGGTGTGTTCCATGGCCTGGAAAAGTACTTTCTGACAGGGACGAGGGAGGCGATGGGTGTGTCCGATGGTCCGTAGACGCACATTGTTTCGGTCCAGCTCCGGGACCTCTTCGGCCAGGCAGGCCCGGAGGAGGCGCATCAGCCCCAGCACCTCTCCCCAGGGACGCCCCCAGTTCTCCCCGGAGAAGGCATAGAGTGTCAGGACCTCAATGCCCAACTCCCCACAGGCTCGAACGGTATCGCGGACGACATCCCGGGCCGCCCGATGCCCCTCAATACGGGACAGGCCGCGCTGGCCGGCCCAGCGTCCGTTGCCGTCCATGATGATGGCGATGTGACGAGGGATGTTCCCTCTTGCGATCAACTTTTGCTGAAGCGCTACGTCGTGTTCGTCCAATGCTGATCCTCACGCAATTTTCGACGATCCAACTTTTTATCCTGATGAACTCTAAAATCTAAATGGGCAGCGAGAGAATGTCAAGGGCAACTTTTGAAAGGGGCTGAGGAGATGGATATCCGCTCAGAGAAGGCGCGCATCCGCCAGGAGATGATCGCGCTTCGACAAGGCCTGTCGGGGGAAGAGATCGTCCAGAAGGGGTGTTCGATCCTCCGGCATCTCCTGGCACTGCCGGAGTACCGGGACGCGGGCCTGATTCACAGCTTCGTGTCGATGCCGGGGGAGGTCGATACGCGGGCTCTGATCGAACAGGCCCTCGCCTCCGGCAAGCGGATCGCCGTGCCGGTGGTGGAGAGGGGGAGGCGCAACCTGCGACACGCCGAGATCGGCGCCCTGGGGGACCTGAGGCCGGAGGGGGCGTGGGGGCTCCTCCAGCCTCCGCCGGAACGCATCCAGGGGGTGGCCACACGTGAGATCGGCCTGGTGATCGTGCCGGGTCTTGCTTTTGACCTCCGGGGCAACCGGGTCGGTTTCGGAGCGGGCTATTACGACCGTTTTCTGGGAGGGATGGCGGCTCCGAAGGTGGCCGTGGCCTATGCCTTTCAGGTCCTCCCCGGGGTTCCGGTGACCGAGCAAGATGTGGCGGTGGATGTGATTGTGACGGAGGAGGGGGCGCATAGATGCAGGGCGGAAGGATGAAGGCAGGAAATGCAAAAGGCAAAATGTAAAATGCAAATAGAAACCAAATCTGAGAAGAGCAGAAGCAGGGATCAGGAGGCGCTGAAGTCCGGCTTTGGTCTGGGCTGATCCCCCGGCAGGTAAGTCAGGGTCAGCCAGACCGGGCTGGACCAGGCCATCTCACCCTCCTCCTGGAGGACGCGGACATAGTAATAGGTGAGGGGATGCCTGCTGGCGGGGCGGGGGATGGAGATGCGGGTCAGATCCTGGGCGTCCACCCACCGGAACTGGACGACTTCGTTGTCCCCCCGGTAGGAGCAGATATCGGCATTGTTGCGGACGATGTCGATGCGGGAGATGCGGGAGGTACCATAGACCTTCACCGTGATGGCCCGGCCTTTGATGAGCGGGTCGTCGGGGCCCCCGATGTCGATTTCAGAGCCCATGGGATAGCCCTCGACCTCAAACTTGAGGATGATCCGCGCCCCGGTGGTGGCATAGCACCGGCGGTCCCTCAGCCCAGCCCAGAGGGCCGGCCGGGTGAAGGCGTCGGTGCAGACAGCGGTGAGTCCGCCCCTGTGCCGGGATTGCATCTTCACCCGGAGGGCGCTGCCGGGGGAACCGGTGTGGGTATCGCTGCCAGCCACAAGGCCGAGACGCAGGCCGTAGGCCAGCCCGGCCTGAATCGTACTGCCCGGGTGCCGGGAGGGGTGGGTGTTGGAGCAGATCGCGCCCCACTGCTCTGCGCTGCCCCAGCAGGAGTAGATCTCCGCGAGGCGGACTGCGCGCAGGTCCGGCGAATTCCAGGCGGTTCGTCCGTGGGCGTGGGGGACTTACCAGGGTGTCTCCATCGACGCCTCCTGGCGAGGAGGCCGTGCGCCTCTGCGTGAAATTCTCGGGTGGGGCGAGGTCCTGGCAATAGACGTTGCAGTGTCCCCCGGAGGTATCCCTGTCCTCAAACCCGACCAGGGGGATAAAGCGCCCTGCCTCGTTGAAGGCGGAGGCCGCAGAACAGACCTCCTCCCATCCCATCCCTTCGTTGAATCCGGGCTGGAGATGGTCGGTGGTGGCTGTGAAGTCCAGGTGCGCCACGTCGCGCGCGTGGGCATAGTAGGCGTCGGGGGGCACAGAACCGTCTGAACAGGTGGTATGTCCGTGCAGATCCCCCCACAGGAGGACTTCGTCCGGGCGCTCCGAGGCGAGGAGCGGGTTGCTGAACCCCTCGATCCCATCCTCCCGATCGATGGCCCGGATGCGGAAGGGTCCCCCGGCGGCCTTTGCCGCTGCCCGGAGGGCGTGGTCCTGCCCCTTGAGCCCCAGGGCCGAAGGCAACCGCAAGTCCCCGCGCTCGGTCTTGAGTTCAAATCTGTCGCCGGAGGCAGGCAGGACATTTCCGAAGCCATCGTGCGTCAAGATATACACGGGAAAGGGCTTTTCAACCTCCACCAGGGATGGGATGAGGACGGCGACCCGGCGGGTTTCAGCGGGGACGATCCGCAGGACAGGGGATTGTTTGAGTGGCCGGAAGGCCATCTCCCCGCGGCCGGTCTGGACAGCGACCTGGAACTTCGTCTCTCCGGCCACCCGGCAGGCAAAGGCCCCCTGCGAGCCGCCGGAGCGGTCTCCGTAGACGATGACGATCTTCTCCCGACGATGGAACGGGGCTGTGTCGAGAAACAGTTTGACGTCGACCCCGCGTATCCTGTCCTCCTCCTCCTCCTCCACCAGCGCGAGGGTCGCCCGGGACACCGTACATGAGGCGGTCACGAACCCCGGAATGCCGGGATGGTCGGCCTGCGGAGGGGTGAAGCCCGACGGGATCGTGAGACGCACGACCCCTCCGGGCAGGATCTGGTCCTCCCCGACCGTGTAGGTCAAGGTCCAGGTCCCGGCGCTCCCGGCGACCACCGGGTCATCCGGGGAGAGCGTTGCCGTGCCGTCGATGGGCTGGAGGTCGGTCATGTCAGAAATCAGAAATTAGAAGTCAGGCCCTCACCCTCCCCTGAGCCTGTGGGTGAGGGCCTCACCCTTCACTGTACCGGTTGGTGATCGGCAGCCGGCGGTCGCGGCCGAAGGCCCGGGGGGTGACCTTGATGCCGGGGGGGGCCTGGCGGCGTTTGTACTCGCTCCGGTCCACCCGGCGGATGACGTCCTGAACGACCTGCTCGTCGAAACCCAGGGTGACGATCTCCTGAAGGCTCATGTCCTGCTCCACGTAGCACTTCAGGATCGGGTCGAGGGTCGGGTACGGGGGGAGGGTGTCGGACGCCTTCTGATCCGGCTTGAGTTCCGGGGAGGGCTCCCGCTCCAGGATGCCCCTCGGGATGAGGTCCTTCCCGGCCTGCCGGTTCCGATGCCGGGCCAGGTCGTAGAGGAGCGTCTTGTAGATGTCCTTGATGACCGCGAATCCCCCTGACATGTCCCCGTAGAGGGTCGCAAATCCCACGCTCATCTCGCTCTTGTCCCCGGTGGTGAGCACCAGCCATCCGAACTTGTTGGAGAGGGCCATCAGGAGGTTGCCCCGGATGCGGGCCTGGAGGTTCTCCTCCGTGACGTCCTCCGGCCTGCCCTGGAACTCCCCGGACAGGAGATGCCGGTAGGCGTCGAACGTCTCCCCGATGGGGATGGTCAGCATATGGATGCCGAGGTTTTCGGAGAGGCGGTAGGCGTCCGAGCGCGTGGCCTCGGAGGAGTATTGCGAGGGCATGGTCACGCCGACGACGTTGACCTTTCCAAGGGCGTCCACGGCCAGGGTCGTGACCATGGCCGAGTCGATGCCGCCGCTGATGCCGATGACGACCTTCTCGAACCTGTTCTTGCGGACGTAGTCCCGCACCCCTGTCACCAGGGCGGCGTAGACCTCGGAGAGGGGGTCGAGGGGGTCGACATCGCGGGGCGGGAGCGGCGCTCTCCTGCGCGATTCGTCCCGGGGCGGGAGGTCGACGAACCGGATGGACCCTCCCTCCGCTTTTTCCTTGCGACGGAGGGGGTCGTGCAACCGACGCCGGAAGACGGCGTCCACGTCGAGATCGGCCAGGACGAGGTCCTCCTCGAACTGTCTGCCCCGCGCCACGGGGACGCCGTTCTGGTCGAAGATGAGGCTCTCTCCGTCGAAGACGAGCTCATCCTGTCCGCCGACGAGGTTGCAGTAGGCCACAACCGCCCCGCAGTCCATCGCCCGCGTGGCCAGCATGGACGCCCGGATGACCCCCTTGCCCGCAGAGTAGGGGGATGACGAGATGTTGAGGATGACGTCCGCGTCGCCGAAGAGGGCCTGGTCCCGCGCCGGGCCGCCCGGGTACCAGATGTCCTCGCAGATGTTCACGCCGAGCGACATCCCTCCGAGGCGGTAGACCGGCGCTGTGGTCCCGGCCCGGAAGTAGCGGTCCTCGTCGAACACGCCATAGTTGGGGAGAAACCGTTTGTGGTAGACGTCCACCACCTGACCATCGGCCAGGATGCCGGCGGCGTTGTAGATGTCGTCCCCCCGGTCCGCGAACCCCACCACCGCCACGATGCCCCTGGCCTCCGCTGCGATGCGCCGGAGCGTCCGCACGCTGGCGTCCACGAAGCGAGGCTTGAACAGGAGGTCCTCCGGAGGGTATCCCGTAACCGCCAGCTCCGGCAGGGCTACCAGGTCCGCGCCGAGGTCGCGCGCCTGAGCCATGGCGTCGAGGATCTTCCGGGCGTTTCCGTCGAGATCTCCGACCGTGGTGTTGGTCTGGGCGAGGGCGATGCGGAAAGGGCGCATAAATCTCTTGAAAGGGTGTTTGAATGAATTCACCCCACCGCTTCGGAGGCCCACTTCCATTTCCAACTTTTCTTGCTTGTGCAAGAAAAGTTGGGCAAAAGAAGCACGCCCGCTCAGACGCCGCGGGGGGCTTTGGCGCGCCGCAACCTCAACGTTCAGTAGTCGCACAGAATGTTGTGCCCCCGGCATGTGGGGTGCTTCTGCTGGACGCCTGCGGTGGGGGTTTCTGGCGGCGCGCCTGATTCGGTCTATGCGTCTAGATTATATTCTCGATCCATCTCCATATTTCGGGCAGGCCGGCGCCGGTTCGGGCGGAACAGGAGAGGATGGAGAGGTCACCGGTTGCAGCCAGGTTCGCGTGTGTCTCCCTGAGCTGGCGTCCCAACTGGCTGGAAGAGAGCTTGTCGGATTTTGTGGCGACCAGCAGAAAGGGGACCTGAAGTCCCAGGAGCCAGGTCACCATCTCCATGTCCTGCGAGGTGGGGTTGTGACGAACGTCGAGGAGGTGGACGATGCCCCGGAGGGTCGGCCGGCCGGTGATGTAGCTCTCGGCCATCTCTCCCCACGCCTGTCGTTCGGACACGGGGACGCGGGCATATCCGTAGCCCGGGAGGTCGATGAAATAGAAGGCCTCGTTGATCCGGTAGCAGTTCAAAAGACGGGTCTTGCCAGGGGTGGAGCTGGTCTTGGCGAGGTGTTTTCGGTGGAGCAGGGCATTGAGGAGCGAGGACTTTCCAACGTTGGAGCGCCCGGCGAAGGCGACCTCGGGAAGGCGATCGCGCGGGAGCTCATCGTGCCGGGCTGCGCTGAGGATGAATTCGGCAGATAGAATTTTCATAGCGGTCAGCCAAAATGCGGGACAACGGGACACGTACTCACGCGCCGACCGCTTTCATGCCCTTCTCTGGACGGCGTAGGTCGGCCAGCGGGCGAGGACCGTCTCTTCGGTGATGAGGCAGGTCTTGACGTCCGTCTGCGAGGGGACCTCATACATGAGGTCGATCATGACCTCCTCCAGCACCGACCGGAGGCCTCTGGCCCCGGTCCCCTTCTGAAGGGTCAATTCCACGATCCGGCGGAGGGCCGCGTCCTCGAACTTCAACTCGACCCCGTCGATCTCGAAGAGCTTCTGATATTGCTTGGTGATGGCGTTCTTCGGCTCGACGAGGATGCGCAGGAGGGCCTCCTCGTCCAGGTCGTCGAGGGTGGATATGATCGGGAGGCGACCGACCAGCTCCGGGATGAGGCCGTATTTGATCAGGTCGTCCGGCTCAACCTGGGCCATGACCTCCCCGATGTTCCGTTCGCTCGGCTTCTCGATCTCAGCCCCGAACCCCATCGTTCGCCGGCCGATGCGTCCGCTGATGGTCCGGTCCAGGCCGTCGAACGCCCCCCCGCAGATGAACAGGATGTTCTTCGTGTTGATCTGGATGAGGGGCTGTTCGGGGTGTTTACGGCCCCCTTTGGGGGGGACGTTGGCCGTCGTCCCTTCGAGGATCTTGAGGAGGGCCTGCTGCACCCCCTCCCCGGACACGTCGCGGGTGATGGAGGGGTTGGACGTCTTGCGGGAGATCTTGTCGATCTCGTCCAGATAGAGGATGCCCGTCTCGGCCTTGGCCACGTCGTAGTCGGCTGCTTGGAGGAGCCGGACCAGGATGTTCTCCACGTCCTCCCCGACATAGCCCGCTTCGGTCAGGATCGTGGCGTCGGCCATGGCAAAGGGGACCTGGAGGATGCGCGCGAGGGTCTGCGCCAGGAGCGTCTTGCCGGTGCCCGTAGGTCCGATCAGGAGGATGTTGCTCTTGTCCAGCTCCACATTGTCCGCCGAGGCTCTGGACCGGATGCGTTTGTAGTGGTTGTAGACCGCCACGGACAGGGAGCGTTTGGCCCGATCCTGGCCGATGATATAGTCGTCAAGGCGGTTCTTGATCTCGGCGGGCTTGGGCAGGTCCTGACTGATAGGGACGGGTTTCGTCCTGGCATCCTCGGAGAGGATGTCGTTGCAGAGGCGGATGCACTCGCTACAGATGTGGACCGAAGGGCCCGTCACGATGCGTTCCACCTGATCAGGGCCCTTCCCGCAGAACGAGCATTTAGGGTCGGGAGGTAGGGTGCGACGTTTCATCGTTATTTGTTGCCGTTTGATCCATGACGGTTGTGCGGGGTGACGACCTCGTCGATCAGGCCGTATTCCAGCGCCTGTTCCGGGGATATGTAGAAATCCCGATCCGAGTCCTTTTCGATCCGTTCCAGGGCCTGGCCGGTGTGCGAGGCCAGAATACGGTTGAAGCGGTCCCGGTAGTAGAGGATCTCGTGCGCGTGGATCTCCACGTCGGACGCCTGGCCTCCGACCTGTCCCCAGGGTTGATGGATGAGGATGCGCGAGTTGGGGAGGGCGGACCGCTTCCCCTTGGTTCCGCCGGCCAGCAGCAGCGCCCCCATGCTGAAGGCCTGTCCGAGGCAGATGGTATGAACATCATTGTCGATGTACTGCATGGTATCGTAGATCGACAGCCCTGCCGTGATGCTCCCGCCGGGGGTGTTGATGTAGATGTTGACGGGTTTCTCCGGGTCTTCGGCGTGCAGGAAGAGCAGTTGCGCGATGACCAGGTTGGCGATGACGTCGTTGATTGGGGTGCCGATGAAGATGATCCGGTCCTTCAGGAGGCGGGAGAAGATGTCGTACATCCGTTCGCCGCGTCCGGTCTGTTCGAGCACCATGGGGACAAGCGCCATAAAATCCTAACTCCTTTACGGGGTGATGATCCGCCTTTCGCCCTCCGGGACCTCCTCCACCTCGTCGATCTGCGCCCGGTCGATCAGAAATTGAAGGGTCTTTTCGGTGACGAGGTTCTCCCGAATGCTTTCGATCTGTCTGTTGCGCTGCAGGAGGCGCTTGACCGTCTCGAAGGTCTGCTGGTTGGCCTCCGCCATCCGGCGAATTCGTTCGTCCACCTCTTCGTCCGAGGCCGTGACGCCCTCTTTTTGGGCCACGGCCTCCAGCAGGAGGTGCGTTCTGGCCTGATAGGCGGCGAGGTCCCGGCTCTGCTCCCGGATCTGGTCCTCGTCGATCGGGTGATCGTGCCCCTCGTGTTCCTTTTTGTGGTCTTCCACGATGGCATTCAGGGCATTTTCGACCATCGCTTCCGGGGGGTCGATGGGGTTCTCCTGGATCAGCGCCGAGAGAAGGCTCGTCTCGAGCCTTCTCCGGGCGACGTAGTCGGCCTGGGCCTTCAGGCCTTCGCGGATGCGGTCTTCCAGGGCCTTCAGGTTTTCGGCCCCGTGATCTTTGGCAAATTCGTCGTCGAGGGCCGGCAGGATCCGTTCCCGGATGTCTTTGACCGCCACCGAGAAGAACATCTCCTTTCCGGCCAGGTCGGAGTCCGGCAGGTCCCGATTGTAGGTGAACCGGACGCGGCGCTCCTCTCCTTTGGAGACGCCGAGCATCTGATTGTCAAAGTCGTGGCTGAAGGTGCGCTCTCCGCCGACGAGGAGGGTTCGGTTCTCATACCTTCGCCCCAGAATGGGCACGCCCGAGGCATCCAATTCCTGAAGGTCGACCACGACGAGATCGCCGAGTTGAACGGGGCGTTCCACGCTGTGATCCTCGGCGCTCCTCTCGCGCAGGGTCCGAATCTGTCGTTCCGCATCGCTGTCCCGGACCGGGTATAGGGGCCGGGTCGCCCGCAACCCCGTGTAGTTCCGGACCTCGATATTGGGTTTGACCTCCAGGGATGCCTTGAAGCGCAGGGGTTCTCCCGAGACGTAGTCGACATCGTCGATGACAGGCTGGGAGATGGGTTCGATACCGGAAGTCCTCCACGCCTGGTCGTAAAACTCCGGGATGAGGTCATTCAAGACTTCCCCCTCAATGACCTTCCCAAAGCGGGACTTGACGATGCTGAGGGGGATTTTTCCTTTTCGGAAGCCGGGGAGATTGAGGGTTTTGCTGTAGTTCACATAAGCGGCCTGCAGTCGGGCCTCGACCGTGGCTGTCGGGACCTCCACCTCCAACGTGCGTTTCCCGCCCTCACCCTCTGTGACATTAACTTTGATGTCCAATCCGTTGCCTTTCTGTCTGGCCATGGGGACTATGGCGCGACCGTTCCCATCTTCTTGGCTGCCCCGAGACTCGAACTCGGACACCTTTTCAGGCATTGGCTCCTAAGGCCAACGTGTCTACCAATTTCACCAGGCAGCCATGGTCAGGGGTCCAAGCGATGATGGTCCTGTCCCATCTTGCGAATCGCGGATTCCTCATAAATATAAAAAATAAAGATTAAGGATACACGGCGCAAGGGAAAAATGGGCAGGCGAAAGGCAAAAGCATTCTATAGAGAGGGGAGATGATCCGGTGAACCGTCGAGGGGGTGGAATGCGCGGAGAATAAGGCGAAGCGCGAGCGGGGTATGGCCGTCCAGAGGGCGTGGGGAGTACAGGAAATAAGGGAAAAACGAAGGCGCTAGAGCTGGTTGTTTCCGACCAGTTCGAGACCGATGGCGTTGAGGGTGGTCGCCTTGATGCGACGCTTGCGCAGGATCTCGGTGAGGGCGTAGAGATATCCCCGGATGCCGGGGTTGGTATGGACGCTCCTCTGAAGTTGCCAGTAGAGGATCGCAAGGTCTCGGTCGGAGGAGGATTCGCTCATAGAAATGCTCTTTAAAAGACTGAGTGTGGAGCGATGGTCGGGGAGCAGACTCGCTGTCTACTCCCCATGATCGGCACTCCTGGAGGTTCCTTTAATGTTTTGTGGTATCGACCCGCGGATGGCCAAGCATTTCGCTCAACCGATCTGATATCGCCTCTACGACCCTTGCCAGGAAGGCCAGGCCCAGGGCAATGGCAGCGCAGAGTGTCAAGGGGGTTATCATATCGGGCATCCTCTACTCACAGGGAAAAAGTTCACGGTCCGCCGCGCAACCCCTGGGGGAAGAGAGGGGTTTCAGCACACGGGACGAACCGTGAACGGCGGGGGGAGGGAAAGGGATTCGACGGCCCCGCGGTCAGTTTACATCCAGGTGCGTCGAGGGTAGTTTCCGCAATCCGTGTGCCAGGGTTTTGGGGCAGGCCGAAGAATTTCGAACTCCAAGCAATATCGCACATAAAATACTATAAACATTCATGTTAATTTTCTTTGTCGTTCTTTTAATCTGTCGTGGAGGGGGTCTCTCCGGGTACTGTTAAGGGGTGATGAAGGACGTTTTGGCAGGGCCGGAGGAAAAAATTTCCAAAAGATGGCCCCGTCAAAAGCAGATTGCAAAGCCCTTTGAGATATCCTATATTCTCTTGTGGTTCGTGGTTCGTGGTTCGTGGTTCGTGGTTCGTGGTTCGTGGTTCGTGGTTCGTGACCCGTTTGTTGGGGAGGATACCGCTATGTTATTGGACAGCATCAAGGCCCCCTGCGTCGCGGATCTGGTGAGGCGGCTGGAGGAGCGGTTGCCCCCTCTGGAACCGAAGGGCGCGGCGGATACCGAGATCCAGCAGGCGCTCGACAGCACCCCTCTAGAACGCCTCTTTGAGGGGGAGTCCATTGTGTCAGAGGACTTTGCGCGTGCGGTACAGAGTGGTCTTTATCTCTGGAACGACTGTCTCGATGCCTCTCACAAGCTTTCGCAGAAGATCGAGACCGAGACGGGGAGTTACTGGCATGCCGTCATGCATCGCCGGGAGCCGGACTATTCTAACAGCAAACACTGGTGGCGAAGGGTCGGCGAACATCCCCTGTTTCCGGAGGTCCGGGCCTCGGCGCTGAGGGTCCTTTCAAACGCTGAAAGCGGGTGGGGCCTGGAGACGCGCAAGCGTCTGGAAGCGAGCGACGGATGGCTGCCGTTTGACTTCGTAGACTGGTGCGAGGCCTGCGCGACGGGCCGGCTTGCGGAGGCCAGACCGATTCTCGAACAGATCCAGCTTGAAGAGATCAAACGGCTGATGGCGTATTCCTATCGGCGCGCTGTCCGCTGATGCCCGCTCTGAACCTCAAAGCGTTCGAGGCTGAGGTCCGCTCCGGCAAGGTCGGTTCGCTGTATCTGCTGGTCGGGGAGGAGACCTACCTGAGAGAGAAGGCCCTCAACACCCTCATCGAGGCGGCCCTGGAACCCGGGATCAGGCCGTTCAACCTGGATGTTTTCCGGGGGGGAGAGACGCCTCCCGGAGAGATCGCGGACCGCATCCTGTCTTTTCCGATGATGGCGCCCCGCCGGGTCGTGGTCGTCAAGGGGTGTGACGAACTGAATGAGAACGCCACTCGGCTCCTGCTCCCCCTGCTGGAATCTCCTTCCGAGACGACAACGGTCGTCTTCGTCGGCGACAAGGTGGACGGGCGGAAAAAGTTTTTTGCAACCCTGCAAAAGACGGCCCGCACCGTGGAATTCAAGCCGCTGTGGGACCGGGATGTCGCCCCCTGGGTTCAGGAGCGCGTACGGGCCTCTGGAAAACGCATCTCGCAGGAGGCGATGCGCCTTTTTTGCGAGCGGGCCGGGACCGATCTGGGCGTCCTGGCCGGAGAGATTGATAAACTCACTGTTTTCATTGGAGATCGGAATTCCATCGAGAAGGAGGATGTGGCGCACGTCGTCGGGTTTTCGGAGGAAAGCAACATCTTTGACCTGACGGATGCCGTCGGGGCCAAGGATGCCGGACAGGCGCTGTTCGTCCTGATGCGTATTTTAGAGGCCGGGGAGCGTGGGGGGGGTATCCTCTGGCAGTTGACCCAGCACGTTCATCGGCTGATGAAGGTCAAGACGCTCAAAGATTCGAGGGTTTCTGAGAAGGATCTGCCTGGCCGGCTGACCCTGCCTCCTTACGTTGCGACCAAGTACGTCAACCAGGCCCGGAATTTTTCCTATTCGGACCTCTGGGGCGCTTATGAGGCCCTCGTGAACGCTGAAGATCACCTCAAGTCCGGGTATCAGACCGAAGAGATCGTCCTCCAGTTGCTCGTGAGGGCATTGTGCAGATAAAACAGGGATCAGGGGTCAGGGGTTGGGGATTGGGTCCCCCTAACCCCCAACCCCTACCCCCCGTCTCTGCCTCTGGTTTTTGTCCCTTGACAGCGGGGTATAAATTCGATAGATTCATCCTAAGTTTTTGCGATGCCTCGTGGCTTTCCGAGTCTTTGTGAATATCAGCCCATCATTCTATAGAAAGGCGGTGAACGTCCTTGGGAAAACCCGTGGTGGTGACCGACGCCACCTTTTCGGATGAGGTCCTGAAGTCCCCTCATCCGGTTCTTGTCGATTTCTGGGCGACCTGGTGCGGCCCTTGCCGGGCGATCGCCCCGATGGTGGAAGAGATTGCCAGCGAATACGAGGGGCGCGTCAAGGTCTGCAAACTCGACGTGGACACGGAGCAGAAGACGGCCGAAGCGTACGGCATTCGGAGCATTCCGACCCTTTTGATCTTCAAGGAGGGGAAAGTGGCCACGCAGGTGGTAGGGGCCGTGCCCAAACCTCATCTCATCGAAAAGATCGAATCTGTTTTGTAAGGTAACCGCTTAGATCGCCAAGCAAAGCAAGGGGAACGGACGGTGCGCCGGCGTTCCCCTTCTCTTTTATTAACCGCGAATTTATTAACCGCGAAGGCAGAAATCCGCAGATTACGCAGAAGGTATGGAGGCGCTCATGGCGCAGCAGAAGACGGATGTGATGGAGAAGCTGGTCTCCCTGTCTAAAAGAAGGGGGTTTGTGTTCCAGAGCAGTGAGATCTATGGCGGTACCGGGTCGTGCTGGGACTACGGCCCCCTCGGCGTGGAGTTGAAGCAGAACATCAAACGCGTGTGGTGGCGGGATTTTGTGCAGGCGCGCGCCGACATGGTGGGCATCGACGCCTCCATCCTGATGCATCCCACCGTGTGGAAGGCGAGCGGGCACCTCGACCACTTCACCGATCCCATGGTCGATTGCCGGGCGTGCAAGCTGCGCTTCCGCGCCGACCACGTCGACGCCATCCCCTGGGTCCATTACTGCGCGGCGACCAAGGGGAACAAGTTCACCATCGCCGGTGGCGAGCCGTGCCATCATTGCGAGCAGCGCCGGACGCTCTGCCCGGCGTGCGGCAAGGGCGAGCTGACCCCACCCAGGCAGTTCAACCTGATGTTCAAGACCTTCATGGGGCCGGTCGAGGAGGACGCCGCCGTCGCCTACCTCCGTCCCGAGACGGCGCAGGCGATGTTCGTCAATTTCGAAAACGTGCTCCAGTCCATGCGGCTCAAGCTGCCGTTCGGGATCGCCCAGGTGGGCCGGTCCTTCCGGAATGAGATCACGCCCGGCAACTTCATCTTCCGGACGCGCGAATTCGAACAGATGGAGATCGAATACTTCGTCAACCCTCACGAAACCGTGGAGGGCCGCCCTGCGGATGAGTACTGGCACGACCGCTGGATCGCGGACTGCCTGGACTGGTTCCGCCGCTACGGGTTGGGCGAGGAGAACATCCGGCTGCGCGAGCACGACCCGGACGAGCTGTCCCACTACTCCAAGCGGACGGTGGACATCGACTTTCACTACCCCATCGGCTGGAGCGAGTTGATGGGGGTCGCCAACCGCACCGATTTCGACCTGAAGCAGCACGCCCAGTGGAGCGGGAAATCGCTGACCTATTTCGACGAGGGGCGCCATGAGCATGTCGTGCCCTACGTGATCGAGCCGGCGGCCGGCGTGGACCGCGCCCTCCTGGCCTTCATGTCCGATGCCTATCGCGAAGAGGAGGTGCGGGGTGAGAAGCGCGTGGTGTTGCGGTTCCATCCCGAGCTGGCCCCGATCAAGGTCGCCGTGTTCCCGCTGGTCAACCGGGACGGCATGCCCGAGATCGCCCGGAAGGTGGAGGCGGGCCTCCGGCCCTATCTCAATGTCTTCTACGACGACAGCGGGGCGGTGGGCCGGCGTTACCGCCGGATGGACGAGGTGGGGACGCCCTACTGCGTCACGGTGGACTCGCAGACGCTTCAGGATGAGACGGTCACGGTGCGGGACCGGGATTCGATGGAGCAGGTCCGCGTGCCCATCGCCGGGCTGAGGGCGCACGTGGAGGAGCGGATGGGGGCGTGGAAGAGGCCGGTGTGAGGGGACGGGATGCTCATCTCCTCTACGTTCCGGCTCAGCGTCCCTTTTGCCACTTTCTTTAGAAGAAAGTGGCGCAAAGAATCGCGCTCATGCGCCGCGCGGGCTGGGCGCGCCGTACTCTGTCCAGTGGCGTAATCCAGGTCCCGTGAAAGGACGAGCCCCCTCCGCCGCACCCCCGCGCTGCTTCGCATCGCTCGTACCCCATCTTGCCTGAACGGACATCTTGCTTGAAAGCCGGGACGGCGCGCCTCTCAGCGCTATCGCGCTTCTTGTTTTCGGTGAAGGGAGTTAGATTGGTTCTAACCTTCAGGCGAAAAGGGGGTGACCTGGTCGCCGGGAACCGGCGGGCACGGTTGACGCTTGCGGCCGTCAGCGGGGGCTCCCTGGAAGAGGAGGCGTGTCTGTCGGAGTCGGCGGACCTGAACGTCTCCGTTGCGCTGAGGGGGGGACGGGTCTGTGACCTCCGCCTGCTGGCTGACGGGGCGCCGGTCGCCTGTTCGCGGGAGGGGAATCGCCTCTGGGGGAGGTTCGCCCCTGGCCCGCGCGTGGGCGAGGTCCGGTTTGAGGTGGTGGCCGACGGGGGTGTGGCGCTGGCGGCCGGGGTCGAGGTCCGGCCCGCCAAGTTGGACTACCGGACGCATTTTGAGGCGATGCGGGCCGATATCGAGGCGACCTGCCGTTCCCTGCTCTACCGGATGCCCGGCGGGGTCCGGGTGCGCCGGTCTGCGGTTCCGTCAGAGGAACCGTCCGCCGCCGAGTATCTGGGCCTTCTGGAGGGGCTGTTCGCGGACCTCGCGCAGACCGTGGAGGCGATCCTGCGCTCCCCGCGCCGCCGGCTGACCCGCTGTCCCACGGTCGTGGAGGTCTCCCGCGCCCGTGGCGGGACCCCGAAGGCGCTGGAATGGGTCGTCCGAACGCCGTCGGTCTGGGTCCCTGCCCCTCCCCAGGGGACTTCTGTCAGACCCCTGCGATCCGGCCGGGGCGAGGTGTACTATCGGGCTGTCCGGGAAGACGTGCCGCACGTGGAGACGGATGGCCTGGAAAACCGGCTTCTGCGGCATGTCCTCGTGACCCTCCGGAGGCGGCTGAAACGCCTTGTGGAGAGGGCCTCCGGCACAGACCCTCGAACGCGATGGGCCGAGGGCCGGAAGCTGTCCCGCGTGGAGGCGTGGCTGCGGGCCGATCTGTTCCGGAACCTCTCCTCCTGTTCATCCCCCTTCGATGCCCTGCCGGGGATGCTGGATGCCCGGTACCTGCGCGTCCTGCGCATCCACCGGGACCTCTCCCGGGGCCTCGGGGACCTGCGGGGCAGGCCCTTCGAGGTCTCCTTTCGAGATACCCCGGAACTCTACGAATACTGGGTGTACCTCAAGCTGGTGGAGATTTTCCTCTCTCTCGGCTTCGTCCCCCTCGAACCCCTTTCCTTTCTCCGTCTCTCCGAAGATGCCCTTCAGATCTCCCTTGGACACGGGCTCGACTTCGCGGTGCGTCTCGCTTCGCCGGAGGGGCTTCGGGCGACGCTGTTCTACAACCGGACCTATACGACCCGGAGCCGGGCCAGCCTCACGCACGACATGCGGCCGGACGTGGTGTGCGAGGTGGAGAAGGGGGACAGGAAGACGGCGTGGGTCTTTGACGCCAAATACCGGAGGGCCCGGGACGCCGGGTGCTGGGGGCCGACGCAGGAGGACATCGACCAGATGCACACCTATCGGGACGGGATCGGGAGGTTGCGCGAGGATGGGAGGTTCGAAAGGCTGATGGACGGGGCCTACGTCCTGTTCCCGGCGGAGTGGGACGAGGCCTACCTGGCGCATCGGTTCTGGCGCAGCGTCGCGCACGGGATCGGGGGTTTTCCGCTGATGCCGGGGGATGCGCGGACGACGGGGCACCTGCGGGAATGGCTCGAAAAAACCCTTATGCTGGTTTTTCGATGACCGATACCCAACTGTTACAGGAGCTGGAGGCCCTGGCCGAACGGCTGTCCGTCGAGGTCTCGATCGGGAATCTGGACGGCTCACCCGGAGGGCTGTGCCGACACCGGGGGAAGCAGCGCCTGCTCGTGGAGCGGCGTCTGAGCGTGCGGGAGCGGGTGGAGGTCTTTCTCAGGGCGTTTTCTCAGATGTCTCTGGAGGACGTGTTCGTGGTGCCGGAGGTGAGGGAGAGGATCGAGGAGAAGAGAAGGGAGCAGGGGTGAGGGGTCAGGGGTCAGGAAAAGCAAAGAGGACAGGTCTTTGTTCTTCCCTGGCCCCCGACCCCTGACCCCCGGTTTCAGATGTACCTGATGTTCTTGCCAAGCGTGGCGACGGTCTCGCCGGCTGCGACCATCGGGTAGAGGGATTTGGACCAGAAGATGGTCTCGTGGGGAGCGCGCAGGGTCTCCAGGACGTTTCCGAAGGGGTCGGTGATGTGGGCCACGACCTCCTCAGTCTGGAGGTGGGCATAGAGGTCGGCCTGGTACTCGATGAAGCCGCCCCGGTTGGACAGGAGGGGGATGAAGGCATCCACCACGATCTGACGCTCCGGGATTCGGGGCCGGCCCGGTAGCATGTTATAGTGCCGCAGGACGTTCTCGACGCCGGTCACGCCCTTGCCGATGCTGGAGGCGTCCCACCCGTGGCATCCCCCCAGCTCCGGGTCGATGGTCGGGATGCCGCGCTCTGGCGCGGCCCGCGCGAGCTGGCCTTCCGGCCCTTCGCTGTCCAGGATGTAGCCGATGCCGAAGACCCGAGCCAGTTCGAAGCTGTCCCGGTGGTAGCGTTTGCGGCGGTCCACCCGGACCCGGACTTCGTCGATCATCGGGCGCACCCCGCCCTGGTGGAGGTCGATGCAGAGGTCCGCCTGGAGGACGGCCTTATGGAAGATCTGATGGGCGATGCGTTCGGAGGAGGTTCCGTCCGGGTGGCCTGGAAAGCAGCGGTTCATCTTCTTTCCGTCCACGGGGCTGAAGGCCTGCCGGTGGTGGAAGGCGTGGGTATTGACGATGAGGACGGCGATGATCCCGCCGCGCAGCCGGGCCGGTTCGACCCGGCGGAGGATCTGCCGGATGACGGCGATGCCGTTCAGTTCGTCCCCGTCGCTGACGGCCTGGAGGTAGAGGAGGGGGCCGTCCTCCTTCCCGTTGAGGAGGGCCACGGGGAGGCGGGCGGGCGTCCCGTCCTGCATCTCCGCGATCTCCCAGTAGCCCTGGACCGCGGTCCCTGGCGCGGCGGAGAGGTGCTCGACGCGCAGAACATTTTGGCTCAAAGTTGGGGTCTCCGAAAGGGGATAGAAGAAGGAAGCTCACTCAGGGCCTTCCTTACCGGCCTTTCCCACCTTTCTTGCTCGTGCAAGAAAGGTGGGGCCAAAGAAACACGCGCCTCAAGCGCCGGCGGGGCTTGGCGCGCCGCAACCTTGACGTTCAGTTGACGCACGCCATGATATGCCCCCGGAAAGTGGGTTGCTTCTGCTGGACGCCTGCGGTGAGGGTTTCTGGCGTCGCGCCCTCTCAGGGCAGAGTTCTGTGGCCCGCTCAGAGATATGGGTAAAGAGCAAGAGTACTGGAAGGGGTGCGGGAATTTACATTGAGATCTTCAGGGTGTCAACAGTTCTCTCGGAGAAGAAGCCCATGAAACGGCCCATAGGGGGTCTGTACGTGATCGTGGACCCGGAGGCGGTGCGGGGGCGGGACCTCGTGACCGTGACGCAGGCGGCGGTGCGAGGGGGCGCGGACGTGGTGCAGCTCCGGGCGAAGGCGATGGGGGGACGGGCGTTCTATGAGGCGGCGTGCGCCCTGCGGGAGGTCTGCCGGGCAGGGGGAGCGGTCTTCATCGTGAACGACCGGGCGGACGTGGCGGCGGCGGCGGATGCGGACGGGGTACACGTGGGGCAGGAGGACCTCCCGGTGGCGCAGGCGCGGCAGGTGGTGGGACCGGATCGGATGGTCGGGACCTCGGTGAAGACAGCGAACCTGGCTGTTCAGGCTGTTCGGGAAGGGGCGGACTACCTGGGTGTGGGGGCGATGTTCGCGTCGCCGACCAAGCCGGGGTCGTCGGTGATCGGGCCGGAGCGTCTGCGGGAGATCCGGGCGGCCGTGCAGGTTCCGATCGTGGGGATCGGGGGGGTGGATGCTGGGAACGCGGGGATTGTGATGCAGGCGGGCGCGAACGGGGTGGCCGTGATCCAGGCGGTGGCGGGCGCGGAGGACGTGGAGGCCGCGACGCGGAGGATGAAGGAGGCGACCCGGGCGGGTCGCCCCTACGTCCATTCGATCCACGCACAGGGGTTCGTAGGGCCGTGACCGCGACCGAGGGGGAGGCTGTGCCGGATGGCCGTGGTGATGAAGGCCTTCGCCTGTCGGACGGCCTCCTGGACCGGATGGCCATGACCCAGGAGGGTGGCGATGGCCGCAGAGTAGACGCAGCCGGTGCCGTGGGTGTTCTGTGTGGGAATTCGCTCGGAGGGGAATTCGACGAAGGTTTCGCCGTCGTAGAGGAGGTCGATGGCCTGGTGGCCCTCCAGATGGCCCCCCTTGACCAGGACGTTCCGGACGCCGGAGGCGAGGATGCGCTCGGCGGCCCGGCGCGTGTCGTCGGGAGTCCGGACGGGCATGCCGGCCAGGACCGCGGCCTCCGGCAGGTTCGGGGTGACGAGGGTCGCCAGGGGGATGAGGGCCTCGAGGATGGTGCGCTGCGCCTCTCCGGACAGCAACGCATCTCCGCTCTTGGAGACCATGACCGGATCGACGACGAGGCAGGGGATGCGGTGCTCGACGATCTTCTGCGCGATGAGGCGGACGACCCGGGGGGTGACCAGCATGCCGGTTTTGGCCGCATCCACGCCGATGTCGGAGGCCACGGCGTCGAACTGTTGGGCGATGAAATCGGGCGGTACCTCGAATATGCCGGACACTCCGACGGTGTTCTGGGCGGTGAGGGCCGTGACGACGCTCGTGCCGAACCCGCCCAGGACGGCGATGGTCTTCAGGTCGGCCTGAATCCCGGCCCCGCCGCCGGAGTCGGAGCCCGCGATGGTCAGGATGCGCGGCACGGGTGGATGTTCGTCGTTCATCCGGGGTCTCCTCAGACGGGATCATCCGTCAGGATCTGCCTGAGCGTCTCCGGGGCGATGTTTCCGCCGCTGAGGATAGCCACATTCCAGAGGGCCTCCGGCAGCTCCTGCCGATGGAACAGGAATGCGGCGAACGTGACTGCGCCGCTCGGCTCGGCGACCAGGTGCGCCCCGAGCGCCAGCCGCCGCGTGGCCTCCCGGATCTCGTCCTCGCTGACCGTGATGATGTCGTCGGCGAAGGCCCGGATATGGGCGAAGGTGATGTCCCCGAGGCGGGTGGCCCGCATCCCGTCCGCCACGGTACGCCGGGTCTGGTCGAGCGGGAATTCGACGATCCGGCCGCTCCTGAAACTGACCTGGGCGTCGTTCGCCAGCTCCGGCTCCACGCCGATGACGCGCACGTCGGGCCGGCTCAGCTTGATGGCTGCGGCGACGCCGCTCAACAGGCCGCCGCCGCCCACCGGCACCAGGACCGTCCCTGCCCCGAGCAGGTCCTCCAGGATCTCCAGGCCGACGGTCCCCTGCCCGGCGATGACGGTCTCATCGTTGAAGGGCGCGACCATCACGTAGCCGTGCGCTGCGGCCAGTTCCTCGGCCCTGACCCGCCACTGCTCTTCCCCGCCCTCTCCGAGGAGCACGATCTCAGCCCCCATCGCCGCTGTCCTGGAGACCTTCACCCGGGGGGCGGTCTCGGGCATCACGATGACGGCGCGCACGCCGAGGGCGCGGGCCGCATAGGCCACGCCCTGCGCGTGATTGCCGCTGGAGAAGGCGATGACGCCCCGCCTCCTCTCCGCCTCGGAGAGCGAGGCGATTTTGTTGTAGGCCCCCCGGAGCTTGAACGCGCCCACGGGCTGGAGGTTCTCCGGCTTAAAGTAGAGCCGTCGGTCGGCCTGGTGGCGCGGGCAGAGGATCAGCGGCGTCCGTACCGCCACACCGGACAGCCGTCGCTGGGCCAGTCGGATGTCATCGAGAGAGACCATTTTGCGTCGATTTCAGTACCATTGGTGGATGAAATGACCCTGAGGGTTGAACCAGATCGCGTCCACCACCAGCCCCAGGGCCGTGGCCAGAATGTAGGCGGTTAGCGCCCCGATGAACAGGGGCCGGGACTTCCGATAAAAGGACGGCCCGACCAGCTTGAGGAGGGTGAACTTGGTCAGCCAGGCCAAAAACAGGGTGAAGCTCGTCAGGCGCGTCAGCCACGCACCCGACAGGGCGAAGCCGATGGGATGGAACGGCCACCACGTGAACCGGTAGCGCATCACGTTCAGCAACACCATCGCCACCGCTCCGATGCCGAAGAACGCGTAGTTGCCCTTCTCCATCGGCTCCGGGGAGATGATCGCGTTGACCGCCTGCTGGTAGCCCTGCTGCCCCGCGTAGATGATGAGCCAGTTCGGTTCAAAGTTGTAGCCTCCGATCCTGTAGCCCAGCCAGATGGTGAACAGGGTGGAGATGATGACGCCCAGGACGAAGGCCGCAAAGATGCCGCCGAAAAACCGCCGATGGCCCCGGGTGAGGAAGTCCCCCAGGCGGTTGACGTGCATGCCCACCGAGAAGGTGTAGCCTCTGAAGTGGTTGACCGCCACGGAGGCGGGGTAGAGAATGGCGTGGGTGGCTGCGGGGATGAACTTCGCCCCCCCCATCGCGGCCTGGGTGAGGTCCCAGGCATAGGTGGGCGAACCCACGAAGATGTGACCCGAATCCGCCAGCATCTTGGCGATGCCGAAATAGATCAGGAGCATGGTCGGCAGCAGGATCAGGATGAGGGTGACGTCCATCCCCGCCCGCCAGAGCCAGACGGCGGTGTAGAGGAAGGAGAGGCCGAGGCCGAGGAAGGCGGCGCGGTAGGAGAGCAACTGGCGGCTGTCGTCCAGGGTCGAACGGCCCGGGTGGAGGGCCTTCAGGAACGCCTCGCGGAGGTGTGACCTGGACATCACCAGCCACCAGAGGGTGAGGCTGATGAAGGCCCCTGCGGTCTGCCAGGCGTAGCGCCCCGTCATGAAGTAGGGCGAGATGGCCTTCTCGCCCAGCCGGTTCAGGACGCCCCCCTCGATGATGAAGACCAGGTCAAAAAACCAGAGACTGAACAGGACCTCCAGGCTTGCGAAGTAGGCAAAGCACATGACCGCCGTGCTCAGAAAGATCCACTGAGGAGGGAAGGCCCTTCCCAGCGGGATCCAGGTCCCGGCCACGATGGGAAACCTGGGAAAGGAGGGCTCAAACCAGTTGATCATGTTCCACACGAAGGGGAAGAGGACCACGCCGAACCCGGTCCAGAACGCCCGCCCCCGCATGAACTCCGGCAGCGCCCGCTTTCCCGTGCCTGCCCCTGCCGACATCTCCAGGATTGGCTCCAGGGCCGGGTACACGATCCTCTCGTGTACCGACCACTGCCGGTGGATGATGATCGAGGCGCAGAAGCCGGCCAGGGCCACGGCGCTCACGAAGGTGAACCACCAGAACAGGGGCACGGCCCATACCCCCCAGGGGATCGGGGCGCCGGGCGGAAGCCCGTCGTAGAACCAGGTCATCGCCCCGTCCTTGTTGCTGGGGATGATCCAGTCCGGGAGGTGGGGAAGGAGAAACTCGCTCCACCGGTTCTCCGGGGTCGCAAAGTAATAAGGCGTGGCGATCAGACCCACCAGATACCCGCTCACGCCGTAGGTAGGGCCGAGGCAACTGACGAACACCATCGCGAAGATCGTGATCCATTCGCTGCGGGAGAAGACGAAGGGCTTCCCGAACCACCGGGCCAGGACCGAGCAGACCAGGATGGACAGCAGGAAGAGGATCAGGCTGCCCATGGGCATGTGGTCGTAGGCCATGTAGGAGGCGTGGAGGATATACCGGACCGTGTTGGCCAGCAGGTTGACGGCAATGACCAGGAACAATCCGAATATCAGCGAACGGACCGTCACACCCCGGTCTTCCCGGGGCTGGACCGCCGGGTCGGGCTTGAACTTCTCCACGGGCTGTTTCGGGGCGTCCTTTCCTCCATCAACCATCCTGTGACCTCAAGAAATTGGACCTAAATCCCCCCGACGAACCGGCCCGGGTTCAGCGTCCGCTTCGGGTCGTACTGGGCCTTGAGGGCGCGCATGAGCCTCAGGTCCGGACCCCACTTTCCCCAGACGTCGAGCCGGGTCTTGAACGCGGCCGGGGCGGCCTCCACGACAAGGTAGCCGCCCAGTTCCGCGGCCCGCCCCCGGAGGTCCGAGACCGCGGCCACGACCCGGTCCACGCGGTCGGAGGACTCCAGGTCGAGGGCGCAGAGGACGATGCCGCTGCCGGCGTGGGCGATCAGGTCACAGGCGACCTCGTGTCGCTCCCTGAGGGCATCTGCGGCGTTGAAGAGGGCCGGCACGCATTTGATCGGCACGCTGGCCTTACATCGGACGACCCCCGGCGCTCGACGGAAGCCCCGGATGGCGTCCCACGCCCCGGCCTCCTCCGCACCCTCCAGGGATGCGACCTCGCCGGCCCCGGACCGGCCGAACAGGTCCTTCAGGCGCTCCCCCTGGTCCTGGACCGCCTCCAGGACGCCCTCGACCCGGACGAGCACGAGGAATCCCCCTGATAACAGGACGGTGGCACGGGCAAGACGTGCAGCGGCGGAGGGGGAGAGGAGTTCGAGGGCGCAGGGCGCCAGGTCTGTCTGAAGGATGGACCGGACGGCCTGGGCGGCCCCGTCGAGCGTGGCGAAGGCTGCTGCGACGGAGGCGCGGCGCTCCGGCAGGGGCAGGACCTTGAGGGCAACCTCCACGAGGACGCCGAGGGTGCCGAGGGCCCCGACGTAGAGTTTGTTCAGGTCGAACCCGGCGACGTTCTTGACGACCCGCCCGCCTGCCCTGGCCTGCTGGCCGGAGACGAGGGCCACCTGCGTGCCGATGACCACGTCCCGGGGCCAGCCGTAGGCGAGGCGCATGGGGCCTGACGCATTGGCGGACAGGACGCCACCGAGCGTGGCGGTCTCTGCGTCCGGCGGGTCCAGGGGGAGGAACTGGCCGGCCTTTCCGAGGGCGGCCTGGAGGTCCGCGAGGCGGATGCCGGCCCCGGCGACGCAGGTCATGTCCGCGGGCTCGTGCGCGATCACCCGGTTCAGACGCGCCGTCCGCAGCGCCACGTCCATCCGCTCCGGGGGGTTCCCGAGGCCCTGATCCGTGCCCCCTCCCCACGGGACCACTTTGGCGCCTGCCTCGTCTGCGATCCTCAGGAGGGCCGCGACCTGGTCCGCGTCTGCGGGCGTCACCACGACCTTGGGCAGGACGCCGTCTATGGCGCAGGCCCCTGTGTCCGGGGAGGAACCTTCTGCGCCGACGACCGCTTCGAGGCGTTTCACCAGCGCACCTCCATCGATCCCGGTCATATCCCCTCCTCTCCCACCCTCCGTCCCAGCGCTGCGGGTGGCCTGGCCTTCCCCGCGAAACCGGCCAGCACGCCGATGGTCAGGAGGAACGGCAGGGCCAGAAAAAACTGCGAAGGCAGGGCATACTCGCCCTGCAGCCCTTCAGCGAACGCCTCCACGAACCCGAAGAACAGGCAGGCCGCCAGGACGCCGACGGGATGCCATCGGCCGCAGATCAGGGCGGCCAGGGCCACGAACCCGCGACCGGAGGTCATCCGTTCCACAAACTGGCTCAGGTCTCCGAGCGACAGGTGCGCCCCTCCCCAGCCGGCGAGCAGTCCGCCGAGGGCCACCGCCCCATACTGGACGCGTCTTATGGGCACCCCGGCGGCCAGGGCCGCTTCGGGGCGCTCCCCTACGGCCCTGAGTCGCAACCCCCAGACCGTTCGGTAGAGGACGAGATGCGCCACCGCGACGGCCGCGAGGGCGAGGTAGACGGTCGGGACGGCCCGGAACAGGTCGGGGTTCAGGCCGGGGAGGCTCCAGGGGGTCAGCTTGGGGACGGTCGGGGTGTTTCCGTGAACCCCGAACGTCCGGAAGAGCAGGAAGCCTGTCCCGCCCAGGGCCAGCAGGTTGATGGCCGTCCCGCTCACGACGTGATCGGAGCGGAGCCGGATGCAGGCCAGGGCGTGCAGCAGGCCGAGGAGCCCGCCGACGGCTCCGCCGACCATCAGGCCGACCCAGGGGTTCCCGGCGGTGAGGGACCCGACGGCGGCGGCGTAAGCGCCCGCGAGCATCGTACCCTCCAGGCCGACGTTGACGATGCCTGCCCGTTCGGACAGCAGGCCACCGAGGGCCGCCAGGATCAGCGGGGCGGACTTGGTCAGGGCGATGAGCAGGAGGGTCTCGAACATTTAAGATTTTGGATTTTGGATTTTGGATTTCGGATAGAGGGTTCGGGATTTCACCCTCCGAAATCCGAGATCGCCATCACAGACGCCGGCCTTCGCGCAACAGGGCTTCATAGTCGTGGACAGAGAGTTCCTGATCCAGGGTCTCGATGGAGCCGGGACGTCTGGCGCGGACCTGACGGATGGCCTCTTCGGCCCCGACCCCCTTCCGGACCAGGTAGCACGCCAGTATCGTGCCGGTCCGACCGCGTCCCATGGTGCAGTGGACGAGCACGGGTCTGTTCTGGCGCTCCGCCCGCTCGATGAAGGCCAGGGCGCGCTCCACCTCGTCCATCCGGGGGGCCGACATGTCGAAGATGGGGAGGTGAAGGGCGTCGAACCCGAGCGTCTGGAGGGTCTCTCCGTCGAGGGGCTGTTCCGTCAGGGAAAGGATGGCCCGGACGCCCCGCTCCCACAGGAATCGGAGGTCGTTCTCCAGTTTTTCGCGGGGGTGGGAGGTGTAGCCGGCGGCGGGGATGAACAGCCTCCCCGGCATGCCCGACCCGGCGATCACGCCGTCAATCAACCAACTGAAGCTCTGCACATGAATCCTTTTCCCACCTTTCTTGCTTGCCCAAGAAAGGTGGGACCAAAGAAGGGCACTCGCTCAAACGCCGCGAGGGGCTTGGGCGCGACGTACTCTGTTCAGGCTGTGTAATCTGAGTCCCGTGGTAGACCGAGCCCCTTCCACCACCCACCCGCGCCTTCGGCGCTCGTACCCCACCGTGCCTGAACGGACGCTCTGCTTGAAAGCTGGGACGTCGCGCCTTCTTTTTATCTGTACGTTAGTACTGGCTTATTGTACTTTCCCCCTCCCCTCTTGTAGGAGGGCAGGGGGTGGGGTCAGGTCGTCACGTCTTTTTCCTGACCTCCACACCGGCCATCTGCTCCACAACCTGGATGAGGGAGGAGTGGTCCCTATCCCCCTTCCCCTGTGCGACGAGGGCCTTGAACATCTCGTTGACATAGGCGGTCATGGGCAGGGGCACGTCCAGGGCCTTTCCGGCGGTGAGGGCCAGGCCGAGGTCCTTGAGGTGGAGCTTGACCATGAAGCCGGGGTCGAAGATGCCATCGAGCACGCGCGGGGCGCGGACCTCCAGGATGCCGCACCGGGCCAGCCCGCCGCTGACGGCCTTGACCATGAGTTCGGGATCGACGCCCGCCTTTGCGCCGAGCACGAGGCCCTCGGCCACGGCCTGAATCGTCCCGGCCACGATCACCTGGTTGGCGAGTTTCACGGCTCCACCTGCGCCGATCTCCCCGACGCGGACGATGTTCTTGCCCATCGCCTGGAAGATGTCCAGGCACCTGTCGAACACCTCCTGTTTGCCCCCGACCATGATGGACAGCGTGCCCTGTTTGGCCCCGACGTCTCCGCCGCTGACCGGGGCGTCGAGCATCTCCACGCCCTTCCGGGCGGCCTCCGCCGCCACCTTCTGGGAGACCTGCGGGGAGATGGTGCTCATGTCGATCAGGATCGTGCCTGACTTCGCTCCCTCCAGGATGCCGTCCGGGCCGAGGGCGACCCGCTCCACGTCGGGCGAATCCGGGAGCATGGTGATGACCACCTCCGAACGCTCCGCCACCCCTCCGGGCGATCTCCCGTCCACGGCCCCCGCGGCCACGAGTTCCTGCACCGATGCCTTGCTCCGGTTGTGCACGGTCAGCGCGTGCCCGGCCTTCAGGAGATTCACGGCCATCGGCCTGCCCATGATCCCCAGCCCTATGAAGCCGATTCGCTTGCCCATGGTAGTTTTTCTCCATGAAACAGCAGGGGCGACGCATTGCGTCGCCCTTACTGTCTAAAGGTTACGGGTTAATTCACAGGTCGCGCGCCCTCAATCCAGGTCTCTCCATCCTTCCAGACCTCCTTCTTCCAGATCGGCACGGTCTGTTTGAGCCGGTCGATGGCGTAGTGGCAGGCCTCGAACGCCTCCCGTCGGTGAGGGGACGCCACGGCGATCAGGACGCTGATCTCCCCGATCTCCATCCGGCCCACCCGATGGAGGATGGCCACGCGGTCGAGCCCCCACTTCTCCTTGATCTCCACCCCGACCTGCCGGAGCTTCTTCTCGGCCATCTCCCGGTAGACGTCGTAGACGAGGTGCTCGGTCTCCCGGCCCAGGGAGTTGTCTCGCACCACCCCCGCGAAGGTGACCACGGCCCCGTCGGCGTCCGAGCGGACGAAGTCGAACAGGGCGTCGGGCGGAATAGGCTCTTCGGTGATTCGGTAGACGTCTTCTTTCATGGCAGGGTCAGCCGCCGCTGACGGGCGGGATGAGGGCCAGGGTATCGCCCGGACCGAGGACGGAGTCCGGGGCCGCGTACTCTTCGTTGACGGACAGGGCCATCCGCCCGCGCAGGTCCGACAGCCGGGGATAGGTCTCGCAGAGAATATCCAGGGCCTTCCCCGCCGTGGAACCCTCCGGGACCTCCAGTTCCATCTCCCGGCTGTTCACGATATCTCGACAGGAGGCAAAAAACAGCACTTTGATTTTCACGATTGCCGCGCCCCCCTGAGGCCTTCCAGAAAGGTGTAGGGAACGTCCACGGTCCCCATCGTCGGCTCCCCGCGGACGCTGCCGTGGCAGTCGGACCCCCCTGTTTTGAGGAGGCCGTAGAGGTCCGCAAATTCCTCGTAGCGCCGGATCTGCTCCGGGGTGTGTTTGGAGTGGATGGCCTCGATGCCATCCAGGCCGCAGGCGACCAGGGCGGGGAGCAGGTCGTCCCGATTGTAGATGCCGGGATGCGCCAGGCAGGCCAGGCCGCCTGCCTCGTGGATGAGGCGGACGGCCTCCTCGGGTAAGAGGATGTACTTCTTCTCATAGGCCGGCCGGTTGTAGCCGAGATATTTCTGGAACGCCTCCGAGACGGAGAAGACATAACCCTCCTCCACCAGGGCGTCGGCGATGTGGGGCCGGCCCACCACCCCGTCTCCGGCCCTGGCCATCACGGCCTCTATGGTGAGGCCGACGCCGAGCTGGTTGAGGCGGTTCACGATGCGCTCTGCCCGGCGCTCGCGTTCGTCCTGGAAGAGTTGAAGATAGCGCAACAGACCCGGGTGCGCGCAGTCGATGAAGTAGGCCAGGATATGGATGTCTTTCCCGTCGAAGGTGGTGGAGAGTTCCGTGCCGGGGATGACCTCCACGCCGAGGGTCTTCCCGATCTCCATCGCTGCCGGGACGCCGTCCACGCAATCGTGGTCCGTCAGGCTGATGGCCTTCAGGCCGTGGACGCAGGCCTTCTGGACGACGGCTTCAGGCCGGGAAGTCCCGTCTGAACAGGTGGAGTGGAGATGGAGGTCGATACGGTCGGTCATAGGATGAGATCGAGGGCGAGGATCATGGTCTGCTGCTGATGGCTTTCAGCTCGACGATTCGCTTGGCCTGGGACTGCTTCTCGCCCTCTTTCTGGAGCTTCCGCAGGGCGCCCCGCAGGAGGTGCCGCTTGAGGGCGCTGATGTGGTCGATGAAGAGGATGCCGTCGAGGTGGTCGATCTCGTGGAGGACGGCCCGCGCGCCGAGTTCGGACGCCTGGAGCTCGACGGGTTTTCCCTCCACATCCAACCCCCTGACGCGCGTCTTCAGCGGGCGTTTCACGTCACCGGTGAGGCCGGGGAAGCTGAGGCAGCCCTCATCGCTCTCGATCTCTCCCTCCACTTCCACGACCTCCGGGTTGATCAGGGCCACGGGTTGAAACGAGGGATTGTGGGCGCTCACGTCCAGGACGATGACGCGCTGGAGCACGCCGATCTGGGGCGCGGCCAGGCCGACGCCCTCCGCCTCGTACATCGTCTCGAACATGTCCTCGACGAGGGCCTTGATGTCGCCGTCGAAGGCGGTCACAGGAGTGGCCTTGCGGCGGAGGACGGGGCAGCCGTGTTTTTTGATTTCGAGGAGGGCCATAAAGAGGTCTTTTTACTGAACCGAGATCTTCAGCAGAGGGGATTTTCCGATGGCCTCGTTCAGGCTGCCGGTGCGGTAGCCGAGCAGGTCGAGGGTTACGTAGGTGTAGCCGATCTCCTTGAGGCGGGCCGAGACCTGTTCGTTGGCGCCGTTTTCAAAGAACTTTCCCAGGTCCTCGGCCGGCACTTCGATGCGGGCGATCTTCTCGTGGTGGCGCACGCGCACCTGCCGGAAGCCCAGGGACCGGAGGAAGGCCTCCGCCTGGTCGATCATGGACAGGGCCTCGGCGGTGACCGGCGTCCCGTAGGGGATGCGGGAGGAGAGGCAGGCGGCCGCGGGCTGATCCCAGGTGGGCAGACCCCATCGGCGGGAGAGTTCGCGGACGTCGGCCTTGGTCATCTCCGCCTCCTTGAGCGGGGCGCGCACGCCCCGGCCCTCCGCGGCCTTCATGCCGGGCCGGAAGTCGCCCACATCGTCCAGGTTTGCGCCGTAGATCATGTAATGGTATTGGCTTTCGTATTTTTTCTGGATCTCTTCCAGCTTGTCCACCAGTTCCGTCTTGCAGTGGTAGCAGCGGTCCGGGGCATTCTTGACGTAGTCCGGGTTCTGCATCTCGTGGGAGATCACGACCTCGTGCCGGATGCCGATCTGCCGGGCGAGGGTCTCCGCACTCTCCAGTTCGCCTTCGGCATAGCTCTCGGACACGGCGGTCACGGTCAGGGCGCGGTCGCCGAGGGCCACCTGCGCGGCCTTCGCCAGAAAGGTGCTGTCCACGCCGCCGGAGAAGGCCACGATGACACTCTCCATGGAGCGGAGGATGTCGAGGAGGTGGTCGAGTTTTTGTTCGCGTGTCATGTAGATTCTCAGCTCTTGGGGTTGTGAAGAAATAAGCGATTGATTTCGACAGGGCGCGGTTGTACCTTTGATGCGTGAACTTCAATATCTTGCGCAGAAAGTACACGGTCCTCAGGCCGGCGTTGACGGAGCGGTCGAGGCGGCTTTGGTCGGCGACCGAAGC
>SICM01000254.1 GCA_009694805.1 Candidatus Latescibacterota bacterium
ATAAATAGCAGTTTTGGATTATCGCAGGAACCGCCTCTTAGAGAGCCGTATTCGTTGGTGAAGCTGACGCCTATATTTCAGGCCCGAAAGCTTTCTGCCGAGGTTTTCGGGGGGCATAAGTTGGGAATGGTAAGTGAACAGTGTCCTTCTTTTGTCCAACTTTTCTTGCACGAGCAAGAAAAGCTGGAGACAGATGAGGCCCGATCTCCTACCCTGCGATCTCCATCGCCTGTTCCTGCCTCTCCGCGATCCCCCACAGCATCCGCTCCAGCTCGTCCGGGTCCTCCATCCTCATCATCGCCGACCGGATGTCTGTGGCGTGGGGCATCCCCTTGATGTAGGCGGAGATGTGCCGCCGCATCTCCCGAATCCCGATGGGCAGGCCCTTCTCCGCGACACAGAGCCGGAGGTGCCGCACGGCCAGCGCGATCTTCTCCCGGGGCCCCGGCAGGGGAGGGACCTCCCGGCCCGCCATCAGGGCCTCGATACGCCCGAAGACCCACGGGTTGCCGATGGCCCCACGGCCGAGCATGACCATGTCGCACCCCGTCTGCGCCACCATGCGCTGGGCGTCCTCCGCCTCCCAGATGTCCCCGTTGCCCACCACGGGGACGGACACCGCCTCCTTCACCCGGCGGATGATCTCCCAGTCCGCCTTCCCGGAGAACCCCATCGCCCGCGTCCGGGCGTGTACCGCGATGGACCTCGCCCCGGCGTCCTCCGCCGCGCGCGCCACATCCGCCGCGCTGCCCGGGTCGTCCCACCCGCTCCGGATCTTGAGCGTGATCGGAATGTCCACGGCCCGCGCCATCGCACGGATGATGGCCGTCAGCCGGGGGACGTCCTTCAGCAGGGCGGAGCCCGCGGCCCGGTTGACGATCTTGCGCACCGGGCAGCCGCAGTTGATGTCGATCACGTCGGGCCGGCGCTCCGCGATGACCTGCGCCCCGCCCGCCATGATCTCGGGTTCCGACCCGAACACCTGCACGGCGATGGGGTGCTCGTCCTCCTTGAAGTCCAGGTAGCGGCTCGTCCGCTCGCCCCCCCGGATCAGCCCGTCCGCGCTGACCATCTCCGTGGTGGCATAGCTCGCCCCCTGTTCCCGGCAGATCAGCCGGAAGGCCCGATCCGTCACCCCGGCCAGGGGCGCCAGGGCCGTGATGCCGGGGATCTCAATGTCTCCAATTTTGATCATGGTGTATAGATTATCGATCCGATTTGCAGGTAGCGTTCAATTGAACGCCCCTACCTGATGCCCCTCCCTCTCCCAATGCTGGGAGAGGGAGGGGTCAGGGGGTGGGTGAGGGCCGGACATTTATGCGATAATATTTACAATGTTTCTTGACCGGACACCCCTCGCAACGCGGTTTCGGTCTGCAATAGTCCTTGCCCAGGGCCACGATCAGGGCGTGGTATTCGTTGTAGAGATCGACGTCGCGCGGCAGGGCTGACACGAACATCCGTTGCAGGTCGTCATAGGTCGCGTCCGCCGCCGACAGGCCGAGCCGGTGGAAGACGCGCCGGGTGTAGGCGTCGACCACGAAGGCCGGCTTGCCCAGGGCATAGAGGAGGATGCTGTCCGCGGTCTCCGCCCCGACGCCGTGGACCGAGAGCAGCTCCGCGCGCAGCCGGGCCGTCTCCTCCCGCCGCATCCGACCCACCTCCCCCCCGTAGGTGTTCAGAAGATAGTCCAGAAACGCCCGGAGCCGGCGCGTCTTCACGTTGAAGTAGCCCGCCGGTCGGAGGAGCGTGGCCAGCGCCGCCGGGTCGAGCGCGGCCAGCCGCTCGGGCTGCATCAGGTCGCGCGCCTTCAGGTTGGCGATGGCCTTCTCCACGTTCGTCCAGGCCGTGTTCTGCGTGAGGATGGCCCCGACCATGACCTCGAACGGCGTCTCGGCGGGCCACCAGCGCATCGGCCCGAATGCGCGGGAGAGGGCGTCGTAGACCTTGAGAAGAGGCCGCTTCAGGGTTGCCACCTACCGCCTCTCGCCCTCCGCCACCGCGGGCGCGGCCTCCGCGACCGGCGCGGGCTCCGGGGACCGGGCCAGTTCCGTGACGCGGGCGACCTCCCCGAGGCGCACGGGCTCCGGGGGATGTGCCAACTCGGCCAGCCGGGCCGCCTCCGCGGCCTCCCGCTGCTGCCGGGCGGAGATGTAGTCCCCATTCAGGCGGAGGAGCAGGCTGTCGTCGATCGGGAAGTGCTCGTCCGCGGCCTGGATCAGGTCCCGCGCCGTGTTGTGGAAGAACGAATAGACCTCCACCTTGGGACCGATGGTCTTGATCAGGTTGACGAGGGACACGAAATCTCCGTCCCCGCTCACCAGCACAACCACGTCCAGCTTCTTGGCCAGGTCGATGATGTCGATGGCCATCCCCATGTCCCAGTCCCCCTTGGCCGATCCGTCGCTCCGGAGCCGGAGGTTCTTCCGCTTGACCTCATAGCTCT
This sequence comes from Candidatus Latescibacterota bacterium, assembly GCA_009694805.1. GTDB lineage: Bacteria > Latescibacterota > UBA2968 > SICM01 > SICM01 > SICM01. Next base: position 2,447 of record SICM01000254.1, read on the forward strand.
TCTGCTGAAGCATGGTGATGAACCCGCTCTGGTCCACCTCCGGAGACTGGACGACGTAGGCGATGGCGCGGATGAGCCGCCGGTTGTCCGTGGAGGTGCGCAGCAGCTTCTCAAAGTCGAGCCGGGCGTTGAACTGTTTGGCCGCGTAGAAGATGTTCTGAACGTCCACGAACACGCCCACCCGTTCCGCTTCGCCGGGCATCCGCATGGGTCTTTTGTCCGCTTCGGACGCCCTCCGGACCTCCCCCTGAAGGCCGCGCAGCTCTCCCCGCAGCTCTTCGATGTTTCGCCGGACCTCGTTCCGCTCCCGCCCATTGTCGATGATCTCGCGCGTGACGAGGGACTTGACCTCCATGACGGTCTCGCTCAGGGCCTCCAGGAACCGGTCGGGGCCCTCCACCTTCCGGGGGACCGCCTCCACCCATTTCTCGATCTTCTCCAGCGTGTACTGAATCTTGCGACTCTCACGGGTCAGATGGTTGATCGATGAGACGGAGGTGTCACGTCCGGCGTCGGCGGAAACCTGGTGCTCGATCCGCTGTCGCAGCTTGGCCGCCTCCTCCTCGGTGTGCCGCTGCGCGGCCTGCGCCACCGCAAGGTCGCGCTGGAGGTCCAGGACGCGACGCTTGAGGGCCGTCCGCTCCTCGGCCAGTCCATGAAGCGCCTCCTCGTGCGTCTTCTTGTCCGATTCGGCGGCGGCTAGCTTCCGGCGGATCTCCTCTGTCTCCTGACCCAGCTGTTCGTTGGCCCGCATCATCTCCGCGAGGCGCGCCTTCAGGCGTCCTTCGGCCTCCCCGGACTTGCGGGCCTCCCCCTCATCCGTCGCCTCCCGCTCGCCGAGGGACGCGAACAGCGTCCGGGCCGCCTCTTTCGCCTCCTCGCGAGCGTCGTTCGCCAGGGCATACAGCAGACGCCCCGCCCTGTTTTCGCGCAGAAGGTGGTCCTGGTCAGCGATCTGCTTGGAGACCTCCGGGAGCGTCATCTCCTGGCAGGCCAGCAGCACATCCCGGTTGGCCTCCGCGAGCGCCTCGGCGATCTTCCGGGCGCTCATCTCATGACGGTAGAACTCCTCGACCAGGTCGACGATGAGGCGGCGTTTCGGAATCCGCCGGTCCGGGACCCCGTCAGCAATCAGGGTACATGCCTTGCAGAGCCGCTCGGCCGAGGCCTGATCCAGGCTGTCGTCGAGAACCCAGACCATCATCTCAGGATCGAGGACCTGGGCGATCTTTTGGTGAGACGTATGTTCCATAAGGGCCCTTTTATATACCTCCGCGTGAAGAGCAAAAAAATGGTGAGACATCAAACGTAGTTCGTGCAGCCCCCAGCCTCCAGCCTCAAGTCCCACGGTTCACGTTTTCCGTCTGTTTTGAAATTTCTCCCTGAGTCTGCGTGCGACGTACGGCGGGACGAACGGGTCCACAGCCCCGCCGAACTGCGCGACTTCCCGGACGATGGTGGCGCTCAGGTAGGCGTACTCCTTGCTGGTCATCAGAAAGACCGATTCGAACTCCGGGTTGAGTTGCCGGTTGGTCAGGGCCATCTGGAATTCATACTCGAAATCCGTGACCGCCCTCAACCCCCGGACGACCGTGTGAACCCCCCGGCGACGGGCGTAGTCGACCAGCAACCCCTCGAAGTGGTCCACCTCCACGTGGGGCCGGGTGACCTCGCGGATCATGTCCATCCGCTCCTCGACGGTGAACAGCGTCTGTTTCTGAGCATTGACCAGGATGGCCACGATCAGGCGGTCGAAGATCTTGCTGGCCCGTTCGATGATGTCCAGGTGACCGTTCGTGATCGGGTCGAAGCTGCCCGGATACAGGGCGACTTCCATAAAAGAATCTCCTTTAACGCAGTAACCAGAACATCAGCTTCGTCCCCCCATAGGCCCGCTCGTCGATCAGCGCCAGGTCGTCCGCCTCCGGCGCCGGGAGACCCTCCTCGGCCTCGGCCACGACCAGCCCGGCCGGAGCGATGACCCCCGCCCCGGTCAGCGCCTGAAGGACCTCCGGGAGGAGCCCCTCCCGGTAGGGGGGGTCCAGCACGATCAGGTCAAACGCCCTCCCCTCCCGTTCCATACGCCGGACGGCCTGCCGATAATCCGCCCGCCAGATCTCGACATCTGCCTTCTGCCCCTCGATACGGGCCTGCGGCCCTACTCGGGGCAAACGGTTCCGTTCATCCCGAGTAGCCCCGTAGGGGCATATCGAGGGACTGCCTTTCGCCTTCTCCTCCGCCAACCCCAGGTCCATCAGATTGTCCAGAATCGCCCGCACGGCCCCGGCGTCTTCATCCACGAACAGGGCGGAGACCGCGCCCCGGCTCAGGGCCTCGACACCGAGCGCCCCGGAGCCTGCGAACAGGTCCAGGACACGCCTTCCGGGCACATCCTTTCCGAGCACGTCAAAGAGAGACTTGCGCACCCGGTCCTGCGTCGGCCGGATGCCACGTGGCGTCCGCAGAAGGCGTCCGCGAAAGACCCCGGATGTCACGCGCATAGGTTCTTGTACGCCGCCCCTGCGCTGACGGCCAGCCCCGTCCCCCACGCCAGCAGGGGGCGTTGCTCGGCGGGCAGCGACCTCAGATCCATGCCCGCAAACGGATCGAGGAACGCCACCGCCAGCGGCTCCACGCCCATCCACCAGCGGCTGACCTCCTCCACGACCCTTCGGTCTCCCGCCAGCAGGACGCGCCGCTCCCGGCCCTCCGAGCCGTTCCGCCGTTCCGGGACCAGCCCCCCTGCAATGCGGCGGCCCAGCGACCGTAAGGCGGCCTCTGTCGTGCCGGTCCGGTCTTCCCCTGCGCGCAACCCCCCGCGATCCAGCCGGACCAGTTCCACCGCCGTCAGGTCGGTCCCCCAGGCCGAGATGCAGGAGGCCCATCGCCCCCCGATATGGACCGCGGAGACCCCCTGCCGGGCCTCTTCCCCGGAAGCGTCTCCGGAGGCCATCCGGCAGGCGTAGAAAAGCGACAGGGGATCGACCTCCACGCATTTCAGGCCGAGGCCGGCGCGTTCGCAGACGCTGCGACAGGCATCCGCCATCTGTCTCCGGATGGCGATCAAGAAAGCCGTCCCGCCGAAGGCGTGGTAGTCGATGCAGTAGTCCGAGACCGGGTCGATCAGGTGCTGGCCGGCCTCCCAGGCGATCTGCTCCCGGCGCTCCTCCTCCGAGGCCACCTCCAGGGGAACCCGTTTGATCACAAAGAAATTGCTGCCCACGGACAGGGCCACGGCCTCCCGATGGACACCCGATTCGTCGAGCAGTTCCCGCAGGGCCTCCGCGAGATGCGCCTGAGCCTCCGCCTTCAGGAGCGCGTCAGGGGTCAGCTCCATCGGAAAAGACACCCTGCCGATTCGCCGCAGGACAGGGCATCCCTCGCCACCCCGGACCTCCACAGCGCTGAGCGTACGTTCTCCCAGATGCAACCCGACGGAGATGGAATCGCTCATTTTGTGACCTTCACCAGCGGCCTGAGCTGCTCCAGGGTCTTCGGGCCGATCCCCTTCACGTTCTTCAGGTCGTCCACACGCTGGAACGGGCCGTGCTGGGTCCGGTACTCCACGATTCGTCGGGCCATGGCAGGCCCGATGCGGGGCAGACGTTCCAGGTCCCCGGCCCCGGCCCGGTTGAGATCGAGGGCCCGGTTGAGGTCGAGGACCCGGACGGTGTCGGACGCCGCAGCCGTCGTATCCGACCCTTCCGCAGCCCCGGCGACGCTCGCCGGGGGCTGGACCGAGGCCTTGATGACGCCGAAGTCCTCGATGCGGTCCGGGTATCTATTTTTGTAGTAGGAGACCGCAGCCCCGACACAGAGCGTGCCGCACAACACCAGGACGGCGATCTGTTCTTTGCGATTGAGGAACATGGCTTCATCTCAACACAAGGAAAATGCAAAGTGCAAAGCGAAAAATGTAAAGTGCAAAGTAAAGAACCCCGCAGCAGAGCTGCGGGGCATTAAAACCCAAAACCCCTAAAACGGCAGCTCTAACTGCATATTACTGCTCTGGTGCTGATGATAGGTAATGTACTTGCGGATCAAATCGGTAGTCACTTCATCCCCTACCCA
>SICM01000255.1 GCA_009694805.1 Candidatus Latescibacterota bacterium
GGAGACTGTCCTCAAATACGCTGGAGTAAAGACATCCAACTGCTCCCTGACACAACTGATCCTCAGGCAGGCGGCTGACCCCAATCGCTCTCGAATGTTTCTGCTGAAGCGTATTCAGGCCATTTAGACCCCTTATCCGATCACGAATGCAGGAACATCATATCCCCTCTGCTGGCCCTCCTTGAGTTCATCGGATACGGAAGTTGGCATCCAGACTTCAGCAAAAAGTTGTGGAAGCCAGTCGATGACCCCGATACGATAGAGGTAGACCAGGGGCGAAGTATTGCTGATGGCTTCAGGCATGGTGTTGTTCCAGGTCGTTCAGTTCGGCTTGAAAGGGAAATACCTTGTAGCGTTCCAGAGCTAGCAAAAACTCAACACGGGGCATTCCTGCCAGTTCGGCGGCTCGTCCCGAAGAGAGTCGTCCGAGTTCATAAAGCTTGACTGCGGCTAAAACACGCAACTCTCTGGCGAAAGAGACTTCATCGGTCTTTTCAGAAAGGAGTGCCTTTTCAGGGATGTCTATAGTAATCTGTCGTGTTGCCATGAGGTCTATCTCCAGGGTCTAAATGTCCGGTTTCCTTGACGGGTATTTTTCAGCGACCTCCCGACTTTCAACTCAGAACTCATCCCCCCGCCCACGGCAGCGTCATCTGAAACGTCGTCCCCTTCCCGGCCTCGCTCTCCACGGCCACGGTCCCGCCGTTCTCCTCCGCGATCTTCTTCACGATGGCCAGGCCCAGGCCCGTCCCCTGCTCCCGCGTCGTGAAGAAAGGCTCGAAGGCCCGCGCCTGTACCTCCGGTGACATCCCCGGCCCGGTGTCGCACACCTCCACCGCCACCCACTCCCCGGAGGCCCGCGCCCGCACGGTCAGCACGCCCCCTCCCCGCACGGCCTGCACGCCGTTCTTCATCAGGTTGAGCAGGGCCCGCTTGACCTGCTCCGGATCGACGCGGACCTGGAGCCCCTCCGGGGTGTCCTGAACGTACCGCACCCCCGCCGCCGCCATCTCCAGGGCCAGGAGGAACGCCACCTCTTCGGCCAGCCGGGACACCGGCGTCAGCGTCGGGGCGGGGTGCGTGGGGCGGGCGAAGTCGAGGAACTCCGAGATGATCCGGTCGAGGGTCTTCACCTCCCCGATCACCTTCCGGATGTGGGCCTTGCGCGGGTCCCCGTCCGGCAGGTCGTCCGCGATCAACCCGGCGTAGATCTCGATCCCGCCCAGCGGGTTGCGGATCTCGTGCGCCACGCCCGCCAGCATCTGCCGGAGCTGGGCGTCCCGCGCCACCAGACCGCGTCGCATCTCCTCCATCGTCTCCCCCAGGATGCCCAGCTCATCCGGCGAGGAGGTGTCCACGGCCCGTTCCAGATTGCCCCTGCCGATCTCGCGGGAAGCCGTCACCAGCCGGTGGATCGGCCCCGTGATCGTGCGCGCCAGCCCCAGCCCGATGATCACCGTCAGGACGGCGCTCGCCGCGCCGAAAATCACGATCCAGCGCTGAACCTGTCGGATGGTCTCCAGGAACGCCGCGCCCATCTCCACCCCCACCCCGGCCACCACCTCCTCCCCGTCGTACACCGGCGCGTAGCCCGACTTGTAGAAGACCCCGTCCTCCCCCTCGAACAGCACCGAGTGCGCGGCCTTCCCCTGCCAGACCCGCGCCACCTCTGCCCGGTCGATCCGCAGCCGGGCGTACCCCGTCCGATGGGCACGTCCGGGGCCGTGTCCAGCAGGCTTCGCCCCTGCCGGTCGAACACCGTGATCCGCCGTGCCCCCACCATCTTCCGCGCCCGCTGGAGGCGCGCCGTCAGACTGACATAGGCCCGAAGAAACGCCTCGTCCCCCGGGCGAAGCGTGCGCACTGTACCGCCGTCCAGCCCCCCGGCCACGAGCAGCGCAGCCGTCATCAGCCGCTCGCTCATCTCGCGCTCCAGGCTGCGCCGGGTCACATCGTAGAGCGCCCAGCCGGTCCCGCCCACCACGACCATCACGAACGACACGAACGTCAGGACCAGCTTCCGCCCGATCCTCCCCCGTCTCCCCCCCTGGATCTCCGTCATACCTGCCCGATCTGCAAAAACCGGTGGAGAAGGAAAAGCCTTGACATCTATCCGCCGTCCCCTATCTTGCAGGCCATCCAACACCCTGAAGAAAGGAGCGCGCACCATGGCAACCCTGCTCGTGGGATACGACGTGGAGGCCTTCGCCGTGGGCGAGGGCCTGGCCCGGATGGGGGATCACGGCCTCCTCGAAGCCCTGGACCCGGCCTCGACAGTGAAGGCCCTGCAGATCATCCGGCAGAACCACGAGGAGACCGACGCCCCCGCGACCCTGTTCATCTGCGGGCGGACCCTGCTGCACGCCCTCGGCGCCTTCAAGCCCCTCGCCGGACACCCCCTGTTCGACCTCCAGCAGCACACCTACAGCCACACCCTGTTCAAGGAGGACCGCTGGCAGGGAGGCGTGTTCATCCCCTCCCCTCCGGAGGCCATCGAGCACGAGTTGACCACGACCTCGGCGGCCCTGAAGCGCCACCTCAACGTGGACTGCGTCGGTCTCCGCACGCCGCACGGCTACTACCGGGGCCTCACGGACCGCCCGGAGATGCTCGCGGTGGTGAAAGATTGCGGCATCGGCTACGTGAGTTCCTGGGCCCGTAACGCCGAGGGGGGAAACCCCACGCCCCTGTCCGTGCAGCCCTTCTGGTACGACGAGCAGGGATTTCCAGACCTCCTGGAGATCCCGTTCCAGGGCTGGCTCGATGCCTTCTGGTTCGAGTCACACGGCATCGAAAGAGGGGAGGCGTTCGGCGAGGTGCTGAAGGAGGCGGTCGATGAGATCGTCGCGAAAGACCTCACTTACGCCGCCTGCTTCCACGACTGGGCGATGCTGCGCTACCGGGAGGAGCGCACGCGCTGGGTCCGGACCCTGCTCTCCTACGCCCGCGAAAAGGGCGTGGAGATCCTGTCCTACACGGATTTCTACCGAAGGATGCAGGCCGCAAGATCGTAGACTATCCTCTCACGAGCCGTCCGCCCCCTCCCGGGGCATGAAGAATTCGTACTTGCTGGGGTCGGCATACCCTTCGATCTCCGTCGGCGCCACGCCCGGGCTCTCCAGGGTGGCCCGCACGATCTGCTTGTTGAACACGCTCACGAACTCGGAGTTCAGGTAGTCCTCCACCGGCATCCACATACACTCCTCGATCTCCTCCGCCTGCATGTTGACCTCCTCGCTCAGGGGGGACAGCCGGCAGACGAAGTAGATGTCCGACTTCTCGTGCCGGTACCCGTGCCAGTGCCGGAAACAGACGAGCGCCTCGAACCGCGCCTGAACGCCCGTCTCCTCGAGCACCTCCCGGATCACCCCCTCCACGAGATGTTCCCCCGCGTGCAGCGCCCCGCCGGGCAGCTTGTAGTAAGGGCGTCCCGTCCGGCGGTACTTCTCGCAGACCACGAGCAGTTCCCGGCGGTCGTTCAGCACCACCCCCCCCGCCCCGATGTAGTGCGTGGCATAGGGAGGGACGAAGGCCCCTTCCACCAGGCGGTGGATCATCATGAGATAGGTCTCGCCGCTGTGGTGAAACGTGAATCCCGCCTCCACGGCGACCGGGATCAGGCCGGCCCGGACGATCGGGACCTCCAGCCACGCAACCTTGAGCCCCTCTCGCTTCCACACCTCCAGGGAATGGCGGAGCCGCAGGCAGAACGCCTCAGGGTCTTCGGGCAACGCCTCCGGTTTGACGACAGCCCCGCCGAAGGGGTTGGGCGTGAATTCAAGAACCTCCATCAGTTCTCCCTTCAAAGAGTTTTGACCTGCCCTATCGCACGCAGCCCGGATACGTCTCCCCCCGGATGGGGAAGTAATCGGGACTCTCCCCCTTGCCCGTGTACCGGGACTTCGCGGACATGTAGGACAGCGCAATCGCCCGCCGCCATTTCGTCGAGCGGTTCGGGGCCGTGTAGTGAGGGATCAGCGAATGGAAGAACAGTCCCCCCCCGGCCCGCACCGGAGCCAGCGCCATGTCCTTGAAGTCGTAACACGACTCCTCGATCACATAGTCATCCGTCACGTGTTTGTGGGGCAGTGGCCCCTTCTTGTGCCATCCGGGCAGGACGCCCATGCACCCGTTCTCCGGCGTGGCGTCATCCAGCGCGAACCAGCAGGAACAGAGGTTCATCGGCTCGATCGGCCAGTAGGGGGAGTCCTGGTGCATGCCCTTCGCCGACCCCACCTCTGGCGGCTTCAGCAGCAGCGTGTTCCGGAACAGCTTCAGGTCCGGCCCCAGGATCTGCGCGAGGATCCCGACGATGTTGTCGTTCAGGCCCAGCTTGCGGAACAGGTCGTCCTCCTGCACCAGAAGGTCCAGCTTGCGGATGCCGTCGCCGGGATGCTCGACCTTCAACTCCCCGCGCTGGATGCGCGGCTCGACCTGCATCTTGACGTTCCCCATGGGCCGGCCCCCGTGCGTGTACTCCCGGAGCCGGTTGCCCAGCGCCTCGACCTCCTCCAGGGGGACCAGGTCCTCCACCACCACATACCCGTCCCGGTGATAGGCTTGAAGCTGTTCCTCCGTCAGCCGGACCGGCTGTTTCAGCGTACTTACGGCCATCTCGAATCTCCTGTGAAAATGCGTTTAACGGTTTTGATACGCCTTGATGATGTCGATGATGAGCGCCACGTCCTCCCGCGCGGAGGCCACCGGCGTGCGGCAGGCCGTCCCCCTCTGGATGCAGTCGTGGAAGTGGCGAAGTTCGCGGACGAACGCGCTCTCCCAGGCCACCGCCAGATCCTTCCGGAAGGCCGTGCCGTCCGTCTCCGTCCCGTGAACCGCCACCGTGGACAGGATCCCGCGCGCAAACCCGGTGGGGTAGGACACGATCACCCGTCTGCTGTCTCCGTAGACCTCCAGCGTCTCCTTGAAGTCCCACAGATCCGGAAGGTCCACCCAGGTGGCGATGCAGCGCGCCCCGCCGGCATACGCCAGAACCGTGGAGATGGCCCTCCCCTCGTTCCAGACCTCCGTGCTGACCACCCCGCTCGGCTGTCCCAGCATGACGCGCAGCCCATACAGGTCGTGAATCATGCTCCCGGCCAGGGTGAAGAAGGCCCGCTCCACGTGACCCGGCGCGTCTCCCACGGCCTCCAGAAGCGCCGCCCGCCGGGCCTTGCGCGCCTCCTCGGCAGCGCTCGCCGGCAGGTCGTTGGATCGCAGGAGCTGAAACTGCTTCAGGTGAAGGGAATTGTCCGGATGCAGGTGATTGACCTGCACGAACCGGACACCCTCCCCCAGGTCCACCTCGGTCTTCGCCGCTTCAAACGCCGGGTCGTGCACCTTCATATACCCGACCTGCCCCACCCTCCCCGACCGCTGCGCGGCAACGAGGATCGCATCGGCCTCTTTCAGGGAGAAACACATCGGTTTTTCGATGAAGACGTGCTTCCCCGCTTCAAACGCCGCCACGGCCGCCTCCGTCTTGGGGTCGGTATGGCACAGGATCACCGCCTCCACGTCGGACGCCAGGAGTTCCCGGTAGTCCGTCGCGTACCCGGGTACGTGGAAGGCATCCGCGACGGCCTTCGCCAGCGCCGGCGAGCGGTCGCAGACCATCGTCACCTCAAACGCATCCCGGAGCGCCGCCAGGTTGGGCAGGTGCTGCACCTGCGCGATTGCCCCGCAACCCACGACACCGACACGCACGGGGGTCATAAGACACCTCGGTTCTCGGTCACCCTCGGCGCAAGCTCGTTCCACGCCGTCGCCAGCTCGAAGACCTTTTGGTGCGTCTTGTAGATCGCCTCCCACATGGCCTTCCGCGCCCCGGCTGCCGCATCCTGATCCCCCCCGGCCAGGGCCTGCTTGAGCCGCTCCGCCGCGTCGCGCTGGACCTTCGCGCTCGCCTCTGCCGCCTCGGCGACGGCCTGTGCGGCCTGCACCTGCCGGTCGATCAGCGCCGGGACGGGGAGGGCCGTATCCGCCACGTCATAGGCGCTGTTCGGCGCGAACCGGTGCGGGAGCCGCGCCCCCTCCGGCGTCCGTCCCGTGTGGGTCGGCTGGATATGCGGGGTGACCGAAAGATACATCGTCATCGGCTCGTCCCCGACCACGCGCACGGAATGAGGCTGGTCTTTCAGCGCGACGCACATCTGGCCCGGCCCCACCTCCGCCGTCTCGCCGTCGATCTCGAACAGGGCCTTCCCTTCCAGAATCAGGAACACCTCGTGCCCCAGGTCGTGGCTGTGAAGCTGCGCGACCTGCCCCGGCGTCATCCGCAGAAACCGGGAGCGGATCTGCGGTGTGACGAGTATGTTGCGCACGTCGGTCCGATAGTCATACACCGGAATGCCCATAGGGTTATTGACACTGTTCACTCACGATTACCAAAAATTGACATAAACAATTGTTTTAGTTGATATAAAGGACGGTTTCGGATTATCACGGGGACCGCCTCTTAGAGAGCCGTATTCGCCGGTGAAGCGGATTCCTATATTTCAGACCCGAAGGCT
>SICM01000256.1 GCA_009694805.1 Candidatus Latescibacterota bacterium
CTGCGAAGGCGGGGTGAAGCAGCGACTGACGGCTGCAACTGCGCTTCGGGCTACGCCCTCCGCTGAAGTTGCAGCCGTGATCAAGGGGAAGCGGTGATCCACCTTAAACATGCCTGTTTTTTGTCTTGACAACCAAGACCACTTTACATTCCCCCAGGACCAGATAGAGACAGCTCCGGGTGGGCGAAGGGTTGAACGTGATCTCCTCGTGATAGGCCCGGGAGTGCGGCCCGGCGAGCTGATGGGTGGCGGGGTGAAAGTGCGTGGCCAGGTGCAGCCAGACCCGGGCCTCGGCCGCCTGCGCCCGTAACCGCACCTCCGGGTCCTGGGCGTAGACGCCGATCTCGGCCAGCGGAGACAGGGCCACGCCGCTGTAGGTCAGGCTGTTGTATTCCCTGGGGGCCCCGGCCAGGTTGGTGTATTCCATCCAGCCGAACAGCTTCTCTTCTCCGAGGCGTCGCAACGCGTCTTTGCCGAGGATCTGTCCGCCCAGGATCAGGGAGAGGCTGGCCAGGAGGGCGATGTTCGTGTAGCTGACCTGAACATCCCGCCGCCGGATGGCCTCCAGGGCGCGGTCCAGCGCCGCGAGCATCTGTTCGATCGTGGCCGGGTCCATCCGGTGCCGGAAGCGGTGGTAGATGCCCGTGAAATTGGCGGCGTTGAACTCCGCCCAGTTGGGGTCCGTGGGGGCCTCGGCCTCCCAGCTCGTCCTGAGCACGCCGTACCAGCGGCTGGCCGGGTCCGTCTCCTGCGTGGCGATGGCCTTCCGGATGATCCGGCAGGCCCGCTGGTGTTCCGCCGGGTCATCTCCGTGGAGCAGGGCCATGGCATACCAGATCGCATCCCGGATCGTATGATGGCCACCATAGACCACGAGGTCCAGGTCCGCGTCGAAGTTGGCGTCCCCGAACGCCTTCCCCTGTCGGATCAGAAAGGCCCTGCGCTGCTCCATTGTGGACATCGGCTGTCCTCTCCCGGACACTTCGTTTAAAACATCTAACTTAATATATATTAAAATCTTGTATGAATATAGAAGTACATGTGTTGGAGTGACGAACACGCCCCAATATAAGAACAGAACTGCCGTCAGTCAATGAAAAACAGGGAAATAGGGGAGAAAGAGGGGGGATAGGGGAGGCAAAGCAGGGATGAGGGGTGAGGAGTGAGGGGTGAGGAAAAACAGAGCGGTTTGCCTTTGTTTTCCCCAATCCTAAATCCCCAATCCCCAATCCTCAATCCTCCATCCCCGACCCCGGAGGGGGGAAGGGAGGGGGATCACATTCCCAGCAGGATGATGGCCATCAGGGCGAACAGGACGCCCAGGGCCTTGGCCCAGGTCACGGGCTCCCCGAGAAACAGGATGCCCACCAGGACGGGGATGAGCAGGTTGAGGGCCAGGATCGGATAGGCCAGACTGAGCGGAATGGTCTCCAAAGCTTTGAAATAGCTTATGTTGGCGATGGCGATCAGCACGCCGGCCAGCGCACCGATGAGGTAGGGGCGCTCAAAATGGAACGTGGCGCCGGCGGGGATACAGATGAGAAAGACGATCACCAGGCCGCCCAGAGATGTGAGAAGCTGCGTGGTCCCCCAGTGGAGCTTCACGGACGCCATCTTGGTCAGCACGCCCCAGGCCCCCGAAAGCACCACGGACAGCGTCAGATAAAAAAAGCCGCTTCGGGTCATGATCCCCCCTCGAAGTACTCCATCGTCTTCCCCTTCTCCGTCACGAGCCTGCCGAACAGGTCCACCGCCCGGTCCAGCAGGTGCTGCGCCGCCGCCGGGTCCTCGGCCCGGGCCACCAGGTCCACCGGCATCCCGTGCGCGTCGTGCCGCAGGGCCACGTAGGCCTTCAAATAGGTGTTCGGGTGCTGCTTCATGACCTCCTGGAGCAGCGGGGAGACCTCGGATTCGAACATGTTGACCACCACCCGCACCGAGGCGATCTTGGTCTCGTAGGAATCCGAGATGAACCCCTCCACATAGCGGCTGAACAGGGCCATCATCTCCTTGGGCGGGCCGGGGAGGATCAGGACCGTCGTCCCCTCCACCTGGACCTTCGCGCAGGGGGCCCACCCGGCGGGGTTCTGGAAGACCTCCGCCCCCTCCGGCACCGTGGCCATCTTGACCATCCCCGCCGTCACCTGCGCCCGGTCCGTGAGGTTTCGCCGGCGCATGAAGTCCTGGAGCGTGAACTCGTCCACGACCGGCTTCACCCCGGCCATCCGCGCCACCGCCTCCACGGTCAGGTCGTCCGGCGTGGGACCGAGCCCGCCGGTGGTGATGAGGATCTTCGTGCCCCGGTCGACCGCCTCCCGCAGGGCCATCACGATCTCGTCCAGTTCGTCGTGGAGCATCGTGGCGCGGCGCAGGTGGCCGCCCACCTTGGCGATCTCCTGGGCCATCCAGTGCGCGTTCGTGTCCTGAATCCGGCCCAGGACCAGCTCAGTGCCGATGGAGAACAGCTCTATGGCAGGGAGGTCAGGCATGGATCACTCCTTGGGAGAAGATGTCAGGTATCAGGTGTCAGGCGTCGGGAAAAGCAAAGACAGGTGTCAGGTATCAGGTGTCAGGCGTCGGGGAAAGAAAAGATCGTTTTGGTTTTTACCTGATACCCGAAACCCGGCGCCCGATACCGCTTTTTATTTTACGCGTTCCAAATACCTGTGCTTCTCTAAAAACGCAGCGTACTGCATCAAGGTCTTCAGGTCCGCCCTGCCGCTCTCCACCGCACACTTCCGCTGAATGTCCAGGAGGGATCGCTTTCCATCGATCCAGAACAGGAAATTCTTGGGGATGCCCTTCCTGCGGAGGGCGGCCATCGCCTTCTGCGCGGCCGGTCGCAGCCCCTGGAACGTGAGGGGGCTCGGGATCGTGCGGCGCAGGACGAGCCCGGCGGCCTGTCGCTCCAGTGCGCTCAGCCGCTTCGGCGATGGACCCGCCGCGTCAGCGCCCAGGGCTCGACGGGCGTGGGTCTCGTGGCGCTGCGCCGAGGCCCTCACCCCCTCCACCAGCCCCTCCAGGTGAGGGGTCGCTTTGACCCGGGCGCTCCTGGGCAGGAGGGTCAGGACCGAGCGGATGGCCGCCGTCTCCCGGTCCAGCAGATACGCCAGCCTCCCGGCCAGGCCGGAAAGGAGGGCCCCGGCGTCGGCCCCGGCGTCGTAGGACTGTGTGACCACCTCCTGGGCCGCGCGCGCCAGGTCCCGCTCCGCACCGAACGCCGCCACTTCCGCCAGCCATCGGGCCTCGCGGGGGCCGGCCGAGGCGATGAAGGTCGTCATCGTGGCGCAGATCGTCCCGAACCGTCCGATGCTGGCCGGGTCGATGTGGTCCGGCACGTCCAGCGACGTGTGGTAGAACCGGTCCGGCCAGTCGATGAACCCCAGCGTCGGGACGCCGATCACGGGGTCCGACAGGAAGCAGTCGTTCCCCCAGTAGTCCGCGTCAAAGGCGTAGTAGTAAGGCTCCTTCGTCGCCGTCTCGGGCCGGACGAACCGGTCCGCCACGAACCCGAACGTCCACGCCATGAAGGGGTTCATGAACGACGGGCAGGCATCGGGCGTGCGCTGGTAGATCATGGCGCTCCGGCAGAGCGCCTGGTCCTCCCCCACCATGTCCGGGTTCAGGGCGGCGACGGTCTTGCGGATCGTCCCCCGCTGCGTCTGCGCGAATGCCACGGTCGTGTAGAACTCCTGCGGCAGCAGGAAGCGGATCGTCCGCTCCGGCCTGGGCAGCCTTTCCGTCGCGATCAGATGCCGGATGCACCGGGCCACCTCCAGGCTGCACGCCGCGCCCGAGGCGTTGTCGTTCGCCCCCGGCTCGAACAGGTGGGACACGATCAGGAACTCCTGCTCCTGCCGCCTGCCCGGGATGACCCCTGTGACCGCATAGATCTCCCCATCGTAGGCCCGGCTTTGCACCTCCGCGTGGAGCTTCACCGGCCCGCGCCGGATCATCTCCCGCACCTGGTGCCCCAGCTTGGGCGACAGCACGAACGCCGGGCACCGGTCCTCCGGCTTCACCCGCTGCCAGACCCGGCCCTCCGGCAGGTCGAACGCCGTGTCCCGCGCCGGGGGAAATGCGGGCATGTGATCCGAGAGGACACCTGCGGCCCCGCGCTTCCGGGCGACCCCGGCCACGCCCCCGACGTGGAGGTTCGTCAGCACGAACTTCCCCCGCACGTCGATCCCCCGGTAGTCCTTCTCCTGCGACCCGCCCTCCACGACCACGGCCTCCGCCGTGACGCCCCCCTTCGGCGTGGACCCGCTGTACATGGCCAGCGAGAGCGGCTCGTCGAGGTAGGAACAGAGAATCTGCTCCTGCCGCTTCGGCTCCACCAGACGCAGTTCCGCAAAGTCTGCGTCCCACGCCTTCCCCATCCGGTGGTCCCCGTAGACCGTCCTGCCATCCGCCGGAAAGCGCAGCCGCTCCACGTCCGACAGGCCGATCTCCTCCATGACCTGCTCGCAGTACTTCGCCGTCTTAGCGAACGCCGAGTAGGAACAGGTGTGGTCGGTGCGCGCGATATCCGTGGCCATCCGCTTGGCGTTCTGGCCGGAGATCTCGCGTCCGAACAGTTCGTAAAGAGATGTGATCATCTCACCCGATCCCCTGTCTCTGGAACGTCTCCAGCGTCTGCGTCACGACCTGTTCCATGCCCGGCGCCAGCCCGGCGGGCGCGCCGTACTCCCAGTAGCTGTCCACCTCGTAGCCCCCTTCGGGGAGCTGGCGGGTGACCGGCAGGTACATCGCCTCCCCGTTGGCGTAGCCCAGCGGGAAGGTCACGCCTTCACTGTAGAACTTCAGCATGTTCAACCCGTGCTCGGCCACCGGCTCCCCCTCGATGGCGACCATCCGCAACCCCTTGCCTAGTTGAATGCCCTGGATGAGCACGGACGCGGCAGTGCGCAGCTTCTGTCCCCGGTCCAGCAGCTCCAGTTGCCGTGCAGCCCAGAGCGGATACAGACGCTGCTGGCTGGGCGGTGCGCCGGGAGTCAGCTCCCCTGCCACCTTCTCGAACTCGCCCCGGGAACGTGCGGGCAGCAGCGGCCAGCGCGTCTCGGCCAGCGCCGCGCCCAGATGGGCGTCCACCCGGTTCGTGGCCACGCCCGGATACTCCGAGGAGATGGCGGTCCCGCCCACGATGGAGGGATGCGCCGCGATCGAGAACAGGCACGCCACGGTCCGCCCGTCCTCTCCGGTGAGCAGGCAGACCGGGAGCGCGTCGCACACGATCCCGTCCGGGTTGGGCCGGTTCTCGAACTTTCCGTTCGGCATGCGCTTCCGCCGGTTCATCGGGACCTTGGAATGTCCTGACCCGGCCCGGATGGTCACCTTCCGCGCCCGTTCCTTCGCGGCGGTGGCTGCGGCCACGACAGCGGCCTCCATCTCCCGCAGATAGAGCTGGTCCGGCGGAAGGTAGTCCCCATAGGCCCAGTAGCCCGACGCCGGCCCGACGTGGCTGTGGGACGAGGCGAGCACGATCTGCCTCGGCGTCAGGCCGAACAGCCTGCCCAGGACCCCCTTGTACCGGCCCGAGTCCTCCCTGCCAATAAAACACATGTCGAACGTCACGATCAGCGCCTGCTCCCCATCGTGCGCCAGGTACAGCGCCCGCGCGAAGATGTCGTCCCGGATCGACCCACTCCCCGGACCCCGGTCCCGGTCCCCGAACCCCATCATCCGCGTGCCTTTCGGCGGGTTGATGCAGACCCTCGAAAATCCTGCGTGCATGATGCCATCCTTTGTTGAGGATTAAAGTCACCTATACGGAAGCGGTCTGGGGTCCAGCCACTCGCAGACCCGTTTCTTGATGGCCCAGGCCGTGAAGAAGTTCCCCGCCGGCGTGTGGTGCCCGATGTAGTAGCGATCCAGATACGTCTGCACATCCGCCTTGAAGAGCCGGTACTCCTCCCGGAAGGCGTCGCGCACGTCGATGACCGGATAGTCCCGCGTCCGGAGCCAGTCCAGAAACGACTGGTCGAAGTTCGGCCTGCCCGTCAGGGCCTCGGCCGTGTGGCCCCGGTTGAAGGACAGCATCACCATCAGCTTCTTGCCCGTCTCCCGGACGAATGCCTCCGTCATCTCCAGCACCCGCCGGGTCGCGTAGAGGGCCGCCTCCGTGTGCATCTTGAAAACCCGCGCCGTCGGATCGCCGTATGGGAACCGGTCCGCCCGCATCCCGAACCCCGCCGCCACCGCCGTCACCATTTCCGGCGAGGTGTCCTTCCCCCCCTTCCGGGCCAGCGTCGCGCGCAGCGTCGGGTCGTCCCGGTAGGTCTCCCACACGAATGCCGGATCGCAGAGCCTGTACAAGTCCTCCGACGTCTGGCAGAGGTTCTCCACCTCTTCGCATCGGTTAAAGTGGTCTTGGTTGTCAAGACAAAAAACAGGCATGTTTAAGGTGGATCACCGCTTCCCCTTGATCACGGCTGCAACTTCAGCGGAGGGCGTAGCCCGAAGCGCAGTTGCAGCCGTCAGTCGCTGCTTCACCCCGCCTTCGCAGTG
>SICM01000257.1 GCA_009694805.1 Candidatus Latescibacterota bacterium
AAATTCATTTCCCGATCCTGAGAACCGCTGCGGTCCTGTCGGACCTATCTATCAAACTGCTGGAGACTGTCCTCAAATACGCTGGAGTAAAGACATCCAACTGCTCTCTGACACAACTGATCCTCAGGCAGGCGGCTGACCCCAATCGCTCTCGAATGTTTCTGCTGAAGCGTATTCAGGCCATTTAGACCCCTTATCCGATCACGAATGATGGGGTGTGTCCCACTCAATCTATGCGACATTGGGGTTAAACATTTGTTTTTAAAATGCTAAGGAAAATTTAGTAGCGCCCCTCTGGGAGCGGTTACTAAATTCCAAAAAACCTAAGAATAGAAGACACATAGGTTTACATCTTCGTAGATTAGGTGGGACACACCCGAATGATGGGCCATCCGACCCGCTGACAAAAACCATGTACGACAGCGTTCGCGCCCTGGCGGAGGTGGCCTTGCGAGACAGCCTTCGGGCCTCCGTCCCCGCGTTTGACATCTACCTGCCACGCAGGGGTTACGAGGTCAAAGATGCCCGGGGCCTCCTGGTCCCTGTCCGGATGGCGGTGGAGGATTCCTCGAAACTTGCAGTAGACCCGCGCGTGGACCTCTGGGTGCCGAAGGTACACACGGAGGGGGACACCATCAAATTCCGGGAGATCGTGGAGGGTGTCCCCGGGGAAGAGATGGATGCCGAACACATCCCCTTCGGGAAGGTGCTGGAAATGACCGTCGACGTCGAAGGCTACCAGAGGCGTCAGAAGCGGGTCTTCTTCCACCGGCCCGGTTTCCCCAGGCTGGACCAGAAGGGGGTTGTCTCCATCCAGGCGGAGCCGGGAAAACCCTGCCTCTATCTCAAAGAGGGACCGGGAAAATTGAAGAAGAAATTTTTCGCCAAACGATACCTGAAATATGCGCTCGTCCCCGTGATCTTCCTGCTGGGAATACAGTGACGGAAACCCTATGACCACGCAACGACCTGAAAGACATATCCCTCTCCTGCGGGTCCTCTGGATTCTCCTGGGGCTCGTGGTGATCCCGCAACACGCATCTCTCTGGGCGCAGGGCGTGGGCGCCAGTCCGCCGACGATCCTGGTGGATTCCCTCCGGTTTGCCGAGGACGACACGCTGGACGTGAACCTCGCGGACAGGGTGAGCGACGATGAGACCACCGGCAAGGCGATGCGGTGGGAAGTCCGAACGCTGTCTTCATCTCCCCTCCATCATCGCATCGATCCCAACAATCACCTGCTCCTCTGGGCGGACCCCGACTGGCACGGCCGGTCCGACATCACCCTGAAGGCCACGGATGCCCAGGGCAACTCCAGCGAGAAGCAGGTCCCGGTGACCGTGGACCAGACCCCCGACATCTTCATGGGGAATTTCGTGCTCCGCCCCCTGGGGGAACTCCTCGTCCCCCTGAGGGGCCACCTGGTGCCGGATTCCAGCTTCAAGGATGTCCAGTGGAAATGGGACCGGGTCGGGATAGACACGCTCGACGTCCAGTTGATCTCCCCGGACACCCTTCGCCTTCGGGCCGGGCGGCTGCTCGTCAGAGGACCTTTTTTTGCGGTTCTACATCGAGAATGCGTCGGGCAAACGCCTGGACTCGGACCTGGCGGTGATCAACATCGACCCGCCGCGCCGCCCGCCCACGTTCCTCATCCGGGACACCCTCTTCGTGATTGACGGCACCGAGACGAGGATCGAGAAGACCCTGCTGGTGCGGGATGACATCGACGCCCCCGCCCAGGTCCGCCTGTCGGTCCAGGTCCCTCCGGGGCAGCCGTTCGACGCCTTCCTGCGGACCGACCCGAGCGGGCGCGACACCCTGATCGTCAGACCCAGGGCCACGGTGGACAGCCTGGGCTATTTCGTGCTGACCGCCCGGAACACCGCCGACCAGACGGCCTCCACGCAGATCCTCGTGCGCGTGGTCACAGGGCCGATCCTGGCCCTGCCCAGATACATCGAAGTCCCCTACAACGACACCACCTACGTCCCCCTGGAGGGATACGTGCGGG
Source organism: Candidatus Latescibacterota bacterium (assembly GCA_009694805.1). Classification (GTDB taxonomy): domain Bacteria; phylum Latescibacterota; class UBA2968; order SICM01; family SICM01; genus SICM01. The sequence goes on from SICM01000257.1 coordinate 2,015, forward strand.
GGACGGCCCCTGGGCGCCCCCTGGCGTGGGCCGTGCAACCGGGCATCCAGGTGAACGCCACCTTGTTAAGGATGAAATCCTCCGACCTCGTGAGGTCAGGGGACTTCACCAGCTTCCCAGGCGCGGACAGCCTGTTCGGGGCGATGGACTCCGTGACCGTCCTGCGCGTCCTGGGGACCGCCCGGTTCTTCGGGGAGGAGTGGATCAAGGTCTCCGTCACCGACCGGAGCACGGGGTTGAGCGACACCGCCGCCCTCCCGGTCTACGCGGGAGTGATTGGCCAGGACCGCAAGAGGCCGACCCCGGACATCCCGCTCCCCAGGGACCCTGCCCTGCTCAACACGATGCTCAACATGAAGGTGCGAACCCCCACCGGCGGAATCCAGGTGAAACGGGGGGACAGGCTCTCCTGGGACCCGATGCCCTCGTTTCGAGACCAGAACCCGAGGTACCGGTTGGCCTACGGGACCGACATCCGCTTCCTGGACCGGCCGATCAACATCGTGGATGTGGGGGACTCCACGTCCTTCATCCTCCCCGCTGCGTTGCGCCTGAATGTGCCCTTCTGGGCGCGGGTCCTGGTCACGTACAACGGCCTGTTCTCCTACTGGAGCGATCCTCTCCTGTTCGTCGGAGATCGCCCCCCCGACCCGCCCATCCTCCTGTCTCCTCCCGACGGGGCGGAACTCGAATTCAAGGAACTCCTCCTCAGGGTCCGGGCAGGCGTGGACCAGGACGGAGAGCCGGTGGACCTGCGCATCCAGGTGGCTACGGACTCCACCATGCGCGCCCCGGTGGACTCCACCCTGTTCCAGGGCCTCACCGCCCCCCTCATCCTGGAATTCAGGCCCGATTCCACCCGCCTGATCCCGGGGCGGGTCTACTACTGGCGCGCCGTCGGCGCCTCCGGGGGGCTGGAGACCTCCTCCCCCGTCCGGAGCTTCAAGCTCTACAACCTGCGACCCGTGCCCGGCGTCCGCCTCGTGATCCTGGCCCCGGACACCGCAAGGCCCGTGATCGACCTCCGGGACTCCATCGCCTGGCGTCTGGAGTACCCGGACTCCCTCTCCCTGCGCGAGCCCCGTTTCCGCATGGAGGTCGCGGAGGGGTACGATCCCGTGAAACAGGAATTGACGGGCGTGCGCCTGGACACCTCCGGCGTCACCCTGACCGCCGTGCGGAGGCTGGACCGGATGTTGCAGTACGGACGCACCTACTGGTACCGCATCTCCGTGGGGTTCGCGGTGGTCACCGGCCCCTCGCGCGAATACTTCAAAACGACGACCGGCGTTCTCACCTTCTGGTCCGAGCATCGCCCCGAGGCCTTTCAGTTGCTGGAACCCGCCGACGGGGACACCCTGGCTGAAAAACAGATCCTCTTCCGCTGGGGCCGGGCGTTCGACGCGGACACCGGAGACGTGGTCAACTACGACCTTCAGATCTCCCGTCAGCCGGACTTTCTCGACCTGATCCTGAACCAGACGGTGGCCACCACGTCCTTCATCGTCCCCGCCGACAGCCTCAGGGCGCGGTCCCCCCTCGAACCGGATGCCCTACTACTGGCGGGTGGTGGCCACGGACGGCCTCCTGAAGACCCTCTCTTCTCCCCCCTTCAGGTCCTTCTTCCTCTACACCCCCGGGGACAGCCTCCGGTTCCGGCTGCTGGCCCCCGCGGACAACAAGATCCTCGACGTCACCGACTCCGACTTCGGGTTCCGATGGACCTCCGTCCCCGTTACCGGCGCGGAGCCACGGATCACCTACGTCCTGCGCGTCGGCACGGGGCCGGGCCTTTCGGACGTCCTCACGCTACCGACCCCGGACACGACCGCCATCCCCCCGGCCATCCGGTTCGCATACGGGCGCACCTACTACTGGTCCGTGAGGGCGCAGCTCACGCCGGACCTGCTGAGCCAGGAGACGGGGGAGTGGAAATTCCGCGTGGAGCACCGGCCGCAGCCCTTCGACCTGCTTCAGCCCGCCGCAAACGCCGCCATCCACCAGTTTCCGCTGACCTTCCGGTGGCGGTCGTCCCGCACGCCGAACAGCCCGGTCTCCTACACCCTGGAGATCCACACCGACACCACCTTCGCAAAACCCCTGTTCACTCAGGACGTCCGCACGGACACCTCCTATGTGATGAAGGACCCGCCGTTCGAAAAGCTTGACGAGCAGACGCTCTTCTGGAGGGTCAGGGCCCGCGCCAACGGCCTTGAGCGCCTCTCCCGGGGCCCTGCCGGCGAAGGGGACCCCTCCCCCTTCCGGATCAACCTGTTCATCCTGGTCACCCCGGTTCAGGGGCAGCCCCTCGGGAGTGCCTCGCCCGTCTTCCGCTGGAAGCCCTATTTCTCCAGCGCGGACGAGAAGGCCTCAGGCTACGTCCTGTTCCTGACCCCGTCCCAGAAGGGCAGTCCCATCCCCATGCTCGCCTAGGTGGAGAGTCTGGCGGTGGGAGACCCGCAGCTTCCCAGACCGCTCACCGGAGACACCTGGTACACCTGGCGGGTGGGCGCCCTGGTCGGCCCGGACACGATCTGGGCCACACCGGACCCGGCCCGTTTCTTCGCCGGGGACCGGCGTATCCGCGAATTCTATGCCTTCCCGAACCCTTTCAGCCCGAGGGCCGGGGAACATGCGCAGTTCCACGCGACATTTCTGGAGCCCATCGCCCGGGCGTCGCTCCGAATCCTGACCGCCCACCCCCCCCACGTGCCGCTGATGAGCCGGGACCTGAGCCTGGACCCCTCCCACCTGAAATTCTTCGTGCCGCCCATCTGGGACGGCCGGGACGCCCTGGGACGGGAGATGGGCTACGGCATCTACATCGCCGAACTCACGGTCGAATATGAAGGGGGGAAGTCCAAGCCCGAGCGGGTCTACTTCCCGGTCGCCATCGGACCCAGGCCGAAGTAGGGATACGATAAAAGGAAATACCTCATGAAGCCAAAACTCTGCTTGCCCCTCGCGCTCTTTCTGATCTCGCTGTACGCCCTCGGCGGGACCGCCGACGCCGGGATCGTGCAGCCCGCCTCCCTCTATACGATGCCGGGCGGCCAGGGGGCGGGCCTCGGCGGCGCGTACACGGCCGTGGCGGACGGCGTCTATGGCCAGAGGTGGAATCCCGCGGACCTGGCGCTCGTCCGCCATCTCACCCTGTCCAGCGCATTCCTCTACACGCACGACGCCAACCAGAATCTCAACTATCAGATCGGCGCGGGTCCGGTCCTGAACCGGGTCACGGGCACGCACCTCTTCGGGGGCGTCGTCCTGCCCCCAGCGCGCCGGACGCTCGGGACGGGCATCGGCCTCTACTTCGCGCGTTACGAACTCCCCGGGGTGGAATGGCGGGACGAAAATGGAGGGGTCGAAGTGATCGATGGCCAGGGGTATGCCCGGAGGGTCCCGAACGGCACGTTCAAATTCTCCGACCAGACCCTGATGCTGTCGCTGGCGCATCGGGGCCTGTTCTACGACCCGATCCTGGGCCGCTTCTCCCTGGGCGCCAGCTTCGCCCTCCTCCGGCAGAACGGAGCGGTGGGGAGGCAATCGAGCGGTTTCACGACCGGCTTCGGCGTCATCCACGAACTCTCCCCCCACTTCCGCTACGGCCTGACCCTCCGGAACCTCTACAGCCGCATGAAAGGGACGGATGGGGTCCGGGACGAGCTGGAGCGGGAACTGGTCATGGGCATTGTCCGCTGGATGCAGGCCGGCCGGAACGATTCCCTGCTGGTCTCTCTGGACGTGATGAAGGCTGCGGGCCAGGTCTGGTCCATGAACGCGGGGATGGAGTACCGCCTGGACGTCGGCGCTGAAAAATGGCTGGCCCTGCGGGGCGGCCTGGGGCACTCCTTCCCGGTCACCCGAAACGACCTTCGAATCCCTGCCATCGTGAAAGGGTATGGGCGTACCAACCCGGTCCTGGGCCTCGGCTACCGATCCCGGTTTCTGAATCGGCTGTTCTACACCCTGGATTACTCTGTCGATATCGACCTGGACCAGGCCATCTCGACGGTGGGGAGCCGACACAACATCAACATTTCCTTCGAAATCCGATGAGGCTCTGAAAACAACACGATCCCTATGAACGAAGGGCCTGTGCCGTTTGCGCGACACAGGCCCTTCTTAGAGTCCGTACGGAAATTCGCTCTGAGGCCCGAAAGCGAGCGAGAAAGCGATGGACAAGGCTTGCGAAGGAGGCGCATCCTGCAAGGCGGATGCGACGACTGAGCGTAACGCAGGCCATCGCTTTCGCAGCCGCTTGAAGCCCGGATGGGATTTCCGTACGGACTCTTATATCCCTTCAGAGCCGCCCTGCTGCTCTGGTCGGCTAAGGGCCTATGACGGAGTAACTGACTAATTCCATTTTCAAGTATTAGGGTGAATCGTGTAGTTCTAGTCCTCGCGAAACAGATGAGGCTTCAGTTTGATCCGGGCCATTTGCTCATCGGTCACGAAGACACCGGCAGGATACCGACC
>SICM01000031.1 GCA_009694805.1 Candidatus Latescibacterota bacterium
CCAGTTCGGCTACGCGCCGACGCAACCTGGCGTTCTCGGCCAGTAACTCCTCATAGGTTGGCCGCTGTTCTGTGTGGGTAGGGTCGCTCATAGCATGATGTGAGATCGGCAGATTGCTCGATGTCTTTACCCCGGTAACGTACTACGATTTTCTAAAGCAAAATATTAATACAAACCTAAAGCCTGGTATTGGTAGATTTGAATCGATTTTAGGAAAACTGGGCCTCGGAGGCGAAGTGCCGGATAGGATCCGCCGTATAATGTTCGAACTTTCTGAAAAGCGAAATGTATTGATCCATTGTAATGGGAAGGCAGATTCTCGTATAATAAAAAGATGCCTTTGGCTCAATCTATCAGTCGGAGACGAAGTCAGAATTAGTCGAAAGGATTTTGGTCGCTATATTCAATCAGCACACTGGTATCTGCTTGAGTTAATCGTCAGATTGAATCGGCCAACTATCAGCGATGATCCGCAGGATATAGATAGTTTACAAAAACATGAAGAGTTGCGTGATTTTATTCTATCAAGTCTTGAGAGTGGTAGCTGAAATACAAAGACACAACGGCCCTGCCATCGCAGGGTTGTCCCATCGCCCAACCCTCTCGCTCAGTCACAGCGGTTGCAAGATCAAAGGCAGACATCGTGTCCTTACTTTAGAACATTCCCGCCGGATGATCCATATTGACAAGCCCAATACGTGTGAGTACATTCTGGGGGATCAGTTTACAGTTGGATGATGTAGCAAAAAAACATGATCGAGTTACGGTGAGTCCCATGCGCGATTGGAATACATGCCGAGCCGTTGAGCAGATACCGGGGAAGGTCAGTGGGACCTGGGTATTCCGGGGTACGCGAGTACCTGTCCGTGCTCTGTTCGAGAACCTGCGGGACGGCGCTTCAGTCGAAGATTTTTTGAGATGGTTTCCGGGCGTTCAGCGAGAACAGGTCGAAGCGGTCCTTGACCATGAGCTTGAGTCCTTAGTCGTTCAATGACATGAAGATCCTGTTTGATCAAGGCACTCCCGTTCCATTACGTACGCACCTTACAGGGCACACGGTTGACACTGCATATGAGTTGGGATGGTCAGGTCTTCATAACAGTCAACTGTTACAAGCCGCAGAAGAAGCAGGTTACGCTCTGTTGGTGACCACCGATCAAAATTTGAAGTATCAGCAGAATTTGCGTGGAAGAAAGCTGGCCGTTCTTGTCTTGCTTTCGACATCGTGGCCGCGTATGCAAGCACAAGTTCCGGAGATTGTCCAGTTGATCGAAACCGTGCAAACTGGAGATTACAAAGAATTCAACATTGAATGATGAAGCACATCTGACGAGGGTCTGCAGGCGATGATTTTCAGTCATCCAAACGTTCCGCCAGCAAGGATTCCTGATGGAAAAATAATATCTCCATAAATGGGAGGGGATGCCTTTCAGGACAGATTCCCGCTAAAGAATCATTTAGCGGGAATTTAGTTTGAGAGCGACCTTTTCATGGCATCATCCATTCTTACGCTGGTTGCCATCCCATAAGGAGAAGCCACGGGTGCAGGGTAACAGTGTTCAGATAAGACTTCTCAGTGTGGCCGACGAGCCGTTGCTGGCCACTGTCCCTCAGGAATTCGGGCTTGGCCGGGTTCCGGAAGGTCGCGCTGCGCTTCTCCTCTCCAATCCGGCGAACCTCTGGATCGCGGCGGTTGAAGACGGACAGGTCGTTGGTCTGCTTATTGGACATGAGATTCCTCTCCTGGATAAGACGGAGATGCTTTTATTTAGCATCGACACGAAGGAAGGGTATCGCAGAAGAGGTATAGGGAGAGATATGGTGCATCTCATGCGTGAGGTGTGTGTCTCGCGGGGTATATCCAGCATCTGGATTCCCACAAACGAGCGTAACGCTGGTGCGATGGCGTTCTACCGTGCGCTCGGGGCCACTCGCAAAGCGAACGACGATGTCATATGGGAGCTTGAAGTCCATATCAACTCATGACGCCACCCATCCTCTTTCTCGATGAGATCACCGACCGGCACGCGGTCGGGGGCAAGGCGCGGGGCCTGGCCAGGCTTCTGACTGTGGGGTTTGAGGTTCCGGAGGGTTTCGTCGTGAGTCCCGAGGCGACGGACGAGGAGATCGCGGCGGCCTACCGGCGCATGGGGGCGGGCCGTGCCGCGGTGCGCTCATCGGCGGACGAGGAGGACGCGGAAAGACTCTCCTACGCCGGACAGTTTGAGACGTTCCTGGGGGTGGAGGGGGAGGAGGCGCTCCTGCGCGCGGTGGGGGCGTGCCGGGCTTCCGGGGCAGGCCCACGGGTGGAGCGTTACCGGGAGGGAGCGGCGGCGGGCAGGATGTGCCTGGTCGTCCAGCGGATGCTGCACCCCGAATACGCTGGCGTGGCCTTCGCGGAGGGGGACGGCGCGGTGCGGGTCGAGGGGGTCCGGGGCCTGGGCGAGCAGCTCGTCTCCGGCCGGTCCGCCCCTGTCCCGCTGCCGGGGGACCTCCGGGAGCGGGTGGAGGCCCTGGCGCGGGAGGTGGTGGAGCGTCTCGGGGGGGCGCAGGACCTCGAATGGGCCGCCCAGGACGGCCGCATCTGGATCCTTCAGGCCCGCCCGATCACGGTCCCGCTCTCCACGCCGCTCCCCGAGCGATTCCGTCTCTGGACATCGGTCAACCTCCAGGAGGCCCTCCCCCGGCCGCTGACGCCGCTCTCTGAAGCGTCGGCGCTGCGCAACATCGGGGAGACGTTCCGGATCTCCTTCCGCTTCGCCGGCATGCCGGCGCCGGACGGGCCGTCCGTGCGGCTGGTGAACGGGCTGTTCTACATGAGCTACAGCGCCATGGCCTCGGCGATGTCGGTCCTCCCCGGCTTCCAGGTGGAGAACCTCCTCCGGATGTTCGGGGACAGCCCGGGCCTGGCGAGGTTCGTGGCCTATCGCCCGGCGTGCAGGCTGCCCTACCTGCTCCGGGCGCCGGGGGTCCTGGCCCGGCAGGCGCTCTGGATCGCCACCGCCGGACGCCGTCTGCGCAAAGCGCGGGAGGCCGTGCGGGCGCTCGGGGAGGAGGCCCGGTCGGTCCTGGCGGAGGGGGCGAGTGACGCCCGGCTGCTGGAACTTTTCCAGAACTGGTTCGCCCGAATCCGTCCGGCGCTGGAGATGATGAGCATCTCGACCAGCCTGGCCAACGGCCTGCTCAGCACCATGATGGAGGTGGCCGCCCGGAAAGCGCCGGACGTGTCGAGCGCGGAGGTAGGGGCTCTGGTCGCGGTGGGGGAGATGGAGAGCCTGTCGCCTTCGAGGTACCTGTCCGCGCTGGCCGATTTTCTTCGCGCCAACCCCGGCAGGTCGGACGACGACCCGGAGGTCCAGCGTCACCTGGCGCAGTTCCTGGACGCCTGCGGCTTCAGGTGCGAGAACGAGGCGGAGCTGGCCCAGCCGCGCTGGCAGGAGCGGCCCGACGAGGTGCTCCGCCTGGCGCGGAAGCTGGCCTCGGCGTCGGCAGGGACGCCCGCAGACCCCGGACTCCCTCCTGCGAACACCTCGCGGGCCCTGCGCCGGATGCTGAGATTTTACGTGGGACCCGCCCGCACCTGGCAGCGGAGGCGGGAGGCGGCGCGCGCCAACCTGGTCCGGACGCCCCTGAGCCTTCGGCGTCTCCTGCTGGAGATCGGGCGGCGGCTGCGGGACCGGAAGGTCATTCGGGCGCCTGAGGATGTCTTTTACCTGCTCTGGGGCGAGATCGAGGCCCTGCTGGGGGGGAATCCGACGGATCGCGCGGGTGAGGGGATCGCGGACCGGGTCGAGCGCCGGCGCGCGCGCCATCTCCGGATGCTCGCGTGGCCCCCGCCGGCCCGGCTGCTGGCGGAACTCCCGGACGGCAGGCTGGTCCCTTTTATCCCCGATCCCGGTTCCGGGGACGCGCTCCAGGGCTTCGGGGCCTCCCCCGGCCGGGTCACGGGCCGCGCGCGTGTCCTGTCCGACGTGGGACAGGGCGGAGAACTCCGGCCCGGCGAGGTGCTCGTGGCCCGGACGACGGACATCGCCTGGACGACGCTGTTTCGCACAGCCTCTGCCGTGGTCACGGAGATCGGCGCGCCGACCTCCCACGCGGCGATCGTAGCCCGCGAGCTGGGCATCCCGGCCGTGGTCAACGTGGACGGGGTCACCGGGCGCGTGCAGACCGGGGACCTGCTGTTCGTGGACGGGTGGGCCGGAATGGTGCGGATGATCCGGGATCAGAGATAAGAGCCGGGGGCCGGAGATGCTGCGTCAGGAAGAAGTTCTGGCGGGTCGAGGGGACAGACGGTCCAGCGAGGAGCGAGGGCGGAGTTATGGCGGCTGAAGACCTGAGGCGAGCGAACGCGGAGAGCCGGGATGCGTGGAACCAGAACGCAGCGTTCTGGGACCGGCGCATGGGCGAGGGCAATGACTTCGTCGAGGTGTTGCTCTGGCCTGCGACGGAATGGCTGCTCCAGATGCGGCCGGGGGAGCGGGTGCTCGACATCGCCTGCGGCAACGGCCTCACCTCCCGTCGCCTGGCCGCCTCGGGCGCTGAGGTGGTGGCCTTCGACTTCGCGGAGGAGATGATCGCCCACGCGCTGGAGCGGACGACCGAGCGTGCGGAGCGCATCGCCTACCGGGTGCTGGACGCCACCGACGAGGCCGCCCTGCTGGCGCTCGGCGAGGGCCGGTTCGACGCGGCGCTCTGCAACATGGCGCTCTTCGACATGGCGGAGATCGAGCCCCTCATGCGCGCGCTCGCCCGGCTGCTTCGTCCCGGCGGGCGCTTCGTCTTTTCGGTGCTCCATCCCTGCTTCAACAACCCGCACACGGCCCACGTGGCCGAGATGGAGGACCGGGAAGGCGAGATCGTCACCGTCTATTCGGTGAAGGTGTGGCGATACATCCATTCGACGGTGGCTCACGGCCTGGCCATTCACGGCCAGCCGAGGCCGCAGCCCCTTTTTCATCGCCCGCTGCAGGTCCTGTTCGGCGCATGCTTCGACGCTGGGTTTGCGCTGGACGGCCTGGAGGAGCGGGCGTTCCCGCCGGACCATCCGGGTGGACGAAACCCTCTTGGGTGGGGCGCAAACTTCAGCGAGATCCCGCCCGTGCTCGTGGCGCGGATGCGGCTGCCGGGAGGGTCAGGAGGTGATTTCCAATGATCACACGTGAAGAAGCCGGTAGGCGACTCGAATCGGATTTCATGCCAGGTCATACCTTGTTCGCTCGAAGGATCTTCCTCTGGTCCGGAATCTACGGAATCGCTGCCCTTCTGCCCCAGTACCTGCTGGAAGACAGACTGGCACGCGATTTCCCTCCCCCGCTGAATCATCCTGAGTACTTCTACGGATTCGTCGGAGTTGCTCTCGCGTGGCAGTTTGCTTTCATCGTGATCTCCCGCGACGTCGTGCGCTTCCGCCCGTTGATGCTGCCAGCCGCAGCCGAGAAGTTTCTGTTCGCCGCATCGACCCTCGCGCTGTACTTCAGTGGAAGAGTCGCTGCCTTCACGGCTGGGGCAGCCATGGTGGATCTCTTCCTTGGGATACTCTTCGTAGTCAGCTACGTCCGCTGCTCAAACCCCAGGGCATAAACGTACGATGGATCGCCTGCACATTCCCGACTCCGGCGCGACGTTCCTGTCCGGCCCGGCAGGGGCGGGGAAGACGACCCTGGCCGTGGCCCGGCTGGAGGCGCTGCTGAGGTCCGGGGTGCCGGGCCGGTCGATCCTGGTCACGGCCGCGCAGCGGAGCATGCTGCGCCCCTACCGGGCGAGGCTTCGGCGCGCGGACCTGCCTGCCGGGGAGGCCGTGGAGACGCTGACCCTGGGGGGGCTGGCGCGGCACGCCGTGGACCTGGCCTGGCCCGCCGTGGCGGGGGCCGCCGGGTTCACGCGGCCCGACCTGCCGCCGACCTTCCTGGCGCTGGAGACGGCGCAGTACTACATGCGGGGCATCGTCCAGCCTCTGATGGAGCGGCAGGGGTACTTCGAGGGGATCTCGATCCCCCGCCATCGGATCTGCAGCCAGCTCCTGGACAGCCTGGGCAAGTCGGCGCTGATGGGGTTCTCTCACGAGGAGATCGGGCCGCGTCTGAGCGCGTCATGGAGCGGGGAGCAGGCCCGCAAGGCGGTCTTCCACCAGGCGCAGGCGTGCGTGTCGGCGTTTCGGGAGATCTGTCTGACGCACAACCTGCTCGACTTCTCGCTGCAGGTGGAGCTGTTGTTCGGGCGCCTCCTCCGGATCGAATGGTGCCGGACCCTGCTGTTCGGGCGGTATCGCCACCTGATCGCGGACAACGTGGAGGAGGAGACGCCGGCGGTACACGATCTGATGCGGGTCTGGCTGCCGACCTGCGCGTCGGCCCTGCTGGTGTGCGACACAGACGCCGGGTACCGGTCCTTTCTGGGCGCGGACCCGGAGGGGGCGCTGGCACTCCGCGATCTCTGCCTACACCGGCTGGAGGCGGATTCCCGCGTCATGTCGCCGGGTATCCGGGCACTGGAGCGGCGGATCGCCCGGGCCCTGAGCGCGCCCGACGCCCACGCCGGGGGGGATGGGGAGGCCCTGGCGCTCGATGTGGAGGCGGGCCGGTTTTTCCCGCAGATGCTCGACCGGGCAGCGGAGCGGGTCGCCCGGCTGATTCAGGGGGAAGGGGTGTCCCCGTCCGAGGTCGTGATCCTGGCCCCGTACCTGGGGGACACCCTCCGGTTTGCGCTGACCGAACGCCTGAACCGCGCGGGCGTGGAGACGCGGTCCCTGCGGCCCTCCCGGTCCCTGGCCGAGGAGCCCACGGTCCGGGGGCTGATGACCTGGGCGATGCTGGCCCACCCGGGGTGGGGGCGGGTCCCCCCGAAGCCCGACGTGGCGCACGCCCTGGCCGAGGCCATCGACGGCCTGGACCCGGCGCGGGCGCACCTCCTGACCCACTGGGCCTATCTCCCCGGTTTCGCGGGTCTCCGGCCCTTCGGGGAGGCGCCGTCTGAGGTGCAGGCGCGCATCGGGCGCGGGGTGGGGAGGCGGTATGAACGGCTGAGGGCCTGGCTGGAGGACTATCGCAGCGGGACGCCGCTGTTTCTGGACCACTTCCTGGGCCGGCTGTTCGGGGAGGCGCTGTCCCAGCCGGGCTACGGGTTTCACGCGGAGACCCGCCAGGGGCGGTTCGACCGGAGCCGCATCGCCAGCCACCTGATCGCCTCCGCGGCCCGGTTCCGGAAGACGGTCGCGTCCACAGACCTGCCCGGCGAACCCCCGGACCGGGCCTTCGTGGAGATGGTGGAGAGCGGGCTGATCGCCGGCCAGTACGTGGAGGCGCGGGCCGGGACGCCTCCGGACGCCGTGCTGCTGGCCCCGGCCACGACCTTCCTGGTGGAGAACCGTCCGGTGGACGTGCAGGTCTGGCTGAACGCCGGGAGTTTCGGCTGGTGGGAGCGGCCCTACCAGCCGCTGACGCATCCCTACGTGCTGACGCGTCGCTGGGAACGGGACCGGCTCTGGACGGACGCGGAGGAGCAGGCCTTCCGACGGAACGACCTCCTCCGGTTGCTGCGAGGCCTGTTGCGCCGCTGCCGGAAGCGGGTGGTGCTGGCCTTCAGCGCCCTGGACGAACGGGGGTTCGAGGAGCGGGGGCCGCTCCTGAACATTGTGCAGCAGGCGTTGCGAATGGATCGCATACAAGAAGGAAGTGCAAAATGAAAAATGCAAAGTGCAAAATATAAAATAGAGACTTCGCTTTGCATTTTGCGTTTTCTTATACGGAGCCGACGTGTTCAAGCCTCGACCCGACCAGGAACGCCTCCTCGACTACGTCCAGACGGGCGGACGGATGGGGGTGTCCGCGGTGCCGGGGAGCGGCAAGACGGCCACGCTCTCCTGCCTGGCGGCGCAGCTCGTTCGGGACCGCATCCGGGGCGAGGAGGAGGTGCTGATCGTCACGTTCATGAACTCCGCGGTGGACGCCTTCTCGCGCCGCATCCGGGGGTTTCTGGACGATGCGGGACTGCTGCCGGGCGTGGGCTATCGCGTCCGCACGCTGCACGGCCTGGGCAATGACATCGTGCGGGAGCGGCCGGGTCTCGTGGGGCTGTCGGAGGATTTCACCATTCTGGACGAGCGGGTGTCCTCGCAGGTGCTGGACGAGGTGGTCGTCCACTGGATGCGGGCGCACCCCGGCGGGCTCCAGGACTTCCTGTCCGGGGAGGTGACGGACGGGCGGCGGGCGTGGGTGGAACGCGAGGGGTGGCCGAACACGGTGCGGGAGACGGCGCGCGCCTTCATCCGGCGGGCGAAGGACCTGCTGCTTTCGCCCGAAGAGGTCCATCTCCGGCTGGGCGATGCGGAGTGGGCGCTCTGCCGGGCGGGGGCGGAGGTCTATGCGGACTACCAGCGGGCGCTGGCCCACCGGGGTGCGGTGGACTTCGACGATCTGATCCGCCTGGCCGTGGAGGCCCTTCGGAGCGACGCGGGACTGCTGGACCGGATGCGGCGGAGATGGCCTTATGTCCTGGAGGATGAGGCGCAGGACAGCAGCGGACTCCAGGAGCAGATCCTGCGGCTGCTCACGGAGGGGGGAAACTGGGTGCGGGTGGGGGACCCCAACCAGGCCATCAACACGACTTTCACCACGGCCGATGTGCGGTTCCTGGGGCGGTTTCTGGAGGAGCCGGACACGCAACGGCGGGAACTCCTCCACTCCGGGCGTTCCACGAGGCGGATCATCGACGTGGCCAACCGGCTGATCGACTGGACCGTCTCCGGGCACCCGAACCCCACCGTCCGGCTGAGGGCCTTCCGGCCCCAGCACATCGCGCCGGTCCCCCCAACGCCGGAGGACGCCGGGTGGCCGCTGAATCCCGAGGACCTGCCGGACCACCGGGTGGTCTTCCACGGGAGGGCTTACACCCCCGACCAGGAGCTGAGCGCGGTGGTGGATTCACTGGCCCGCTGGATGCCGGGGCACGGGGATCGAACCGTGGCCGTGCTGACGTCGGACAACCGGCGGGGCGCGCGGGTGGCCGAGGCGCTCAAGCGGCGGAAGATCGACTATGACGAACTCCTGCGGAGCACGGCCGCGGTGCGACAGGCCGCGGAGCGGGTGACGCGCGTCCTGCGCTATCTGTCGGACCCGCTGTCCGGCCCTCTGCTGGCGCAGCTCTATGAGGTCTGGGCCAGGACCGGGCCGGAGGCCGGGGAGGGGGTTGACGAGGAGAGGGCGCGAAACATAGCCGGACTGCGTCGGTGCAAGGGCGTGGAGGCGCTGCTCTGGCCTTCAGAAGAAGGCGAGAGGCATCCTTCGACTCCACTACGTTCCGCTCAGGAGGCAACAGGCGAGAGGCCCTCACCCCGTCAGGCTACGCCTTCCACCCCTCTCCCGTACACGGGAGAGGGGAAGCCGAGCGAAGCGAGGTGGGGAGAGGGCGGTTTACACCTCACGCCTGACGAGGAGATCCCCGAATCCCTGACGGGTTTCCTGGAGGTCGTGCGGCGCTGGCTGGAGGCGTCGGCCCTGCCGGTGGATCAGCTCGTCCTGACCGTGGCGCAGGACCTCTTCCGAGGCGAGGACCCCGGCGCGGTGGCCCGCGACCTGGCCGTGGCGCATAAGATCGCGTCCCTGCTCCGGGGCGTCGCCGAGCAGAACCCCGGCTGGCGGCTGCAGGAGATGGCCGGGGAGGTGGAGCGGATCGCGGACAACGAGCGGCAGTTCCTGGGGTTCGACGAGGACGAGGCGGGCTACACGCCGACGCCGGGCCGGGTGACCGTGGCGACGATGCACAAGGCGAAGGGGCTGGAGTGGGACCGGGTCTATCTGATGGGCGTCAACACCTACGACTTCCCGTCGGCGGACTCCGGGGACACGTACCGGGGCGAGCGGTGGTTCATCCGGGATAACCTGGACCTCCGGGTGGAGATGATCGCGCAACTGGAGGCCCTGAGCCGGGGGGGCGCCTCTCCGGTGGAGGGGGACGCCTCCCAGGAGGAGCGGCTGCGCTACGCGGAGGAGCGGCTGCGGCTGCTCTACGTGGGCATCACGCGCGGCCGGCGGGAGGTGATCGCCACGTACAACGTGGGCCTCCGGGAGGAGGACCCGAAGCCGGCTGCCCTGCCGTTCATCGCATTACGAGGTTTCGTAGAAAACCTGTAGGGGCGACGCATGCGTCGCCCCTACCCTAAATAATCTGACCATGACCCTATCCCCTTCCTTCGCCTTCAGCCAGTCGAGCCTGAGCGCCTACGCGGCGTGTCCCCGCCGGTTTCAGTTGCGCCACGTCTCGGGGCAGGCGTGGCCCGCTGTTCAGGAGGTTCTGGAGCGGGAGCGGATGCTGGACCTCGCGCGCCGCTTTCACCACCTGGTCCAGCAGCATGTCTCCGGCCTGTCCGCAGACCCCCTGACCCGTGCGGCGCAGGAGGAGGACGCGGACCTGGCGCGCTGGTGGGGAAACTACCTGGCCCACCCGGTCCCCGGCCTGCCCACGGACCGCCGGGCCGAGGTGGTCCTGTCGATGCCGATGGGCGCGCATCGCCTCCTGGCCAAGTACGACCTCCTGGCGCTGGACCCGGCGCGGGCGGTGATCGTGGACTGGAAGACGGCGCCGCGTCCCCCCGGCCGGGAGGACCTGCTCCGCAGGCTCCAGACGCGGGTCTACCGGTATCTGCTCGTGGAGGCCGGGGCCACGCTGGTCGGGCGTCCGTTCGCGCCGGGGCAGGTGACGATGGTCTACTGGTTCGCGGAGCGGCCGGCGCACCCGCAGATCCTGCCCTACGACGCGGCGCAGCACGCGGAGGACGGGCGGACTCTCTCCGGGATGATCGCGGAGATCGAGGCGGAGACAGCGTTTCCCATGACGGCGGAGGAGACCCGCTGCCGGTTCTGCGCGTATCGCTCCCTGTGCGTCCGGGGTGGGGGGGGCGGGACGGGGGAGGAGGTGGATCTGGAGGAGGACGAGGGGATCGAGCCGGAAAAGGAGGAGGATGTCGCTTGAGAAAACGTGAAGCGTATCTCGTGAAGCGAGAAGCGTAAAAGGTCATACGAGATACGAACCGCGATCACATTCTTCAAGGAGGTTCCTGTGTCACGATTCTGCACGGTTTGCGTCGGTCTGGTTCTGGTCCTCATCGTCTCCTTCGGCACAGGGATGGCCGAAGAGAAGGCGTCTGCGAGCAAGACGGATACGCTTTCGCTCCAGTCGAACTACTGGGCGCTCTACCCCCGCCGCGCGGACATCTCCCTGCGCACCTTCCATCAGCTCAAGGACGAGCCGGGGATCGTTCTCTCCCTGCGGACGGACGTGAAGGATTTCTCGCACTACCTCTACACCTTCAAGCGGGATTCCCTCCCGGCCGAAGCGGCCCTGGAGAGCCGGGACGGGGAGATCGCCGTGCGCTTTGCCAAGCGGGATGAGCCGAAGGGCCAGCGCATCCTCACGGAGATCCGGGCGGTCTCCAGGTCGGGGGAGAAGACCCGTCCCTACGGGGTCGAGATCGGCTACTATCCGAAGGAGCTCTACGCGGCGGGCGGGCAGACATCGCCGAGCTGGCTGGTGGTGCAGAACACGGACCTGGTCCTGTCCGGCAGCTCCGTGGACGACTGGGTCCTGGAACAGGCGACGGCGGCGGACCGGGCCTACGCGCAGAAGCGCTGGGGGGATCTGATCAAGGGCTACAAGACCGACTCCGAGAAGGCCCAGGCCGTTGCGAAGGCGCTCATCAAGATCCTCAAGCCCCACGGTGGCGTGCCGTCCGACAGCATGCTGAACGCCTCCGGATTCGAGCAACTGGCGCGGGTGGAGGCCGGGAAGGACCACGCCTGGTGCAGCAACTTCGCGGACATCTTCACGAAGGCCTGCACCTCTCTGGGCATTCCGGTGCGCGAGATCAACATGCAGTATTTCTGGTCCTCCGAGGGGGAGAACAGCTTTGAGATCGCCGAGGGGCACCGGACCACGGAACTCTTCGACAGGGACCTCAACCGGTGGGTCTGGATCGACCTGACGTTCAGCATCCTGGGGGCGCGTGGGGGGGACCAGGACCCGCTCAACATGTGGGAACTCGTGCAGGCCCTGAATGACGGGAGCCGGATCAAGGGGCTGAAGGTCGTGGAGTACGACTCTGAGAAGGACGTGGAGAAGGCCGTGCCGGCGCTGGACAGCAGCCAGAAGAAGGCCCTGCTGAACTACTTCCGGCAGGACCAGCAATACAAGTACGTGCGGAAGGCATCCGACGCGAAGCCCGCGACGACGGTTCCGTGAGAAGGAAAGAGAACAGGCAACAGGCAACCCCCCCTTCCACCCCCTCACCCCTCCCTCCCCCGACAGGTGGGGGAGGGAGGGGGCGACAAGGGCTTTGCCCCTTGAGATGGGGGAGGGCTGGGGGCTCGTGACTCAAAGGAGGTCTCCGTGACATGGTTCTGTGTGGCCCTGGGCCTGACCCTGTTCCTCGCTGCGGCGATCGGAACGGCTCAGGAGAAGGCTCTGCCTGACGATATGACCAAACTTCAGATCAACCCCATTCCGTACCCCACGACCGGGAAGCCTCAGGTCGTCCCGCTGGAGGGGAACTCCTGGGACCTGTACCCTCGCCGCGAACCGGTGTCCCTCCGCACCTTCAAGCAGCTCGTCGAAGAGCCGGGCGTCCTCCTCTCCCTGCGGACGGACGTGAAGGATTTCTCCCACTACCTCTACACCTTCCAGCGGGACTCCCTGCCGGCGGAGCCTGCGCAGGAGAGCCGGGACGGGCAGATCGCCGTGCGGTTTCAGAAGCGGAACGAGGCGAAGTCCCAGCTCATCGCCACGGAGATTCAGGCGGTCTCGAAGTCGGGTGAGCGGACGAAGGCCTACCGGGTCGAGATCGGCTACTACCCGAAGGAGCTCTACGCGGCCAGCGGGCAGACCTCCCAGAGCTGGCTGGTCGTGCAGAACACGGACCTGACCCTGTCCGGAAGTTCCGTGGACGACTGGATTCTGGATCGTCCGACGGCGGAGGACCGGGCCTATGCGCAGAAGCGCTGGGGCGACCTGGTGAAGGGCTCAAAGACCGACTATGAGAAGGCGCAGGCCCTGGCCCGGGCGATCATGATCGCGCTCAAGCCGCACGGGGGCATCCCGTCCGACCGGATGCTCGCCTCGTCTCCGTTTCAGCAGCTCGAAATGGCCGAGGCTGGGAAGGGGGGCGTGGCGTGCGAGAACTATTCGGCCATCTTCTCCTGGGCCTGCAACGCGCTGGACATCCCGGCGCGGCGGATCGGCATGAACTACCCCTGGTCCGTGGTGGGGGATTGCAACCTGGAGATCGCCGAAGGGCATAACTCGACCGAGATCTTTGACGGACAGCTCAACCGGTGGGTCTGGATCGACGCCACGTTCAACATCCTGGGCGTGTACATGGGCGACCAGGGTCCGATCCACATGGCCGAGCTGGTGCAGGGCCTGAACGACGGGGACCGGGTCGGGGGGATGACCGTGGTGGCCTTCGACCCGGTGACCCGGACGGAGCGGCGCGTCTCCGCCCTGGAGAGTCCCCAGAAGGCCGCGCTGTTCAAATACTTCAAGAAGGACCAACAGTTCCGGTACTTCAGGAAATAGGGGTCTGACCATGACCACAAAAGTACTCCTGGACACGGACATCGGGTCGGACATCGACGACGCGGTCTGCCTGGCCTACCTGCTGGCCCAGCCGGAATGCGAGCTGCTGGGCATCACGACCGTCACGGGCGCGGCGGCGGAGCGGGCGATGCTGGCCAGCGCCCTCTGCAGGGTGGCGGGCAGGGAGGTCCCGATCTTCCCGGGGGCTGAGGTCCCCCTGCTGGTCCCCCAGAGACAGATCAAGCCCCCCCAGGGGGCCGCCCTGTCGAAGTGGGACCACAAGACGGACTTCCCGCGCGGGGAGGCGGTCGAATTTCTGAGGCGGACCATCCGGGCGCATCCGGGGGAGGTCGTCCTGCTGACCATCGGCCCGCTGACGAACATCGGGCTGCTGTTCGGCGCAGACCCGGAGATCCCCTCGCTCCTGAAGGGGCTCGTGATGATGTGCGGGGTGTTCACCAACCGGCTGGCCGGGGCCGGGCCTGTGGAGTGGAACGCCCTCTGCGACCCCCACGCCACGCAAATGGTCTACCGGAGCGTCGCGCCGGTGCACCGGTCCGTGGGGCTGGATGTGACGTGCCGGGTGCGGATGGATGCGGGGCAGGTGCGGGCGCGGTTCCAGACGGACCTGCTGAGGCCGGTGCTGGACTTCGCGGAGGTCTGGTTCCAACAGGGGAGCGAGATCACGTTCCACGACCCGCTGGCGGCGGCGACGATCTTTGATGATCAGATCTGCGCATTTAAGCGGGGGACCGTGGAGGTGGAGCTGGCGAGCGAGCGGGTGAGGGGGATGACGTTCTGGAAGGCGGAGGCGGAGGGGCGGCACGAGGTGGCGCTGGAGGTGGACCCCGAAAGGTTCTTCGAGCACTATTTCTCGGTGTTTCAGTAGGTGACACCCGGCATTCTGTCTCAGATGCAGAATGCCGGATCAACAGGGAGACCCAGACCATGGCAGACCGGCAGAGCGCAGAGGTCCTGGTTTACGTCGGGACCTATACTAATGACAAGAGCGAAGGGATTTACATCTATCGGCTGGACCCCTCCTCGGGGGACCTGACGTTCGTCAGCAAGACGGCAGGGGTGGAGAACCCCTTCTTTCTGGCCATCGACTCCGGGCAGCAGCATCTCTACGCGGCCAATGTGGTCGAGACGTGCGAAGGTCAGCCGGGCGGGGGGGTGAGCGCATTCGCCATCGACCCGAAGACCGGGGGGCTGACTTTTTTAAACCAGCAGCCCGCGCGCGGGACCGTGCCGTGCTATCTGAGTATCGACCGGACGGGCCGGTACGTACTGGTGGCCAATTATGGGACGGGCAGCGTGGCGGTCCTCCCCATCCGGGCGGACGGACAGGTGGGGCCGGCGACCGACGTGGTTCAGCACGAAGGGTCCAGCGTGAACAAGGAACGGCAGGAGGGTCCGCACGTGCACGGCGTCGTGCTGGACCCGGCCAGCCGGTATGCCTTTGCGGCGGACCTGGGGACGGACAAGGTCATGATCTACGCGTTCGATTCGACCCAGGGGAAGCTCAGGCCCAACGAGCAGCCCTTCGCCCAGGTCCAGGCCGGGGCCGGACCGCGCCATTTCGCCTTCCATCCCAATGAGCGGTACGGCTATCTGATCAATGAGCTCGACAACACCTTCACCGTGTTCGCCTACGATGCGGCGCGCGGGACGCTCGCGGAGGTTCAGACCCTCTCCACCCTGCCCGGCGGGTTCACCGGCGAAAGCTATTGTGCGGACGTGCAGGTTCACTCGTCGGGCCGGTTCCTCTACGGCTCCAACCGGGGCCACGACAGCATCGCGATCTTTGCCATCGACGAGGCCACGGGCAGGCTCACGCCTGCGGGCCACGAGCCGACCCAGGGGCATTTCCCGTGGAACCTGGCCATCGACCCGACGGGGACCTTCCTGATGGTCGCCAACCAGCGCGGGGACTCCGTGGTGGTGTTCCGCATCGATCCGAAGACGGGGGGGCTCCAGGCGACAGGCCACGTGACCCAGGTGCCCAAGCCCGTCTGTATAAAGATGACGCAGAGGTCGTCGTGAGGCGCGGCCAGATCGGGGTTCATGATCGTTGTCAAAAAATCCCCGCCAGGATCGTCTGGCGGGGATTTTCTATAAGACACGGACGGGAGTGGCCTTTTTGGTGCGCTCGTCAACGGGGGCGCCAAGTTGGACTTTTTTCAAGGCCCTGCCCTTCTTCCCATCAGCCGGGCGACCGCCAGCCCGTTCTGAAATCCTTCATCCTCAGCGATCTCTTCGACGCTCCAGCAGAGCGCGAGGATGAGGTCCACAAACCCGCAGGATCTGATCCTCCCTTCGCCCTCTCCCAGTTCCGAGCTGAGAATTTCGACTCTCTCGTCGATCCTCCGTTCCTTCTCGCGCAACGGCATCGTCTCGGGCAACTGGTTATGGAGGTACCTCCCGACCTCCAGGCAGGGGTCTCCGATGACACCCTTGGGGTCTATGGCGATCCATCCCCGCTCTTCGTCGTAGAGGATGTTTTCGTGGTGCAGGTCACCGTGTAAGAGCACAGGTTTTCGCCCGGAATTCTGAATGTCCCGGAAGCACTGCTCGGCCTGATCGATGAACTCCACGGGCAGCGGGCCGCCCTCAGGTCCGAAGGTTTCTCTCGTCCGGCGGAATGCCTTTTCCGTCCACTGCGCGAATGTCGGCAGGTGGTGCTCCGTCGGCGCCGGGACAGGAAGCGCTCTCATGAGACGGCCGGCGATCTCCGCCTCCTGCCGGTTGTCTCCCAGGTCCTTCAACATCCGCCCCGGCGTGATCCTCTCCAGAAGCATCGCGCCGAGCCCCAGGTCCGCATCCAGGCACCGGACCATCCGTCTGCCATTATAAATCTGGAGAGCCTCGATCTCGGTCTCCAGTTCCCGATGCGGCACGCCGATCTTGAGGACCACCTGTTCACCGGTCTCCGTTGCGGCGAACGCCACGTAATTGATGGAGAGGTCCTTCACCGGAGCGCCGAGGATCAGTCTCCATCGCGCCCTGCACTGCTCCAGAATCCCCGGAAACCGGCCCATCCAATCCCTACCCCGTTCTCCAAAGTTCTTCAGAACGTTTTTCTGGAAACTGTCCGGAAGTTCGGTCATTGGATCTTTTCGATAGGGCTCATCGTTGCTGTTTTTTCAATTCCTGGAACCGGTGGCGCACGCCTTCCAGGGTGCGCTCCGGGCCCTTCAGCGCCTCTTCGAGGAAGGCGCGGCAAGACTTCTCATGCTCCGGGTCGTGCGGCGCATCGGGCGTCAGGCCGGTTTCGGGGGTGTAGACGGAGGCGTGTTCCGAGACGCCGTCGGAATAGAAGATCCTGTTGATCACGCGCCGCGTGGTCGTATCTTTGACGCGGCCTCCCGGGGGATTCCCGCCTTCGAGGCAGATGAAGACAAAGAGGTTGATGCGCCGGAACTGGGATTCCGGGACGTGGTTGGTTTCGACGATCTGGCCGTGGACTTCCTTCAGGTCGTCGGCGTGTGCGTTGCCCACGAGCAGATGGCCCTGCTCTGAAAGGGCGAAAAAATCGCGCAGGTTCTGGCCCCACAGGTACGTGGGCGGTGGATGGTCGCTGAGTTCGTTGGAGATGACGCACTGGGGCGCGCCGCCGATGGCAGAGACTTCACCGGGCAGGGCGATGGTGAAGCGGAGGTCCTCCGGCACAAAGCTGAGCAGGGAGCGCATGGTGGTGGTTTTGCCGACGCCGCCGGGTCCTGAGCCGGTGATGTAGGAGGCCCCCCGGGAGACGAGGGATACAAACCACGCCGCAAGGTCGAGGTCGAAGGTTCTCAATTCGATGAGGTCCAGTAGGGACCGGGCGTGTTCTTCCCGCTTGGGGTTGCTGAGTCCCTTCAAGAGTTCTTCGTTGTGCTGTGTGTGTTCCATGTTGTCTCCCGCGCATAGACTTCCTGACGGAGGCGTTTGGTGGGACGCTTCGAGGCGGACAGGAAGGCAGCCTTTGTTCTCCCTCCGCCTGTCTTCTTAGATCACCAGTTCCAGGAGCTTTGCGCTCCGGCGATCGAGGGCGTCGATGGCGGGGATCTCGAACCGATTGCCGTCCACGTCGATCAGGAGCAACCGGCGCTCGCCCAGCCACTGGGCGTTCTCGGACACGTCCTGCACCACGAACTCCCGCCGGCCCCGGTCGGTCTGCACATCCCAGTAGGACACTCCGAAATCGCTCCGGATGGACTCGATCCGTTCGACCGTGGAGGTGAGGTACCTCCGGTCCAGTTCCTCCTGGACAATCGGGCGGGACCCGGCCTCCAGGTCGTTCAGATCATCCACCATGCAGATGACCTCGTCCTTGCCGTCCAGGAAGCAGATGTAGCGGGACGGCTGGGACAGGGGCGCTGCCCGGACGACCTTGAGCTTGAGGTAGGAGCGGTCGCCTTCGATGGTCATCCGCAGCTTCCAGGGCGGCTCCCGGAAGAGCCGGATGGCCTTCGGGGCGACGTGCTCCGGGTGGGTGACCTCGATGGGCGTGGCCGTGGGCTGGGTCTTCGGTTTTCCGTCCTGGTCGGACGGAGGGACTTGCGTCGCGTTCTCTTCGGATGCCATGACGTTACTCCGTTATGCGGATCTGATCCCTGCCACCCTTCCGGCATTCCCACCTTTCTTGCTCGTGCAAGAAAGGTGGGACCAAAGAAACACGCCCCTCAAACGCCGGGGAGGCTTGGCGCGCCGTACTCTGTCCAGTGGCGTAACCGGGGTCCCGTGGTAGTCCGAACCCCTTCCACCGAACCCCCGCGCCGTCCACCCAACCTGTCGCTCCCATGCGGTCGCGACCCACGCCACTGCGTCGCTCGTACCCCACCGTGCCTGAACGGACGCTCTGCTTGAAAGCCGGGACGTCGCGCCACTTTGTTGTTTGGACCGGTCTCCCCCTCTCCCCGTGGGGAGGGGTCTTATTTCGCGTTGGGGTCGTCCTTTCCCCCGCCCACGGCCACGACGGAGGAGGTCTCCTTCTGCGTCTGGACCAGGCGGTAGAAGATCCCCTGCCGCGCCAGGAGTTCCTCGTGCGTCCCGACCTCCGCGATTTTGCCGTCGTCCACCACGACCAGCCGGTTCGCGCTGCGGAGCGTGGAGAGCCGGTGGGCGATGGCGAAGGTGGTCCGGCCCTTCACGAGACGGGCGATGGCCTCCTGGATCTTCTTCTCGGTCTGGGTGTCGAGCGAGGAGGTGGCCTCGTCCAGGATCAGGATCCTGGGGTCGTGCAGGATGGCCCTGGCGATGGCGATGCGCTGCTTCTCCCCGCCGGAGAGCTTGTTGCCCCGCTCCCCGACCAGGGTGTCATAGCCATCGGGCTTGGCCACGATGAACTCGTGGGCGTTGGCGGCCTTCGCGGCCCGGACGATCTCCTCGAACGAGGCCTCCGGCTTGCCGTAGGCGATGTTCGCGGCGAGGGCGCCGTTGAACAGGAAGGACTCCTGGTGGACCATGCCGATCTGGCTCCGGAGGTCCTTCAGGCGGATCTTCCGGATGTCCACGCCGTCGATGAGGAGGCTCCCCCGGTCTATGTCGTAGAAGCGGCAGATCAGGTTGATGATCGTGCTCTTGCCCACGCCGGACCTGCCGACCAGCCCGATCATCTCGCCCGGCGTCACTTCCAGATCGATGCCCTTGAGCACAGGCTTGGCCCGGTCGTAGCCGAACATGACCTCCTTGAAGATCACCCGGCCCTCCATCCGGGGCATGGGGATGGCGTCCGGGTCCTCGGAGGGCTCGGCCGGGGCATCGAGGATCTCGAAGATCCGCGCGGCCCCGGCGAAGGCCCGCGTCATCCAGTTGCTGATCCCTCCGAACCAGGCGAGCGGCTGGTAGAGGAGCCAGAGGTAGCTGATGAAGGCCATGAGCGCGCCGAGGGTCAGCTCCTGGCGCAGGATCTGCTTCCCGCCGAAGTACCAGACGAAGAAGACCCCGAAGCTCATCAGGAAGTTGATCACGGTGAAGAAGACGAACCAGCGCCGGTCCGCGGTCACGCTGGCCTCCCGCACCCCCTCGTTGCGCTCGTCGAAGCGCTCCCCCTCCCGTCCCTCCTGGGAGAAGGCCTTGACCACCCGGATGCCGGAGATGGACTCGTTGAGCTGGGAGGAGAGCCGCGACCACTTGACCGACCAGCGGCCCCAGCTCCGTTCCAGGCGTTTCCAGATCAGGAGGCCGCCGAGGATGATCGCGGGCACGGGGAGCAGGACGAAGAGGGTCAGCTCCCAGCTCATGTAGAACAGGAGGATGAGGATGCCCACCATCGTCAGTCCGTTGGTGAAGAGGTGGGGGAGTCCGAACATCAGGAACCCCTCGAGGCGGTCGGAGTCGTTGGTGATCCTGGCGATCAGGGTCCCCACCTTCCGCCGGTCGAAGACCTTCAGCGGCAGGTATTGCATCCGCCGGTAGAGCTGCGACCGGATGTCCGCGGTGGTCCGGCTGCCGAGATAGACGTTCAGCCATCCCCGGCCCACCTCCACCCCCCAGCTCAGGATGCGGAGGCCCAGGAGCCCCAGCACGAGCCAGACCAGAAGCCGGAAGTTGGCCCTGGGGGTGAGCACGTCGTCGATGATGTGCCGGGTGATGAGCGGGGGGAGCAGCCCCATCAGGGTGCCGGCCACCGTCAGCAGGACCAGGCCCACCGCGCTGCCCCGATAGGGTTTCAGATAGCCCGCGATCCGCAGGAGCGTATCCCACCGTTTCACGCAGGCCGGGCAGATGCCGTCCTTCTCCGGGAGCAGTCGCCGGCACTTGGGACACCGGGTGCGCGGCAGTTCCGACGGCAGGGTTAGCGTCTCCCCCTTGGTGAGCTGCCGGATGCCCTCGGCCACTTCAGCGAACCTGGGGGCCAGGGAGCTGGTGTAGTGCAGGTAGGCCGGGGCCCCCTGCTTCCGCTCCAGCTCCAGGCGGCCGCTGCCGATGAGGGCCTCGACCCGGACGGCCTTCACCTGCTCCATCGGCACTTCCACGGTACCGTCCGGGCCGTCGGAGGGGATGACCAGCAGGCGCTGGCCAGTGACCACCAGCCACTGCTCCCGGAACGACTGGTCGCTGGCCAGGTCTGCGGCCACCTGAATGAGCACGGGCTCGTCGGAGGGCTTGGCCAGCCGGAGCCTGGCGTCCACGCCGGGAGGGAGGGCATCGATGAAGGGATGCGTCATTCTTTCACCTCGATGATCTGCGAGACCTGCTGCTGCAACTGCACGAGGTTGTAAAAGTGGCCCTGTCTCTCCAGCAACTCCTGGTGCGTTCCGACCTCCACGATGCGTCCGGCGTCCAGGACCACCAGGCGGCCCGCGTTTCGGAGGGTAGAGAGCCGGTGGGCGATGGCGAAGGTGGTCCGCTTCTGCACGAGACGGCCGATGGCCTCCTGGATCTGTTTCTCGGTCTGTACGTCCACGGAGGAGGTGGCCTCGTCCAGGATCAGGATCTTCGGGTTGTGGAGGATGGCGCGGGCCAGGGAGACGCGCTGGCGCTCCCCGCCCGACAGCCGGGCGCCCCGCTCGCCCACCTGCGTGTCGTAGCCGTCGGGCTTGGCCACGATGAAGGCGTGGGCATTGGCGGCCTTCGCGGCCTCCACGACCTCCTCAAAGCTGGCGCCGGGCCGGCCATAGCCGATGTTCTCGGCGATGGTCCCGCTGAACAGGAACGGCTCCTGGAGCACGATGCCGATCTGCCGGCGCAGGTCCTCCAGGCGGATCTTCCGGAGGTCCACGCCGTCGATCTCGATGCTGCCCTGGTCCACGTCGTAGAACCGGGCGATCAGGTTCACGGCCGTCGTCTTGCCCACGCCCGACTTGCCCACCAGCCCGATCATCTCCCCCGGCGCCACGTCGAGGTCGATCTCGTGGAGCACAGGCTTGCTCTTGTCGTAGCCGAAGGTGGCCTTCCGGAAGGTCACCCGCCCCTGCACGTCGGGCATGGACACGGCCTCCGGGTCCTCGTAGGCCTCCGTGGGCGTGTCGATGACCTCGAAGATACGCTCGGCCCCGGCGAAGGCCCGCGTCATCCAGGAGTTGACCTGGCCGAACCACTGGAGGGGGCCGTAGAGGAGCCACATGTAGGAGTAGAAGGCCAGGAGGGTGCCCAGGGTCAGGCTGCCTCCGATGACCTCCTGCCCGCCGAACAGGTAGACGATCAGCATGCCGAGGCCGGTGACCAGTCCCATCGTCGCGTGGAAGACCGACCAGTTCCGGTCCGTCTCCACCCCCACCCGCTGCATCTCCGCGTTCCGCTTCTCGAATTCCTCGATCTCGCGGTTCTCCTGCGCGAACGCCTTGACCACGCGGATGCCGGACAGGGCCTCATTCACCCGCGCGGTGAGCCGGGACCAGGCCTGTCCCCACTTGTGGAAGTAGCGCCGCATCCGCTTCCAGAAGACGATGCCCCAGGCCAGCAGGAGCGGGACGGGCACCAGGACATAGAGGGTGAGCCGCCAGTTCATCCAGAACAGGAACCCCAGGATGCCGAAGAGCATCAGGCCGTTGATCACCAGGTAGGGGAGGCCCTCGACCAGGAACTCCTGGAGCATGCCGGCGTCCCGGGTGACGCGGGACATGACGGACCCGATCTGCCGCTTGTCGTAGAACTGGAGGGAGAGCAGTTCCAGCCGGCGGTAGAGCCTGCTGCGGATGTCCGCGGTCACGCGCGCGCCCAGCCAGGTGGCGATCCAGCCGTGCCCCCACTCCGCGCCCCAGCTCAGGGCGCGGACGCCGACCAGGACCAGGACCAGGAGGCCCAGAAGGGCCACCCGCTCGTCCATCCCTGCGGGGACGTTTCCCTTGGGCATGAGCACCTCGTCCACGATGCGCCGGGTGACCAGGGGGGGGATCAGTTCCGCGGAGGTGGTGACGATGGAGGCGATGGCCAGGAGAATGGTGCGAGTCGTGTAAGGCTTCAGGTAGCCGGCGACCCGGCCCAGGGTGGCCAGACGCCGGATGCAGGCCGGGCAGATGCCGTTCTTCTCCGGGAGGAGCCTTCCGCACTTCTCGCACCGGGTCCGGTCGAGGCGGGTGTTGATCATGAAAGACTCCCCCTTGCGGAGCTGCTCGATCCCGCGCGCCACCTCGGAGAACTTGAGGGCCAGGGTGCCGGAGTAGGGGATGAAGACCGTCGGCCCGGCCTTCCGCGCGATCTCCAGCCGCCCGCCCCCGACCAGGGGCTCCGTGCGGGCGAGGGAGATATCCCGGATGGGCAGGTCCGCCGTGCCGTCCTCGCCGTCCGGCGGGACGACCAGGACACGCTCCCCGGTGACGACGACCCACTGCTCCCCGAACCGCCCGTCGGGGGAGAGGTCCGTGTAGACGCGGATCAGCTCCTCCTCGCCGGGGGGGATGGCGCGATGGATCTTCTGCGCAAGCTTCTCGGATGGGGGTTCGAGGAATTTCATGATTTACACCCTGACGGATGCACTTCTACACCTAAAAAAAACATCCGCTGATCCCCGAAATCGAACGGACGCACGACGCCGTGTCGGGGATTAGCAGATGCCTCTTGGGTTGGTGTGGCAAATCCTGCTTGTTTCTGTATGGTTTTTTCTCAGGCCAACCGAGCTTGGATTATAAGCCAGAATTCAGAACTTGTCAAGGAAAATCCTCGTCATTTTCTCTGTTTCTCGTCTAAGCGACGATGCCTCAAGGCGCTACGATTTTGCGTGGCCTGGAGGAGGGCCGGGCCTTTTCGCTTGACGCCTGTGTCCTCCTGTATTACATTGGCTGGGAAAAATCCGCAGATTACGCAGATGCACGCAGATGATCTTCTATCTGCCCCTATCTGCCCCTATCTGCGACATCTGCGGATTCATTTGCATCCCTCATATCACCCCTTCAAGCGGAGAAGGAGCGTATGGCTGCCAAGCAGGAGCGTATCGTTCGAGTGGGGATTCTGGGTCAGGGGCGCAGCGGGCGCAACATCCACGCCGCGTGGCTGTCCCAGTCGCCGGACAAGTATCGGATCGTGGCGGTCTCGGACGCGCTGAAGGACCGCCGGGAACGGGCGGAGCAGGAGTACGGGTGTGACACGTACGCGCATTATCGGGACCTGTTGAAACGGGACGACGTCGAGCTGGTGGTCAATGCCCTTCCGAGCCATCTGCATCCGCAGGGGACGGTCGATGCCCTGAAGGCCGGGCGCCATGTGGTCTGCGAAAAGCCGCTGGCCCCCACGGTGAAGGACTTCAAGCGCATGGTCGCGGCCTCGAAGCAGGCGAAGCGGATTCTGGCGCCATATCAGCAGTCGCGCTACGCCCCCCATTTTCAGCAGATCCTGAAGGTGTTGAAGTCCGGGGTCCTGGGACGAATCGTACAGATCAAGCTGTCCTACAACGGGTTTGGCCGGCGCTGGGACTGGCAGACGCTGCAGGAATTTCGGGGCGGGAATCTCCTGAACACGGGGCCTCACCCGATGGACCAGGCGCTCTGCCTGCTGGACTGGAACATGCCGGAGGTGTTCTGCCAGATGGACCGGGCCAATACCTGGGGGGACGCCGAGGACCACGTGAAGATTTTGATGTGTAAGAAGGGGCTGCCCACGGTGGACCTGGAGATCTCCTCCTGCTGCGCGTATTCGGGCGACATGTTCCAGGTCTACGGGACGCGGGGCGGGCTCACGGGTGGGGCCTCCAGCCTGAAGTGGCGGTATTTCAAGGTGAAAGAAGCGCCCCGGCAGAAGTTGATCCGGGCGCCGTTGCCGGGCCCCAGCTACTGCCGGGAGGAGTTGAAGTGGCACGAGGAGACCTGGGAGCCCACGGCCGCGCAGAAGGACTCGTTCAAGTCCATGTCCCAGTCCTTCTACGACCACCTCTATAAGGTGCTCCGCAAGGGTGCGCCCCTGTTCATCACGCCGGAGCAGGTGGGGGTGCAGGTGGCGGTGATGGAGGAATGTCACCGGCAGAACAAATTATCCAAGCTGACCCCGAAGGGCTGGGCAAAGGGGAGTTGAGAGGAGGTTATGGGATGAACGATGAACGCTTCTATCCTCAGATCGACATCGCCGGCACACCCCGAGAGATGGGCCTGGCCCACGGTCGGCAGTTGCGGGACCGCATCCACGCGACCGGAAAGGCCATGCGGGAGAAGGTCGGCGTGGCGCCCTACGAGGCGGGCTGGCGCGCTTTTCAGGAGACGCTGGCCTACTGCCGGACGCACGCCCCGGACCTTGTGGAGGAGATGGAGGGCATCGCCGAGGGGGCCGGGATCGGTTTCCGCGACGTGTTCAACATCAATGCCCACCTCGACCTGATGGTGTGGAAGCGGCTGGTCTGGGACAAGCGGGACAAGGGGGAGAGCCCCGGGTGTTCGAGCCACGCGGTCGCGACGCCGTCGGAGGTCCTGCTGGGCTGGAACGGGGACGACTGGAGGGGCTGGCTGGACTGCGGGGCCGTGGTCCGGGGCCGGCCGACGGGCGGGGAGCCGTTCATCTACTGGTCGCTGGCGGGATCGGTCGGGCGTCCTGGCATGAACACGCACCTGGCGCTGGGGGCGAACTCGCTGCCCAGCCATTGCTGGCGGCCTGACGGCCTGCTGTATCCGATGCTGTCACGCCGTGCCCTGGCGTGCCGGAGCACGGAGGAGGGGGTGGAGCTGTTCAGAAGGTCCAACGCCTGCGTCGCGATGAATTACCTGATCGCGGACGGCGCGGGGAACCTCGCGGACGTGGAGATGAATGCGGAACGGGTCGTGGTGCAGCGGCCGGCGGACCAGGGGACGGAGGACTACCTGCTTCACACGAACTGCTTCCTGGACGCGGACCTGGCAGGGGCACAGGTGGACCCGGACGCCGTCTGTCCCCGGTTGACAGCCGCCCGGCGGTTGTACCGGGAGGGGATGCCCGAAGACGCGGCCGGCGTGCGGGCGGTTCAATCGGACCACACGGGCGGCGTCTGTGTGCATCGGGAGGAGTCGTGTACGGTCGTGTCGTTTGTGGCAGAGGTGCGGGCCGGGCGCTTCCACGTGATCCGGGGGAATCCCTGCGCGGGGTGGGCCCGGACGTACGCGGTGGGCTGAGGTGGGTTTATGGTTTAAACGAAAACAGACAGGCGCGGTCGAGAGACCGCGCCTGTCTGTTTGATCAGATCCCCGCAGGGGCGACCCGACGGTGGATCAGAAATACATCCCCGCAGGGGCGATCACAAGGATCGCCCCTACTTGATCAGGACCAGCTTTTTGACCTCCCTGAAGGTTCCCGCCTCCAGGCGGTAGTAGTACGTGCCCGATGCAAAGTCACGGGCATCCCACGTCACGCTGTAGGCCCCGGCCTCCTGTCGCACATCCACCAGCCGCGCCACCTGCTGACCCAGCGCATTGTAGATGGTCAGACGCACCTGCCCGGCCTGGGGCAGGGCGTAGCGGATGGCCGTGGCCGGGTTGAAGGGGTTGGGGGCGTTCTGGAACAGGGCATAGTCCTTCGGGGCGACCCCGTTGAGCAGGGCCTCGGCGGCCACCTCCGAGATGGGAATGAGGTTCCGGTCGTAGAGGAACCCGGTCAGCTTCAGGTCCCCCAGGGCATCGCCTGTGCGCCGGTCGAAGGAGAGGACCAGGCCGGTCTGGTCCGCCGGGGCCAGCCCTTCGAAGGCGAGGGATACGCTACCCGGCCCGGATTCCGTGACCGTCAGGCCGGTGTTTCCGATCCTGCCGGCCCGGAAGGTCAGCAGCGCCGGGTCGTAGGTCAGCGCCAGGTCCCCTCCGACCATGTCTTTCGCGTCGGCGATCTGCACGGGCAGGTCGATCCCGCCGTCCTTTCGCTTCTCCGCGCTGCCGAAGGAGAGGGCGGGGGACATCGGCTCGACGCCGGACAGGACCGTGACGGTCGGCGGGCCGACCACAGGCTTGGTCGATGCGAGGGGCGTGCCGAAGAACGGACCGACGATGGCCGCCTGTCCGCCGATCTCCAGGGCCAGGTCGATCATCCGGCCCCCCCGGACGGGGATGCTGGCCCAGTCGCTGACGGTCGTCCGGGTCTTGGTGTTGATGATACGCGCCCGGTAGTAGCCGCTGGCCGACGCCTCTTTCGTCGTGATGCTGACGGTCGCCTTCCCCTGTTCATCCGTGACCCCCTTCCAGGCGAATTCCAATGTCTTGCCGGAGACCGTCCGGGTGAAGTTCACCTCCAGCCCTCCCAAAACGGAGATCGGGAGGATCTGCCCGCGGACCTCGCCGTTGGGATTGGCCGCGGTGCGGAAGTTGAGGTAGAGCCTGCCCGACTTCAACTCCGTCGCCATCGCCGCCGGGATGGCCCAGGCGCCGGACGTGGTGGCGCCGTCCATCGTGACAGGCTGGACCGCAGGTCCGTTGGCGTTGTTGGCCGCGTTGTGGAAGTTCGAAGCGGTGATCGCGCCGCTCAGGCCGGAGACCGTGGCGCGGTAGCGCAGGCTGCTCCCGTCCATCCAGAAGACCGCCGTGCCTCGCGACTTCCGGCTGAAGTCCTGGCCGTCCCGGAACACGAAGTCCTTCTTCGGGTCTCCCGCGGCCAGGTGACAGGTGGCGCAAGACTGGGTCCCGCCGGTCGTCGCATTGGGCGCCACCCGGCTCTTGTCCGCGCGGTACTGCGCGTATTCCCACTCGCCGTTGCGGATGTCTTTGTAATCCGCGCCGAACCCCTGCTCCTTGCGCATCACGAAGACGGTAGGTGCGGCGCTGGAGGGAATAAAGCGTCCGCCGGCGTCCCGCATCACGTTGCCCAGGGGGTCGTGCACGGTGGCCTGCGTCTCCAGCACGAGCACGCTGCCGTAGGGATACGGCTGACCGGGCGTCGCCGACGCGGCCCTGTCGTTGGCGTAGACAGCGCGGCGCTGCCGGTTGTCCTGACGGTCAAACTCGTGGAGCAGCTTCCAGGTCCTGTAGCCCTCCGGGTAGCCCACGCGGTCCACGGTCGGCGCGGTGGCCGTCGCAGGCGGGGTGACCGAGGCGGGCCCCGGGAACTCCTGGCCCCAGTCCACGTCCGCCCAGAACGCCGTCCCGGCCACGGGGGTGAGCTGCCCCCGGATCTCGCCGCCGGGGTTGGCCGCGGTGTGGACATTCACGTAGATGTGGCCCGCCAGCAATTCCGTGCGCATCGCAGCGGGGATCTCCCACGCGCCTATCGAGGTGTTGCCGTCGAAGGTGACGGGCTGGACCACGCCTCCGTTGGTTCCGACAGCCGCGTTGTGGAAGTGCGAGGCCGTGATCGGGCCGCTCATCCCGTCTAGGGTGACCCGGTAGGAGAGCCCTTTGCTGTCCAGCACGAACACCCCCGTCCCCTTGGCCGGGGTCGTCACGGGCGGATTCTCCTGGCTCCCGTCCAGCGCCGCCGTGAAAATGGTCTGGGGGCCTGCCTCCGCCATGCTCACCTGCACGTTCACCCGGGCCGTGTTGTTCGCCTGAGCCATCCCTGTCCCGTGAAAGGCCAGAAAGAAGACGGCCATCGTCCAAAAGAGAATCATACGCTTCATGTTGTCGTTCCCTCCTCCGGTGAGATTCAGAAAGACGCTTCCGGGCGCGAAAACCGCGCTGGTTCAAAGATCGTGTCATTCTGAGCGACCGCAAGGGAGCGAAGAATCTCCTTCCCTGTAAAACGAGATTCTTCGCCGCGGAGTTTATCCTGAGCCGGAACGAGATTCTTCGCCTTCGGTTCAGAATGACCCGGCGAAGGGCTCCTCAGAATGACCCAATCACGTGTGACGTATCGTGTCCTCCTTTCTCCTGATGGGATGTCCGGGTTTCCCTGTCTCCGTGCCCGCTCCAGGCCGATGAACAGGCCCGAGACGGGCCTGCCGGGAATGAACCCTCCGGACCCTGTTCGCAAAGACCCGGAGGGGCACGGAGGACAGGAAGAGAAGAAAAAAGCGAACCGGAGAGCCGGTGAAGCGTCTTTTCCCCGATTCTTCCCTTCTCCGTTTCCCCGTTTCGCTATTCTCCCTCCTCTCCATTGAGCATGTCCTCGATGAGCGGAGAGCAGTTGATGATCCGGACGTCTCCGGCTTTCAACCGTCGTACCGTCGCAACCCCCTGTCTGTCGATGAAACTCACGTTTGAGAAGTCCAGCACGACCGCCTGTTTCGCTTCGATCAGCTTTCGGCTTTCGTCCTCCAGCACGGCAGCCCAGTCCGAGATGATCCGGCCTTCCACCTTCAGGGTCGATGGGCTCTCCCCGATTTGGGTGATGCGAAGCACGAGGGCGACCTTTCAAAGAGGGTTGAACAGGGATGTGCTGGATAGGCAGGATCGGCCCTCACCCTCCCCCAGGTCTGTAGGGGCGGTTCGCGAACCGCCCTACCCCCTGCCCCCTCCCTCTCCGTATACGGAGAGGGAGGGGGCAGGGGGTGGGTGAGGTCTCTTCACAAATTTATCGCAAGTCCCGTGCCGGAAAAGAAAAAGGTCATCTGGAGCGGATTCCAGATGACCTGAGGGGCCTGACTTTGACGATATCTCGTCAGCGTGACGAAATATCGGGATTTTTCACGTCTTCCGCCTGATCCCGAGTTTCTTCATCTTCGACTCCAGCGTGGTCCGTTTCAACCCCAGGAGCATCGCCGCGCCTCGCTCCCCGCTCACCCGCCAGCCCGTCAACTCCAGCGCCTCCCGGATGTGCTCCCGCTCGACCTCTTCGAGGGTCCGGATTCGTAATCCATTGGAGACAACACCGGGTTTCGGGAGCCAGTCGCCGAACTCCAGCCGGGGGCTCCGGCTGAGGATGACGGCGCGCTCGATCACGTTCTCCATCTCCCGGACGTTTCCGGGCCAGGGATAGGTCTGCAGGGCGTCCATCGTCCTCTGGGGGATCGTCTCGATCTTTTTCCCCAGCCGGGCGCTGTGTTTCATGACCAGATGGCGAACGAGGAGGGGAATGTCCTCCTTCCGCTCGCGCAGGGGGGAGAGGTGGATGGGGAAGACGTTCAGCCGGTAGAAGAGGTCCTGGCGAAATTTCTCCTCCTGCATGGCCTGCTCCAGGTCCCGGTTGGTGGCCGCGATGACGCGCACGTCCGCGCGCAGGGTCTCCACGCCTCCCACGCGCTCGAACTCCCCCCCCTGGAGGACCCGGAGGAGTTTCGTCTGGAGCTCCAGGGGCAGGTCGCCGATCTCATCCAGAAAGATCGTCCCGCCGTCGGCCAGTTCAAACCGGCCGAGCTTGCGGGACAGGGCCCCGGTGAAGGCCCCCTTTTCGTGGCCGAACAGCTCGCTCTCGATGAGGCCGGCCGGCAGGGCCGCGCAGTTCACCTTCACCAGGGCCTGGTCTCTTCTGCGGCTGAGGTTGTGGATGGCCCGCGCGACCAGTTCCTTCCCGGTCCCCGTCTCGCCTGAGATCAGCACGCTGACGTCTGTGGGGGCGGCCGTCTCCACGGCCTTCAACACCTTTTTCATGGTGGCCCCCTGGCCCACGATCTCCTCGAAGTTGTGCTCGGTCTTGATCTCTTCCTGAAGGTAGACGTTCTCCTGTTCCAGCCGGGCCTTGAGCCGGGCGATCTCCTCGTAGGCGGTCATGTTCTGGAAGGCCAGGGAGATCTGTTTCGCCACCTCGAACAGGAAGGCGCCGTCCTCCTCCGAGTACTGCCCCACGACCTTGCTGGTCATGTTCAGCGTGCCGATGGTCTTTCCCCTGGCGATGAGCGGCGCGCCCATGCCGGACCGCAGGCCGGCCTTCAGGGCCGCCTCCCGGACGTGCCGGCTGACCGGGTTCGGGGGAGATTCGCGGATGTCCCGCGTGACAGAGGGGCGCTGATGAACGAGAAACTTTCCCTGGCCGCCCTTGCTTCCGGGGACCTCCGTAAAGGGGGCGATGGTGGGGCCTACCAGCACAAAGGCCTTGAAGACATCCCGTTCCGGGTCGTAGATGTTGATGTTGCAGCGCTCGAACGGGAGGACCTTCCGGAGGGACCGGGCGATGGTGTCGAACATGGTGCTGAACAGAGAGTCCCTGTCCAGATGCGTGATGATGGCGTTGTTGATCTCCAGGAGGATCTGAAGCTGCGCCTCAGACAAGGAGGGCTTCACTTTCGGTTCGCCTGTCATGGCCACCTCGTCTCGAACGCACCCTTCCCGTCGCCGTGGACCAGGCGGCCGTACTCCTCCCAGGCCCTGTATTGTTCCGGGGAGAGGTCGGGACCGTCGCGCAGGATGGAGAGGTTGTCGTAGAGTTGCCTGACCGTCGCCGGGGCGGTCAGGGCGATGCGCACGGCAGGGTGGCGCAGGACGAAGCGGTAGCAGTCGGCGGCGGCCGGGACGGGCCGGCCGGGGTCCCACGCCGGGGGGCGCTTCAGCAGGGAACCCCAGCGCGTGCAGGTGAAGGCCGTGACCGGGACGCCCGCCTTCAGGGCCGCGGGAAAGACCTTCTCCTCGGCCCCCTCGCGATGCCGCTGGAGGAGGGAGCGGAGGCCGTTGAGCATGGCCGTGAAGGAGGTGTTGTAGAAGAAGAAATAGGTGACGCCGCCCTCAAAGGCGGCCTGCACGCACCGTTCGTCCATGTCGCTGCCGGCGGCCAGGCCCAGGCGGCTCACGGGCCGGCCGGAGAGGGTGAGGATGTCCTGCATTTTCAGCCTTTCATTAAAAAGGCAGGCGCAGTCGAGAGACCGCGCCTGCCTTTTTTGGATCAGGAATACATCCCCCAAGAACAGGGCGAGGCTTGCCTCGCCCCTACTTGAGCAGGACGAGCTTTTTCACCTCCCTGAAGGTTCCCGCCTCCAGACGGTAGTAGTACGTGCCCGACGCAAAGTCGCGGGCATCCCACGTGATGCTGTAGGCCCCGGCCTCCTGGCGCACATCCACCAGCCGCGCCACCTGCTGACCCAGCATATTGTAGATGGTCAGGCGCACCCGGCCGGCTTCGGGCAGGGCGTAGCGGATGGTGGTGGCGGGGTTGAAGGGGTTGGGCACATTCTGGAACAGGGCATAGTCCTTCGGGGAGGCTCCGTTGAGCAGGGCCTCGGCGGCCACGTCCCCGATGGGCATGAGGTCTCTGTCATACAGCAGGCCGGCTAGCTTCAGGTCCCCCAGGGCGTCGCCTGCACGACGGTCGAAGGAGAGGACCAGGGCGGTCGGGTCGGCGGAGACAAGCCCCTCGAAGGCGAGGGAGACGTGGCCCGGGCCGGATTCCGTGACGGTCAGGCCGGTGTTTCCGATCCTGCCTTCCCGGAAGGCGAGCAGCGCCGGGTCGTAGGTCAGCGTCAGGTCGCCCCCGAAGAGGGCGCTCCCGCCGCCGATCTGCACGGGCAGGTCGAGGGAACCGTCCTCCCGCTTCTCTGCGCTCCCGAAGGAGACGGACGGAGCCAGGGGCTCCATCCCGGAAAGGACCGTGACGGTCGGAAGGGCCGCCACGGGCTTGGTCGCCGCGAGGGGCGTTCCGAAGAAGGGGCCGGTGATGGCGGCCTGTCCGTTAATCTGGAGCTGAAGATCCGTCGCGCGGCCACCTCGCAGGGGGATGCCGGACCACATCCCGAGCACGGTGCCGGTCGTGAGGTCTGTCAGGCGCGCCCAGTAGTAGCCGTTGGCCCCCACCCGGCGGAACGCAGGCTCCTGCTGCACCGAGATGTTGACGGTGGCCCTGCCGTTGGCGTCCGTGGTCCCCCGGTATTGGAAGCCGAACCTGGCGGTGGTCGTAGGCGTGCTGTTCACCAGGCGCGAGAAGGGTTGCTGGCCAGCGACCGCACGGTCGAAGTCCACCGTCAGGCCCCCCAGGCCGGGCTTCGGCAGGGCGACCTGCCCGCGGATCTCGCCGCCGGGGTTGGCCGCGGTGTGGACGTTGAAGTAGATCTTGCCGGCCAGCAGTTCCTTGAGCAGCGCCGACGTGATGGCCCAATTGCCAGCCGAGGTCGCGCCGGTGAACGGGGTGGCCTGGACCACGCCCCCGTTGGTCCCTGCCGCGGCGTTGTGGAAGTGCGCGGCGGAGATTGCGCCGCTCAGGCCGGAGACCGTGACCCGGTACTGGAGGCCGTAGGCATCCCACGCGAACGCCCCGGTCCCTATCCCATTGGTCGTGACGGCCGGGTTCTCCTGCGTCCCGTCCAGCGCTGCCGAGAACCGGAGGCCGGAGGTCATCAGGACCTGCCCGCGGATCTCGCCGCCGGGGTTGGCCGCGGTGTGGAGGTTCGTGTAGATGCGGCCCAGCAGGAGCTGATCCAGAAGGGCCGTGGTGAGCGGCTGCGTGGCGTCGTCAAACCCCCAGGTGCCGGTTGCGGTGTTGCCGGTGAACGGGA
This sequence comes from Candidatus Latescibacterota bacterium, assembly GCA_009694805.1. Classification (GTDB taxonomy): domain Bacteria; phylum Latescibacterota; class UBA2968; order SICM01; family SICM01; genus SICM01. The sequence goes on from SICM01000031.1 coordinate 32,723, forward strand.
TATCCCGGACCACGCCTCCGTTGGTGCCCCTCGCCGCGTTGTGGAAGTGCGAGGCCGTGCGCGGCCCGGTCAGGCCCGAATAGGTGATCCGGTAGTTGAGTCCCTTGCTGTCCAGCCAGTACGACCCGGACGCGGTCCCCGTGACCGTGAGCGCCGGGTTCTCCTGACTCCCGTCCAGGGCCGCCCAGAAGCTCGCGCCCGCGTTGAGGGTGACCTGGCCGCGAACCTCGCCGCCGGGGTTGGCGGCGGTGTGGACGTTCACGTAGATGCGGCCCGCCAGCAGCGCAGCGACCTGCGCGGGGGTGATCGCCCAGACGCCGGTCGCGGTGTTGCCGGTGAACGTGATCGGCTGGATCACGCCGCCGTTGGTCCCGGCCGCCGCGTTGTGGAAATGCGCCGCGGTCATGGGGCCGCTCAGGCTGTCCACGGTGATTCGGTAGCGGAGGCCGCTGGCGTCCAGCACGAACGCCCCGGTCCCCTTCCCCGCGGTCGTGACCGCCGGGTTCTCCTGCGTCCCGTCCATCGCCGCGGTCAGGGAGATGGCGGGGGCGACCGTGGTGAAGGAGAGATCCCCCGGCTTGCTCTGGAAGTCGCCGGGGAGGGAGACGTTCCTGGGGCTGCCCGGCGCGGGCTGCCCGACCCTCCAGGCCCCGTTCGGGTCTCCCAGCTCCTGGCCGTTCGTGACGCCGTCCCCGTCCGAGTCCAGATTCGCCAGGTCAGGCCCCCAGTTCACGGCGAACAGGTCGATGGTGGCGTTCGCCGGGGTGGCGGGGGCCACGAGGAAGGCCCTCTCGATCGTCTGCCCGAAGGCGTTGCGGCCGCCGCCTCCCATGGGGTTAAAGTGACAGTTGGAACACCGGTTGATCCCGCCGTTGGGGAGCTGGCCCGGACGGAACGGGCGCCCCTCGGCCTGCCCGAACATCCCTCCCATCATCAAGACTGCCAGGGCTAAGTACACGACAGTAATCGTTGACAGCAATATCGGAAATCTTTCAGGCAGTCTTGAGCGTTGTTGATCAGATGCATGAGTTGGTCTAAACCAAGCCGGAAAATGCTGATAGCACGACGTCCGTGTTTTTTGATCTTGATGGGTT
>SICM01000258.1 GCA_009694805.1 Candidatus Latescibacterota bacterium
GGACATTCGAAAAGAGCGGGCGTTGGACTCCACTATGATGGGCCTGCTGGGGGGGCGGACCGTCACACTCTTCTTAGCCGTGAAACGATGGGGACCTTGGCAAAGACAAATCCTCATCACAGCAATTTTCTAACCGGACAATACTGGGTGGAGACCCCGAACCGCGTGCGGGAAATGACAGCCGCATTCCTTCAGGAGCACGGAACGTGCATCGAGGAGGAACTGTCCAGAGGACTCGACCAGGACGGCTCGACGGCCTTTCTGCCGACCCACGTGGCCCTGCTCCACCTCGCCCGGACCTATATTCGCGAGTCCTCCCGTCACGGCCTCATCGCAGAACTTCGCGGGATGCTCCCGGGGGCCGATTCCCGGACCGTCATCCAGGGCGTCATCCCCGGCCAGCTCATCCTCTGGACGATCCTCCACAGGATGCTCCGGGATGTCGCCGGTCCTCACAGGGATATCGACATCATCCACCACGCCCTGTCCCTGGCGGGAGACACGGTGGACGGCATCATCGGCGCGCTGGTCGACCTGGCCCGGCCGGGAGCTGCCTCCTCCGCCACCCTGTCCCCGGAATGGGAGACGCTGGTGGAATTCGGCAGGATGCACCGGGAGTTCCAGGCCCTCAACCGGATCACGCGCGACCTGCTGGACACCCGCGATCCAGCGCAGATGTTCCAGATCCTCGAACATGGCATCCTGGGCACCTTCCACCTCCGGAGCCTCGTCATCGCCGCCGTGGATCACGAGAAAGGGGGGGTGGAAGTGGTCAGGGCCTATCCGCTGGCCTCTGAGACATCCTCCGACCCCATCGGCTGGCGCTTCGACCTGTCCCACCCCGACATCCTCTGTGGCGTGGCCCGGACTGGACGGGTCGAGGTGATCGACGGATGGGACCCCCGGTACCACGAGCGAATCGTCGAGACGGACGGCAGGATGGCCTTCCGTCAACGCCCCAGAGACTTCAACCGGGGGAGCACGGCCTTTTTCGTCCCCATTCTGGCCGGGGACCTTGTCATCGGCGTGGTCTGCACGGCCTCTTCTCAGGCAGACAGGCAACTTGTCCTCCGTCAGATCGAGCGGATGCGTCCCTTTTTTGATCAGGTGGGCGCCACGCTCTCGAACGTCTCCGAGATCATCGAGCGCAGGCGGACGGAGGAGGCCCTTCAGGTGACCAATCGACGGCTCGGAGAGACCCTGGCGGAACTTCAAGCGACGCAGCAGGAATTCGCCCGTCAGGAACGTCTGCGGGCGCTGGGGCAGATGGCCAGCGGCATCGCCCACGACTTCAACAATGCCCTGTCGCCGATCATGGGCTACAGCGAAATGCTGCTCGCCGGCACCATAGACCTGGACGACCGGGAGAGGGTGATGAAGTCTTTGCGGATCATGAACATGGCCGCCCGGGATGCTGCCAAGATCGTCAGCCGCCTGCGGGAGTTTTACCGTCGCCGCGAAGAGGGCGAAGTCTTCCTGCCCGTCGACCTCAACCGGTTGATCGAGCAGACAATCTCCCTGACCCAGCCCAGGTGGAAGACTCAGGCGCAGGCGGGCGGCGTGGCCGTCAAAATCGAGACCCATCTGCAAAAAACCCTTCCCGCCAGCGGCAACAAAGCGGACCTGCGCGAAATGCTGGCGAATCTGATCTTCAACGCCGTGGATGCGATGCCGGACGGCGGGACGATCACCCTGCGCACCCGTGCGGAGGGGGAGCGCGTCGTCCTCGAAGTCAGCGACAGGGCACAGGCATGACCGAGGAGGTCCGCCAGCGTTGCCTGGAGCCGTTCTACACCACCAAGGGCGAATACGGGACAGGCCTGGGTCTGGCGATGGTGTATGGCATCGTCCAGCGACACGAGGGGACGATCGAGATTCAGAGCGCCCTGGGCCAGGGGACGACCCTGATCGTCCGCCTGCCTGCTCTGAAGAGACAGAAGACAGAGGCCAGGGCGCGGAAGGCTTCAGCCCCGGCGCGTTCGCTGCGTGTCCTGGTCGTCGATGACGAACCGAGGGTGCTCAGGGTTCTGAGCGAGTACCTGACCGGCGATGGTCATACCGTGGAGACCGCCTCCAGCGGACACAAAGGGATCGAGCGGTTTCAGGCAGGCCCGTTCGATCTGGTGGTGACGAACCGGGCGATGCCCGGCATGAGCGGTGACCAGCTGGCGGGCCTCGTCAAAAAGGTTGCACCCGATACGGCCGTCATCCTCCTCACCGGATTCGGTGAATTCATGGAGGCGATCGGAGAATGCCCCGAAGGGGTGGACCTCGTCCTGAGCAAGCCCCTCACGTTGAACGCCTTGCGGCAGGCCGTGGCCAGAGTGAGCGTCTCGAATCGCCGCGCAGTTCATCAGGGGGAAGGCGATGGGAAGAGACGACCCGTATGAAAATCCTGTCCCGAGTCCTGACCTACGGGCGCATGATCAAGTTCTCGCACAGCGTCTTCGCCCTGCCGTTCGCCCTGACCGGCGCGCTGCTGGCGTCGCTTCGGACCTCGATCACAGGCCCTCACCTCTTCTGGATCGTCGTGGCCATGGTCGGCGCGCGCAGCGCGGCCATGGGGTTCAACCGGCTGGTGGACCACCGCATCGACACGGCCAACCCCCGCACCCGCACCCGGGAACTCCCGGCCGGCGTCATCTCCGTCCCGGCGGTCGCGGCCTTCATCGTCCTCTCGTCGGCGGTCCTGGTCTTCGCGGCCTACAGGCTCAACCCCCTCTGCCTGGTCCTCTCCCCCGTCGCCCTGCTCATCATCTTCTTCTACTCCTTCACGAAGCGTTTCACCTGGGCCTCGCACGCCTTCCTCGGCCTCTCCCTGAGCGTGGCCCCCATTGGAGCGTGGATCGCGGTGCGCGGGACCCTCGACCCCATCGTCCTCCTCCTGGGCGCGGCCGTGCTCGCGTGGGTCGCCGGGTTCGACATCATCTACGCCTGCCAGGACTATGAATTCGACCTCCGGAGCGGCCTCCGGTCCATCCCCCAGCGCCTGGGCTTGCGCCGCGCCCTGATCGTCGCACGGCTCCTCCACGTCGTGGCCTTCGGCCTCCTGCTCGCCCTCAAGTTCGTGTTCGGACTGAACGGCCTCTACCTGGCCGGCGTCCTCCTCGTGGGCGTGATCCTCATCTATGAGCACCGCCTCGTCCGGCACGACGACCTGTCGCGCCTCAACGCGGCGTTCTTCACCATGAACGGCATCCTGAGCGTCACGTACTTCGTGTTCACGCTTGGAGATGTGATGATTTTGAAAGGATAGAAAATGCAAAATGCAAAGTGGAAATTGCAAAACGCAAAACGGGTTTTAGTTTGCACTTTGTATTTTACATTTTTCACTTTGCATCTGTTTTTATGAAACGCATCACCCTCGCCATCACCGGGGCCAGCGGCGCGATCTACGCCCTTCGCACGCTCCGCGCCCTGCTCATCGCCGGATGCCACGTCGATCTCATCGTGTCCGACTACGGCTGGATGCTCCTGAAGGAAGAGGCCAGTTTCGACGGCAAGCGGTCCGACCTCCTCTCCTTCCTGGTCGCCGCCTACGGCCAGGGGGTCGAGGTCGGCGAGCTGGAACAGCACGCCTTCCACGACCTCGCCTCCCCACTGGCCAGCGGCTCGGCCCGTTCGGACGGCATGGCCGTGGTCCCCTGTACGATGAAGGCCCTGTCCGGCATCGCCCACGGCGCGTCGGGAAACCTGATCGAGCGCGCCGCAGACGTGGCCCTGAAGGAGCGCCGGACCCTGGTCCTCGTCCCCCGCGAGGCCCCGTTCAACCTGATTCACCTCCGCAACATGGTCGCCGCCGCCGAGGCCGGGGCCGTCATCCTCCCGGCCATGCCCGCCTTCTACCAGAAACCCCGCACCTTCGACGACCTGGCGGACTTCATCGCGGGACGGATTCTCAACTTGCTCCATATCCCGCACGAACTGTTCCAGCCGTGGAAGTCGGAACCGGAGGAATGACGTAGAACCTGAGGAGAAAAGCCATGGCAACCCGGATCGAAAGAGCGAAATATGGGGCCGAGGCAACGGCCGGATTGAGCGGAACCCTCCCCAACCCCTACCCCCGCACCATGGGGCCCAACTGCATGAAATACCTTCAGGAGGTGGTGGACTCCGGCCTCACCAGCGACATGGTCACACGCTTTGAACAGGCATTTGCCAGGGAGATGGGCGTGAAGCACTGCATCGCCACCCCCGGATGCAACCCCGCCCTGACGGTGCTGGCGGCAGCATTCGGGTTCGAGCCGGGGGATGAGATCATCGTCAGCCCGGTCACGGATTATGGCACCGTCCTGGGGCTCCTGAAGGAGAACTTCATCCCGGTCTTCCCGGATACGACGCCCGGGACGATCAACTTCAGTGCGGAGACGATCCGCCCCTGCATTACCGACCGGACACGCGCCATTCTGGCAGTACACATGACGGGCCTCGTGTGCGACATGGACCCGATCAACGACCTGGCGAAGAAGCACGGTCTGATCGTGTACGAGGACGTCTGCCAGGCGGTGTTCAGCGAATACAAGGGGCGGCTGGCCGGGTCTCTGGGGCTGGCGGCCGGGTTTTCGTTCGACACGGAGAAGACCATGGGGTCGGATGTGGGCGGGTGCGTGCTCACGGACGACGACCCACTGGAGGAGCGCCTCCGGTTCATCGGGCACAGCCGGGGCGCCCAGATGCAGCCCAACTTCGGGCGTCTGCACACGGTCCCCGGATACGCGCTTCGGATGACGCAGAGCACCGCCGCGATCTCCCTGGCGCAACTGGAGATCATCCGGTCCAACGTGGCGCAGCGAGACCGGATGATCCGACTGCTGACCCGGTTACTCGCAGACATCCCCGGCGTCACGCCGCTGCCGATCCCGGACTATCAGAACGTCTATTCGAGCTGGATGGCCGGCTTCACCCTCGACCCGAAGGCATTCCGGTGCAGTTCCGACGTGTTCGCACAGCAACTTGCCAGGGCCGGCATCCCCGGCGTGGGCACGGGCAGGTACTACCTCCTCCCGGCCTCGCTGACCTTCCTTCAGGACAAGGCGCGAAACAGGACCTATCCGTTTTCGATGCCCCCCGCCTCCCACGCCTACGCCTACAGCGCGGAGGCCTGTCCGACCGCGAAGGCCTTCCTGGAGACCTTCATCCGCTGGACCACCTTCTGCGAGAAATACGAGCCGGAGCACTGCGAGCGGGCGGCAGACCTGGTGCGTCAGGTGTCGGACCAGAACCGGGTGTAGGAACCTTTCCTCAGGAGGTCATCCATGCGCGTTATGCTGCCCGAAGGCGTGAAGTGTGCCATAGCCCTGAGCTACGACCTGGAGATGTGCGCGGGCTATCAGCCGGACCTGATCAACCACGGACGCATCCTCCCGGAGGTGCAAGAATACACCCTGGACCTCTGCCGCGTGGCCGAGGAGTACGGCGTCCGACTCCATTTCTTTTACGTGAGCAACGGGTTTGAGCAGACCTTCAACTGTTTGAAGGAGATCCTCGACCGAGGGCACGTGGTGGACAATCACACCTATTCCCACCTTCCCCTGGTCACGGAGGATGTGGGAAAACTTGACGAGGAACTGGCCCTGACCAACCGGCTTTTTGAGGAGCGGCTGGGCTGGAAGTCCACGGTCTTGAGAGGGCCGGGGGGGTATCAGAACGGTCTGGACGGAAAGCTTGAAAACCAGCAGGTGATCCTGAAAAACGGCTTTAAATGGGTCAGTTGCAGGGTGGACGGGACCGGCTGGGAGGACAGGGACCACGTCCTCCGGGCCCCGGAGCGGGACGCCCCTTACGTGTATCCGACCGGACTGGTGGAGATCCCTTTCCAGGGGTTCACGGACCGCGCCTTCTTCGATATGTTCAGGGTGGACGCGGATAAATACCACGCCTGGAGAAAACGGGACGGTGGGAAACCGGTGGCCAGGGACTGGAAAGCGCCGTGGCCCGCCCCGAACGCTTTAGAGGATTGGATGGCCTATCACCGTCAGGCCATAGACCACGCCTGTGAGCGCGGCCTTCTGTGGGTTCCGGTCTGGCATCCCACGTCGCACTACCTGCACGACCGGGACAACGTGGTGTTGAGGCATTTTCTGGAGTACTGTCACACCCGGCCTGAGAAGGTGTGGGTCTGCACCGTGAGGGATGCAGCGGCGATGCTGGCGGGGGCCAGGTCGTCTTCCTGACCCTTTTTAGGGGGTAGACTCAGTAACGTCCGGTTAGGTTTTTGCTCAACAGAAATCAGGAGTTGATAAGAGGGAGAAGATGCGGTATCTCTTAGGGGAGAAGTCCAATACTCCCTATAAAACAAGGAGAAACCGCCATAGAATCCTCCGTCCTCTCCACCTCGTC
>SICM01000259.1 GCA_009694805.1 Candidatus Latescibacterota bacterium
CGGCATTTGGTCAATCTACTTTGGCAAGATCCTCATCGCCAAGGTCGACGAACGTGAGATGATTATCCGTGACTGATCAAGATCACAAACCCAGTAATGTGTCACCCATCATCCCGGTATAAAGTGTCACCTATCATTCCGGTTGCTCACACCGGAACAGAAGACTTATGTCCAGCGCCTTCACGGAGTGGGTCAGCGCCCCCAGGGAGATGAAGTCCACGCCCGTCTCCGCCACGGCCCGGAGGGTCTCCAGCGTGACGCCCCCGGAGGCCTCGATCTCGGGCCGATCCGGCGAGGCGTGAACAATCCGCACCGCCTCGCGCATCGTGTCCGGGTCCATATTGTCGAGCATGATCCGATCCACGCAGCACCCGAGGGCCTCCCGGAGTTCATCCAGATTCTTGACCTCCACCTCGATCCGGAGGCCCTCCTGCGCCAGGCCGGTCCGGACGCGATGCACGGCCGAGGGGATGCCGTCTGCGGCCTCGATGTGGTTGTCCTTGATCAGCGCCATGTCAAAAAGCCCGACCCGGTGGTTGACGCCCCCCCCTGCCCGCACCGCGTACTTGTCCAGCAGCCGGAGGCCGGGAGCAGTCTTGCGCGTGTCCAGAATCTTCGCCCCCGTGCCCGCCACGGCGGCCACACACGCGGACGTGGCCGTGGCGATCCCGGACAGACGCTGGAGGAAATTGAGGGCCGTGCGCTCCGCCGTGAGGATGCCCCGCGCCGGGCCGGCGACCTCCACGATCCGATCACCCGGGACGACCCGCTGGCCGTCCGCCAGGTGCGGCGTGAAGACAACGCGGGCGTCCACTCGCAGAAACACCCGCGCCGCGACCTCCAGGCCCGCGATCACCCCTTCGGCCTTGGCGATCAGGTCCGCGCGCGCCATCGCATCTTCCCGCACGGTCCAGAGCGTGGTCACGTCGCCGGGGCCGACGTCCTCTTCCAGCGCGGCGTCGATGGCGCGGTCGATGGCGGGCCAGGCGCTGTCCGAGATGCGATATTCGTACATATTCCTTCATCCTGTTGAGAAAAGTCCCTATTCCGTCCACACCGCGCGAGCCACGCGGAGCGCGTTGCCCCCCAGGATCTTCTGGATGTCTTCATCCGTATAGCCGCGCTGGACGAGACCGACCGTGAACAGCGGCCAGTTGGTCCACGCCAGGCTGAGCGTCATGGATTCCTGCCGCCACTGCGCTCCGAAGGCATCCGGGGGCCAGAACCCCTCCCACCGGGATCGGACGCGCCGCCGCGCCGGAACCTTCTTGCGCTCCGCCGCCTCGTTCCGGGATACATAGGCCGTGTCCGTCCCGATGGCCACGTGGTCCACGCCAAACGTCCTGGCCACATAATCGACGTGGTCGAGCATCGCCTGGATGTCCCCGCTCCTCCCCAGGAACGCCGGGATGGAGCAGATGCCGACGTATCCTCCGGTGTCCGCGATGGCCCGGATCACCTCATCCGGCTTGCACCGGATGTGCCGGTTGACCGCACAGCAGCCTGAATGGCTCGCCACCATGGGGCGCTCCGACGCCTGCGCGGCCTCCAGGCTGGTCTGCCAGCCCGCGTGGGCCACGTCCACGATCACCCCGGCACGGTTCATCTCCTTCACGACCGCCCTGCCGAAGTCACTCAGCCCCGCATTCGCCGGTTCCGCGCACCCGTCCCCGATCATATTCCGCCGATTGTAGGTCAGGTGCATCATGCGGACGCCGAGCTGGAAGAAGACCCGGATGAACCCCATCTCCTCCTCCACCGAGACCCAATCCTGGGCCAGCGGTACCCCATTTCTGCTCGTGTAGAAGCAGCGCCGGTTCTGCCGCCTGGCCGCGACGATGTCGTCCGGGACCGTCGCCCGCACGAGAAACTCCCTCAGCATATCCCCCACATAGGTGAAGCTGGCCAGGCGCTTGATGATCCTGAGGGGGGCCTGGCTCTCCTCCCCCGCGTTCTGGAAGATGCACGTCACCCCCGAGGCCTCCCACGCCTCCTGGAACTCCGCCCGTTCCCCGGCGTCGGTCACGCACCGGGTCATGGACATCTCCTCCTCCAGGTCCTTCAGATCCGCCTCCGAGGTCCCCGCCTCTATCGCCACGCGCATCGCATCCCCGTCCCAGGCCGCGCGGGGCGCAAACCCGTAGGCGTCACACACCAGGGCGTTCGCGTGCAGCTCCAGGCCGTGCTCCAGATCCCTGGCGTCCGGCTTCAGAATCCCCAGCGCCACGTCCCGCGCCCTTTGAATCTTCTCATTCATTTTCAGTCCCCCTCGTCTTCAGCCGCCTCCTCGATCACCCGCATCGTCTTCCACTTCCCGCCCCGGAACCGGAGGTAGAAGGTCGAGCCAAGGATCATGATATAGACGGTCGCGAACGACCAGATCGCGTACAGCCCCCAGCCCATCCGCCAGGAGATATAAGCCGGGATCGCCATCACGCCCCACGACAGGGCCAGCGAGATGAGCAACACGAAGCGCGTGTCCCCCGCGCCCTTGAGCGCCGATGAAAAGGCGAAGTACATCGCGTCGAACAGGCAGTAGACCGCCACGAACCGGAGCAGGACAGTGGCCGTGTTCCGCACCTCTGAAAACGCCCCCGCATCCGCCCCGCTCGCGAAAGGGCTCAAAAACAGGTCCGGCCATACGGCGTAGCCGAGGGCCAGGGCGCCCATGTAGGTCATGGACACGAGGGAGGCGGAAAAGGCGCTCCGCTCGGCCAGGTCCGGGCGGTTCTGTCCGAGCCGCTGGCCCACGAGCGTGGACACGGCGATGCCCAGCCCGATCATCGGCATGAACGCCAGGGAGTTGATGTTGAACGCGATGGTGGTGGCCGCCAGGGCCGCCGTGCCCAGACGACCCACCAGGAGGAGGAACGTCGAGAACGCCGCGATGTCCAGGCTGAACTGAATGCCGCTGGGCAGCCCGAACCGGATCAGACGGCGCATGAGGGTCCAGTCGGGCCGCCACGCCTCCAGGGTCTGATAGGACTCCCGGTAGTGCCGCCGGAGCATCAGGGCCAGGAAGGCCACGGCGGAGACCAGGCTGGCGACCACGGAGGCCCATCCCGCGCCCCGGATGCCCCACGCCGGGAGGCCCCATCGCCCGAAGATCCAGGCATAGCTCAGAAGGGTGTTGAGGCCGGCGGCGCAGGCGAGGTTCACCCACATCACGACCCGCGTCCGCCCCAGGCCGGTGAACAGCGTGGACGCGGCGGAGTTCACGAGCGTGGGACCTGCGCCGTAGCAGAGGATCTGAAAGTAGGCCACCTCCAGATCTCGGACCCCCGGCTCATGCCCGGCCCAGTCGAAGATCATCCCCGCCAGCGGGACCAGGCCCACCATCAGGATGCCCGACAGCACGGCCAGGTGGATGGCCTGCCAGACCGAGGCCCCGACCCGTTCGGGCCGGCCCGCGCCCGTGTACTGCGCCACGAAGGTGTTGGCGTACGTGACCGTGCCCAGGAAGAGGCTCATGAACACGAAACAGATCAGCCCCGCCGGCATGGCCGCGGCCACGGACTCCGGCGAGTACCAGGTGAGGAACACCCGCTCCACGAACTGCTGGAAGCTCCACGACCCGGTGCTCAGGATCATCGGGAGCGCGATCCGCAGCACCTCCCCGTAGCCCCCCTCGCGAGACCAGCGCTCTTTCCACATTAATGCGGTATCCCGTGCTGGTGCATCCTCCGGTGGATGGCCGCCTGCGCCTCCAGGAACGGACGCTCCAGGTAGGCCATATGGTCCGCCTCCCCGTGGTGGTGCGTCACGGAGCCGGGCCGGTGCTGCGGGCTCCGGCGTCGGATGTAGGAGAGTCCTCCTTCAATCAGCGTCAGCAGATAACTGGCCGCCCCGCTGTCGAACATCCACCAGTCCCCGCCCACCGCCAGATAGACCGGCGACGTATGCGCCATGACCCCGCGCCGCCAGCCGTCGTGATGCGGAACGGACTGGGTATAGCCGGGGCCGCTGCACCGCGCCGCCAGCCAGGAGTGCTTCTCCACCTTCACCCGCGCCTTCAGCCTCAGCCTCCGGGCCCCGTTCGCCTCTTCCGTCGAAGCCACCACGCGCCCCTCCTGCACCACCTCCAGCCTGTGGATCGGGAGGATGGACTCCGCGGACGCCTCCACCTCCACGGTCCCGCCGTTGCCGGGGAGATTCAGAGTACTGCCGATGGGCTGGCCGTTCACCGTGAACCGGAGGATCGGCCCGCCGCTGTGGAAGGTGTTCCCCTTCTTCAGGTTCTCGCACCAGGTCTCGTACGTGAACGGCTGGTCGTCAGGAATATGCACGTAGGTCCGGTAGATCCCCACCGGCACATCGCTGGACATCTTGTCCGTGCCCCCTACCAGCGGCAGGCGGTACCCACAGTTGAGGTAGCGGTAGTACTCGAGATGGCTGTACATGTTGTGCTGGAGCATCTCCACCCCGTCCACCCGGCCCGTGGCGATCAGCGTGGCCGGCTCACAGTTGGGCGTCGGCAGGTGCGGGAGGATGACCGTGCCCCCCTGCGCATGGCAGGCGTCCGCCCACTGGGAGAGGGTGATCTCCAGCGTGCCCCCCAGTTCCGCCTCCCCCGGCCCGTCCGAGCACCAGGGCATGATCGGGTTCTTGACCCCCAGCAGCGTCAGATGGCCCAGCAGGTGCTGCCGGTTCTCCTGCGTCGCGTAGACGATGCTGCGGCCGCCCCCGGACACGCTGGGCTGCCCGGTGAACTCCTCCGTGTTCGTGAACAGGTGCCCCCACTGCGAAAGCAGCAGGTTCACCACGTTCAGATCCTCCCCCAGCGCCTCCGTGTGCGCCCCCTGCGTGGACAGGAAGTGGACGTGCGTGTCCCCGCTGAAGTAGCGCTCCCGGTTCATGTCCGCCCACCGCTTGATCCGCAGGGAAAGCTCCCGCTGGCCGGGTTTGACCTCCACCCGCGCCCGCAGCGGCTCGTACTCGAACCCCCGCGCCACGTCCACGATCACCTCCCCGCGCGGCAGCCACCCCTGGCAGGTCCCGTCGATGTACGCGTAGGTGATCTGCCCCAGCCGCACGTCCCCGCCGATGTCCATGTGCCAGGTCCCCAGGTTCGAATTGACGTGGCCGTGGTGCCCGTGGGGCTGGTAGGGGATCCCCTCCGGCGACCGGAAGTGGACGCGGCAGGGCACGGGCTTTCCGGTCTCGTCGTCCAGCACCGTGGTATGCACCCAGTTCCGCCCCCGGTCCACAAGTTCGATCCGCACGCGCGGCGTGGCCACCACCCCCTTCGTCTCCACCTCCCCCCAGTTCGCCCTGCCGATCTCCTCCCCCCCCTGCTTCACGGTCACCGTGGCGGACGGCGTCGCCGCGATCTCGGCGTAGGCCGGGCTGCTCTTCGGGTTCTGCCCCTCTCCCCACCCCTTGAACCCGTCGCTCAAAAACGCGTCCGCGGGCTGCTCCGGCAGGGCGTAGGGATATGTGGCCACGCCCCGGTCCACCTCCACCTCCAGCCCGAACGGCTTGGCAGCGTCCTCCGGCTGCGGCAGGTCGATCCTCACCTCCCGCGCCCCGCTCCGCCCGAACGGGTCCTCCTCCAGATGCCCGAGCGTGAGGGCCGCGACCAGAAACCGCGGCCCCTCCGGGATGACCTCGACCGATTCGATGGCCAGGTCAGGCTGCGGATTCTCCCAGTCCCACAGGTAGTAGGCGCGGGGCCCGCCCTGCGTCGCCTCGGTCTGCCGGTTTCCGGCGCTGCCCCACTTCCCCTCGTAGCGAGGCTGAAGGCCGTTCTTCTGGTCCGGCACGGCCAGGAACGCGAGCTGCCCCCACCCCGGCGGCACAACCCCCGTCTCGAACCGCTCCCGGATCGGGACCCGGATCGTCTCACCCCCGGCCAGATGGAACACGTAATGGGCCGCGACGCCCCCGATCGGCGCCCCCTCCAGCATCTTCGACTCCAGCAGACGGTGCGCAAAGATCAGGTGGCGGGCCTTCTGGCCGATGGGGATCGTGACCGGGGCCTTCCCCAGATCTCCTCCCCGGGCGATGTAACAGCGCCCCTCTGCGATCTGGAACGGGAGGCCGTGAAATGTCTGCGCCCCGACGGGCGGTCTGGCGTCCGGGCCAAGCAGGTCCACGCCTGCGTTGCAGTGGGCGGACAGGTCGAGTGGTTGATAGTCGGTCATGGCAGCACCTCCGTAGAGAATAGAGAAAGTGCAAAATGCAAAATGTAACTCACCTTACGCAGTCAACCGGACAGGTTGGAGTTGACGTAAAGTATCGAAGGATACCTGAAGCGCGTTGAGGTAGAGTTTGGACTTGAGCGCAAAGTGGTTGAGTTTGGTCGAGACTTTCAGCAGTTCGAGTTTGATGTAGCCA
>SICM01000260.1 GCA_009694805.1 Candidatus Latescibacterota bacterium
TTCGGTCGCCGACCAAAGCCGCCTCGACCGCTCCGTCAACGCCGGCCTGAGGACCGTGTACTTTCTGCGCAAGATATTGAAGTTCACGCATCAAAGGTACAACCGCGCCCTGTCGAAATCAATCGCTTATTTCTTCACAACCCCTTAGTTAACCACTTCCTGAACTGCACTGCAACTATTTTAACTGTCGTGTACTATGGGCACCGATATATAGTCTATCCGGCCTGGCCGGGAGGAACTTCACGGACCTCCCGTCGTTTAATCGGTAGGTTGGATCTGGCATCAGTTGTCTGTGTATTTTGGACATGGTGTCTGAATATCTGGACTTGTTGAGAAAAAGCAGGGCATTCACAAAGGGAGGGGAGATGACCTAAAACAGAAGGGCTTTTTGCGCCGTATTCATGTGCCGGGCCGTAAGCCCTGTCTGTTTCACACAGTCAGGGAGATGGCCTAAACACAAGAAGGGCCTTTCCCGGCCGTGTTCAGGGGTCCTCGATGATCCCTTATGAAAGGGGTGCCTGACCATCGCGGTTCCCCACCGCAGATGCGGCACTCCTCCCATCTCTCCCCCAATGTCCAGGCGCGCTGTGCGCCTCTCTCCCTCTTTTTTTCCCAAGCCGATGCGGGTTCCGGTCTGATGGGATCTCTGACCAGATCCTGCTTGAAATTATCCATGATTCATCCAGCATCCCCTTTCTCGCGGCTACCCTTTTCAGGCCGGGATACAGGGCAGACCGATCAGGCATAGGATTTGCTTTTTTGTCCGGCAGCGGTGTTGTCATCAGGGAAGTCGTGTTAGGGCATCTTTCGGCGTTTCGCAGAGTTTTTCCTCATGAGGAGGCCATCCTATGTCACAGGGAAAAGACATCATCTCCTTGATCGCGGAGGGCCAGAATCTGGGTGATTTTCAGAGACTGAACTGGGAGGGGAGTTTCGAGGACTACCTGGATATCGTGGCCCAACGCCCGGAAGTCACCCGCACGGCATTCCAGCGGGTGTATGACATGATCATGTCTTACGGGATGGAGGAGATCACCGAACAGAAGGAACGAATCCTCCACTACAAGTTCTTCGACGATCCTGACAGCGGGGGACGGGACGCCATCTTCGGGATCGAGAAGGCGCTGATGAACCTCGTCCACATCTTCAAGGCCGCGGCGCAGGGCTACGGCGTGGAGCACCGGGTACTCCTCCTCCACGGCCCCGTGGGAAGTTCCAAGAGCACCCTGGCCCGCCTCCTGAAGAAGGGCATCGAGGCCTATTCCCGGAAAGAGGAAGGGGCGCTTTACGCCTTCTCGTGGAAGATGCCGGCGGTCAACGGCGAAGGCCCGAACCTCGCCCCGTGTCCCATGCACGAGGACCCGCTCCACCTCATTCCGATGGAGTTCCGCCCGAAGGTACTGGAGGCCATGAACCGGAATCGTTCGGAGAAGGGCCACCAGATCAAAATCAAAGGCGACCTCTGCCCGTTCTGCCGCTACATGTTCTCCGAGCGGACCCGGAAGTACGACGGGGACTGGGCCAGGGTCGTGGAGGACGTGCTCGTGTACCGGCTGATCCTGTCGGAACAGGACCGCGTGGGCATCGGCACCTTCCAGCCCAAGGACGAAAAGAACCAGGACGCCACGGAGCTGACCGGGGACATCAACTACCGGAAGATCGCCGAGTACGGCAGCGATTCGGACCCTCGCGCCTTCAACTTCGACGGGGAGTTCAACGTGGCCAACCGGGGGATAATCGAGTTCATTGAGGTCCTCAAGTTAGACGTGGCGTTCCTCTACGACCTCCTGGGCGCGTCCCAGGAACATAAGATCAAGCCCAAGAAGTTCGCGCAGACGGACATCGATGAGGTCATCATCGGACACACGAACGAGCCGGAGTACCGCAAACTCCAGAGCAACGAGTTCATGGAGGCGCTCCGGGACCGGACGGTGAAGATCGACGTGCCCTACGTGACCCGGCTGCGGGACGAGATCAAGATCTACGAGAAGGACTACAACCTGAAGCGGGTGCATGGCAAACATATCGCCCCCCATACCCTGGAGATGACGGCTATGTGGGCCGTGCTGACCCGGCTGGAGGAACCCAAGAACGCCAACCTGACCCTCCTCCAGAAGCTCAAGCTCTACAACGGCAAGACCCTGTCCGGTTTCACCGAGGACAACATCAAGGAGTTGCGCGAGGCGGCGGAGAAGGAGGGGATGATGGGTATCTCCCCCCGCTACATCCAGGACAAGATCTCCAATGCCCTGGTCGCCCACGCCGAGGACGCCTGCGTCAACCCGTTCATGGTCATGAACGAACTGGAGACCGGCCTCAAGCACCACTCGCTGATCAACAGCGAGGAGGTTCGGAAGCGCTACAAGGACCTCCTGGCCGTGGTCAAGGAGGAGTACGAGGACGTCGTCAAGAACGAGGTCCAGCGGGCCATTGCCGCTGACGACGAGGCGCTCACGAGGCTGTGCGGGAACTACATCGACAACATCAAGGCCTACACGCAGAAGGAGAAGGTGCGCAACAAATACACCGGCCAGTACGAGGAGCCGGACGAGAAGCTGATGCGCTCCATTGAGGAGAAGATCGACATCCCGGACAGCCGGAAGGACGACTTCCGCCGGGAGATCATGAACTACATCGGGGCCCTGGCCATCGACGGGAAGACGTTCAACTACAAGACGAACGAGCGGCTGCAGAAGGCCCTGGAACTGAAGCTGTTCGAGGATCAGAAGGATACGATCAAGCTCACCACCCTCGTCTCGTCCGTGGTGGACAAGGAGACGCAGGAGAAGATCGACATCGTCAAGAGCCGGATGATCCGCAACCACGGCTACTGCGACGTGTGCGCCACGGACGTGCTCAACTATGTGGCCAGCATCTTCGCACGGGGCGATGTGAAGAAGAAGTGAGCGCAAAGGACGCGAAGAAATCCGCAGATTGCGCAGATGACACAGATAACACCCCCTCTGCGGAATCTGCGTCATCTGCGGAGTAGAGATTTTCAGGGAGACGACCGTGGTCCGCAAGATCGAAAAGGACAACACCCGTTTCAAGCAGATCCTCCGCGGGAAGATCAAGAAAGAACTCCGGAAGTACATCTCCCACGGCGAGATGATCGGCAAGCGGGGGAAGGACCTGATCAGCATCCCGGTGCCCTACGTGGACATCCCCCACTTCCGGTACGGGGAGCGGCAGACGGGCGGCGTGGGGCAGGGGGGGGGAGATGCGGGCACGCCCATCGGCACGGCGCCGGGACAGGCGGGACAGGGGGCGGGGGATCGCCCCGCAGACCATATCCTCGAGGTGGACGTCTCCCTGGAGGAGCTGGCGAAGATCCTGGGCGAGGAGCTGGAGCTCCCCCGGATCGAGCCGAAGGGGAAGAAGAACATCATCCACGACCGGGATCGTTACACAGGCATCCGGCCCGTGGGTCCGGAATCGCTCCGTCATTTCAAACGGACCTATCGGAAGGCCCTCAAGCGGCAGATCGCCTCGGGCCAGTACGACCCCGACCAGCCCGTCGTAGTCCCGATCCGGGAGGACAGGCTCTACCGGTCCTGGAAGACCGTTCAAAATCCGGAGAGCACGGCGGTCATCCTCTACATGATGGACGTGTCCGGCTCGATGATGGACGAACAGAAGGAGATCGTCCGCATGGAGACGTTCTGGATCGACGCCTGGCTCCGGTCCCAGTACAGCGGCGTGGAGACCCGTTACATCGTCCACGACGCCGTGGCGCGCGAGGTGGATCAGGACGCCTTCTACCACACCCGCGAGAGCGGCGGGACCATGATCTCCTCGGCCTACAAACTCTGCGACAAGATCATCGACGAGAACTACAACCCGGCGGAGTGGAACATCTACTGCTTCCACTTCTCGGACGGGGACAACTGGGGGGAAGACAACGACTGGTGCGTGGAGATCCTGGAGAAGCAGGTCCTGCCCAAGAGCAACCTGTTCTGCTACGGCCAGGTGGAGAGCCCCTACGGCAGCGGGCAGTTCATCCGGACCCTCCACGATCTGTTCTCCGAGCGGAAGAACGTGGTCATGTCGGAGATCAAGGACAAAGACGGGATCTACGACTCGATCAAGGAATTTCTGGGCAAGGGGAGGTGACGAGATGGCGATTGCGACCTCATCGCGCCGTTTTCCGACGCATCTCAAGCTGTTGAAGTATGAGATCGAGGAACACGCCCGGCAGTACGGCCTCGACTTCTTCGACGTGATCTTCGAAGTCCTGGACTATGACGAGATGAACGAGATCGCGGCCTACGGGGGGTTCCCCAGCCGGTACCCCCACTGGCGGTTCGGGATGGAGTACGAGGAACTGTCCAGGGGCTACAGCTACGGCCTCCAGAAGATCTACGAGATGGTGATCAACAACGACCCGTGCTACGCCTATCTGCTGAGGTCGAACAACATCGTGGACCAGAAGATCGTGATGGCCCACGTGTATGCCCACTGCGATTTTTTCAAGAACAACATCTGGTTCTCGAAGACGAACCGCAAGATGGTGGACGAGATCGCCAACCACGGCACACGCATCCAGAGCTACGTCGAGCGCTACGGCGAGGATGTGGTCGAGGGGTTTCTGGACACGTGCCTGTCCATTGAGGATCTGATCGACCCTCACTCCGCCTTCATCCAGCGCCGGCGGCCCGTCGAGCAGAGCGCCCTCAAGGGGGAGGAGGAGACACAGACCGTCCAGAAGATGAAGAGCAAGGACTACATGGACGGGTACATCAACCCGCCGGACTTTCTGCGGGCGGAGCAGAAGAAGATCGAGGAGGAGCGGGAGAAGACGAGGCAGTTCCCGGAGGAGCCGGAGCGGGACGTCCTGCGCTTCCTGATCGAGAACGCCCCCCTGGAGAACTGGCAGCGGGACATCCTGTCCGTCGTCCGCGAAGAGGCCTACTACTTCGCGCCCCAGGGACAGACGAAAGATCCTCAACGAAGGCTGGGCCAGTTACTGGCATTCCACGATCATGACCACGAAGATGCTGGACCCGTCCGAGGTGATCGACTATGCGGATCACCATTCGGGGACGCTGGGCGTGCAGCCGGGGCGGATCAACCCTTACAAGCTGGGCATCGAGCTGTTCCGGGACATCGAGGACTGGTGGAACCGGGGGAAGTTCGGGCCGGAGTATGACGCCTGCGACGACCTCGACGAGAAGCGGCGCTGGGACAGGCAGCTCGGCCTGGGTCGGCAGAAGATTTTCGAAGTTCGGTCGATCTATAATGATGTGGGGTTCATCGACACCTTCCTGACGGAGGATTTCTGCCGGGAGCATCGCATGTTCACCTACCGCTACAACGAGCAGAACAACCGGTACGAGATCGACGGGCGGGAGTTCGAGCAGATCAAACAGAAGCTCCTGTTCAGCCTGACGAACCACGGCCGGCCGTTCATCTACGTGGTGGAGGGCAACCACCGGAACCGGGGGGAACTCTACCTGGTCCACAAACACGAGGGGATCGACCTCCGCGCAGACTATGCGAAGGACACCCTCGCCAACCTGTACCGGATGTGGGGGCGTCCCGTACACCTTGAGACGGTTTCCAACGACCGTGACGTCGTCCTCTCCTTCGACGGCACGGAGCATACCGCCAGAGCACGAGGAGGTGCTCAATCATGAGATTAGGACAAAGAGTCATTGCGGCGCTGGAGGGGGGCGGGGGAGGGGAGGTCGCCCTGGAAGAGGATAGCCTCCGGGTCCAATTTCGAGTCGAGGTCGCCGACCGGGTGGGCTGCGCTGTCGCGGGGTTGCGCCTGGAGGACCTGCGGGCCCCCGCGCGGGACGCCGATGCGCTGAAGGCCTGGGCGGACCGCCTCACGGGCAGGATCACCTATCTGATGGAGCGGGTCGCCGTGATCGAGGTCGATGCGGCGGGCGGGTCGGCGCTGCTGCGGATCGCCCCGCCGGGTCTGCGTGAGGAATTCCGCTTCTACTACGAGGCCGTGCTCAGGCGTCCGGGGACGCTGACGCTGACGCGCTATCGCTACCACAACGGGGACCGGGAGCGCACGGAGGTCCCCTGCAACCTGACGCTGGAGGTGTTCGAGCGGCTCGTGGACGACCTCGCGAAGACGATGCGGGAATAGAAACCAGACGGCAGAGGGTAATGGCCCTCACCTACCCCCGCCGCAAAGTGCCACGTTCCACGTGTCACGTGCCACGTAAAACCTTCACTAAAAGACCCGCTGGATGCCCCTCAGTTCTACTGAGGGGAGGAAAGCGGGGGTTTTGAGTTGATAATCGTGGTTTGGGTTTGATATATTGACGGTA
Source organism: Candidatus Latescibacterota bacterium (assembly GCA_009694805.1). GTDB lineage: Bacteria > Latescibacterota > UBA2968 > SICM01 > SICM01 > SICM01. Next base: position 6,288 of record SICM01000260.1, read on the forward strand.
TGGCTATCCAAAGATCATCCCATGCCGTCTATGACCTGAAGTATC
>SICM01000261.1 GCA_009694805.1 Candidatus Latescibacterota bacterium
CCGTTGAGGAACATCCTCTTTCATCAGGGTCAGATACGGGACCACAAAGGCCCATTCGTCATCCGAAACATCACTGGGGTAAGGCTTACGGGTTGCCATACCTTACATGACGCTTCGATTGACTCAAAAGTTCATAACACGCTCTAGAGAGTATATGAGCGGTGGTCCGGAATAATATAATCATAAACTCGTTCGATCACAACGATCAACAAGGTATTTGTATTGTCTGAGAGCGATCCCGATGGCCAGAGACCCGAAATCGCGCGGAAAACCGGCAGAACCGGATCGGCGGACGCGACCTGCCCGGACGCCTCTCCAGAAAGTCGCCGCCATCCTCATCGGCCTCGGCGAGGAGGCCGCGGCCAGTATCCTGAAACACCTCCAGCCCGACGAGGTGGAGGCCCTCACGGGGACCATCGCCGCGATGGGCCCCCTCTCGCCGGACGAGATCGACGCGGCCCTGGCGGAGTTCGAGGCCCTGTTCCGGGCCGGCCAGGGCACGGACGCGGGTGGCCCGGCTTTCGCCAGGGAGGTCGTGGAGAAGGCCGTGGGGCCGAAGCGGGCGGAACAGATCATGGCGCGGATCCACACGGCCCCGCAGCGGGGGCTCATCCCCAAGGGCGCACCCCCGGACCGGATCGCGGCCCTGATCAGCAAGGAGCATCCGCAGGTGATCGCCCTCCTCCTGGCCCGCATGGCGCCGGACATCTCCTCCGGCGTCCTCAACGCCCTCCCGGAGGAGATCCGGGACGACGTGGCCTACCGCATCGCCACGCTGGAGGACGTCGCGCCCGATGTCCTGAAGGACCTGGAGAAGACCCTCTCGGCGGAGCTCCGGAAGCTGGTCTCCGGCGAAGGGGTGGAGGTGAAGGGGACGGACCGGGCAGCGGCCATCCTGAACCGCGCGGGCGGCGCCCTCGAAAAATCCGTTCTGAGAAAGATGGAGGAGAAGGACCCGGACCTGGCGGACCAGCTCCGCAAGAAGATGTTCACGTTCGAGAACCTGACGGACCTGTCCGACCGGGACCTCCAGAGACTCCTCCAGAACGCGAGCCGGAAGGAGCTGGCCCTGGCCATGAAGCTGGCGTCGGACCGCCTCCGGGAGCGCATCTTCGCCAACCTGTCCAAGCGGGTCGCCGCAGACCTCCGGGAGGACATCCAGCTCCTGGGGCCCAAGCGAAAAAGCGAGGTCGAGGAGGCGCAGCGCCACATCGTGGACCTCGCCCGCGAACTCGAGACCGAGGGGCAGATCGACCTGTCGCGGGGCGACGAGGAGATGATATGATCAAACGCATCTACACCAAGCTCGTGGGCTCCGCCCCCTTCCAGGAACTGAAAGGACGCCTGCAGGAAGGCCAGCGGGAGATCGTGCTGCACGGCCTGAGCGGGTCCCTCCTCGCCGCCGCCGTCGCCTGCGTCCGGGATATGACCGAGCGCACCGTCCTTCTCATCACGGCGGACGAAGACCGCGCCGAGGCCCTGCGGGACGACATCGAGCAGTTTATGGGGAACGCGGCCTACTTCCCGGCCTGGGACGTGCCCCTCCACGAGGAGCGCTCCCCCCACCTGGACGTGACCGGCCTCCGCCTGGAGACCCTGGACGACCTCGCCTCCGGACAGCCCATCGTGGGGGTCACCACCGTCCAGGCCCTCCTGGGGCACACCCTGCCCCCGGACATCTTCGCCCTCTGCCGGAGGACGCTGAAGGTGGGGGAGAAGGTCAGCATCTCGGAACTGACGGAACACCTCGTGGACCTCGGCTTCGAACGGGTCGTCACCGTCGAGGGCGTCGGGCAATTCAGCGTGCGGGGAGGGATCCTCGATGTCTGCTCGTTCGGAAACGACCGGCCCGTGCGCGCCGAGTTCTTCGACGACGAGGTGGAATCCCTCCGGGCCTTCGACCTCTCCACGCAGCGGTCCGTGGAGCGGGTGGAGGAGGTGCATCTCCTCCCCTTCCGGGAGGTGGTCCTGCTCAAGACGATGGAGGACATCTACGCCGAAAACCTGCGAAAGGCGTCGAAAGGCGAGGACCTGTCGGACATCCTGGATGTGGCCTCGCGGCGCGGCGCCTTCGACGGGATCGAACGCTACCTGCCGCTGCTCTACGGAGATCGCACCTCCCTGCTCGACCACCTGCCCCCGGACGCCCTGCTCTTCCTGGACGACCCGGACGGCATCATCGCCAGGGCCGAGGCCGTGGAGGAGGAGGTCCGCCGCGCCTTCGAGCGCCCGCAGCGGGACGTCGTCGCCCCGCTCTCGGCCTCCGATGTCCTGCGCCCCTTCGTGGAACTTCAGGCCCGCTGGGACGGCTACCGCCGCGTGGTTCACACCCCCCTCCGGGGGCCGGGTGAGGCCGTGGCCTTCAGCGGCAGGGGCGGCCGGCTCTACGAGGGGAGCATCGGCACGCTCAGGGCCGACCTGCTCGCCGCCGCCGCGCGAGACTATGACCTGAATCTCCTCTGCGAAAACGCGCTGCAGGTCGAGCGCATGGAGGAGCTGCTCGAAGAGGTGGCCGGCGCCGTCACCCTCTCCGTCGGGACCCTCCACGAGGGGTTCGTCTACGACGCGGCCCGCCTGTTCGTGGTCAACGACCACGAGGTCTACCACCGCTACCGCCGCCGGTCCCGCTACCGCCGGTTCAAGAGCGGGACGCCCCTCACGGACTACGCGGCCCTCTCCCGGGGAGATTACGTCGTCCACATCGACTACGGCATCGGGCGCTTCCAGGGCGTGGAGCGCATCGCCGTGGACCGGGCCGAGCGAGACTGCCTGGTGATCCTCTACCGGGACAAGGACAAGCTCTACGTGCCCGTGGACCAGCTCGACCGGGTGCAGAAATACGCGAACGAGGAGAGCGCGCCCCCCGTCCTGAGCAAGCTGGGCGGGGCCGCCTGGGAGAAGATCAAGGAGCGGACGAAGAAGGATATCATGAAGATGGCCCAGGAACTCCTGACGCTCTACGCGGAGCGGAAGGCCAAGGCCGGGTTCGCCTTCTCCCCCGACGCGGCCCTCCAGCAGGCCCTGGAGGCCTCCTTCCCCTACCAGGAGACCCCCGACCAGCTCAGGGCCGTCGAAGAGGTCAAAAAGGACCTGGAGGCCGACGCCCCCATGGACCGCCTGATCTGCGGGGACGTGGGCTACGGAAAGACCGAGGTGGCCGTGCGAGCCGCGTTCAAGGCCGTGGCCGACGGCAAGCAGGTGGCCGTCCTGGTCCCCACGACCATCCTGGCGCAGCAGCACTACCGGACCTTCCGCGAGCGGATGCGCGACCTCCCGGTCCGGGTGGAGGTCCTGAGCCGGTTCCGCACCGCCGCCGAGCAGAAGAAGGTCGTGGCGGCGCTGCTGAACGGAGGCGTGGACATCGTGATCGGAACCCACCGGCTGCTGTCCAAGGACGTCGTCTTCAAGGACCTCGGCCTGCTCGTGGTGGACGAGGAGCACCGGTTCGGCGTGGTCCACAAGGAGCGGATCAAGCAGATGCGCCGGCTCGTGGACGTCATGACCCTCACCGCCACCCCCATCCCCCGCACCCTCCACATGTCGCTCATGGGTGCGCGGGACATGTCGGTCATCAACACCCCCCCGCGCGACCGCCTCCCGATCCACACCGAGGTCATCCCCTTCGACGAGGGCCGGATCGCCGAGGCCATCCTGCGGGAGATCGACCGGGGGGGGCAGGTCTACCTCGTCCACAACCGGGTGCAGTCCATCCACTCCATGGCCGATTTTCTGCGCAACCTCCTGCCCCAGATCCGCTTCGTCGTCGGCCACGGGCAGATGCCGGAGCGGGAACTGGAGCGGGTGATGCTGGAGTTCCTGGACCAGAAATACGACTGCCTGATCTCCACCACGATCATCGAGTCGGGCCTGGACATCCCGTCTGTGAACACCATCCTGATCAACCGGGCCGACCGCCTCGGCCTGGCGCAGCTCTACCAGCTCCGGGGGCGGGTGGGCCGCTCCAACCGGCGGGCCTTCGCCTACCTGATCACCCCCCCCCGCAAGTCCCTGCCCCGGGACGCCCTCCGCAGGCTCCGCGCCATCGAGGAGTTCTCCGACCTGGGGTCGGGTTTCCACATCTCCATGCGAGACCTGGAGATCCGGGGGGCCGGGAACATGCTGGGCGCACAGCAACACGGGTTCATCGCGGAGGTGGGGTTCGACCTCTACTGCCGACTGCTGGAGGAGGCTGTGCAGGAGCTCCAGGGACAGGACGTGGACCGGACGCCCGACCCAAAGATCCACGTCCAGGTCTCCGCCTTCCTGCCCGAGGACTACCTCCCCGACACGGGCCTGAAGATGGACTTCTACCGCCGGCTGGCCGACGCCCGGCAGCTGGAGGAGGTCCAGAAAATAGAGGAGGAGCTGGCGGACCGCTTCGGACGCCTGCCGGCCCTGGCCATCTCCCTCCTCGACGTGATCCGGGTCAAGATCGGGGCACGGAAGCTCGGCCTGGCGACCCTGTCCGTCGGGGCGCGCCTCCGGATGACCTTCCCGGAAGGCCGGGAACTGGAGCGCGCGGACGTGGAGCGAATGGTCGCAGGATCGCACCTCCCCCTGCAGTTCACCCTCGGCCCTCAGACCATCGTGGACGCCGACCCGCCGGGCCGGAACGACGCGGCGCGCCTGTCCGAGGTCAGGAAGATGATGGAAGGGATTTTCGCCTGAGCCCGTAGGGGCGGCCCCCTGTGGCCGCCCCCCAAAATCGTAAGGGCGACCACAAGGGTCGCCCTCAGATGATAGAGAAGATCTTCAGATCAGATGAACCCTCAGATCACCTCACCCGCTGGCCCGCCTGAAACACCGCGACCACCCGGCTGAACGCCCCGACGTCAACGGTCGGGTCCCCGTCGAAGGCCACCAGGTCCGCGGCCTTGCCCGGCGCCACGGTCCCGATCTCGCTCCCCATCCCGATGGCCTCGGCGGACAGGCGTGTGGCAGACACCAGCGCCTCCCCCGGCGTGAACCCGGCGCGGACCAGCAACTGCAGGTCGTAGTCCAGATGCCCGAAGGCCAGGCTGGCCACCCCGGAGTCCGTCCCCGGAACCACGCGGTCCCGCACGCCGTAGTCCAGCATGCGCCGCATCACATCCAGGCGCAGCTCCGCCCTCGCCTCTAGCGTCTCCAGTTCCGTCGATTCGTCAGGGGAGAGGATCTCCGCGTCGCGCCGGGTCCTGAGTTCGACGATCCGGGGGTAGCGGGTCCACGCCTGGAGGGTCGGGCTGATCCAGATGCCGGACGCCGCCATCATCTCCGCAATCTTGGGATCGAACCGGAGCTGGTCGTCGGGGTCCAGGAACTCCGCGTGTTCCATCAGGTCGATGCCCGCCTCCACCGCCCGCAGCATGGACTCCCGGGCCCGGCAGTGCGCGGCCGTCAGCCGCCCGAAGGCGCGCGCCTCGTGAACCGCCGCCCGCAGCTCCGCCGTCTCGTAGCTGGCGCGGCCCGGGATCGTGCCGGCCGTCCCGCCCCCGGAGGCCATGATCTTGATGTAGTCCGCCCCCTCGTGGACCAGACGCCGCACGGACCGGCGAATCTCCTCCTCCCCGTCCGCGATCTCGTTGCACATGTGGAAGTGGCCGCCCGTACAGGTGATCGGACGCCCGCTCACCTGCATGCGCGGCCCCGGGATGTAGCCCCGCGCAAGACCCTCCTTCAGCGTGAACCCCACCCGGTTGCGCGCCCCGTGCTCCCGGATCGTCGTGATCCCGGCGGCCAGGTGTCGGCGCAGGTTCAGGGCCCCGGTCAGGACCATCATCTCATCCGTTTCGGCGAACATCTCTGTGTAGGGACGTCCGTCCCCGGCCAGGCTCAGGTGCGTGTGGCTGTCGATCAGTCCCGGCGCCAGACACGCGGCGCCCAGGTCCACGACCTCCACCTCAGGGGCCACCTGTCTCCGCATCGCTTCCCGTGAGCCGACGGCGCGGATGCGCCCCGCCTCCACCAGGACGGCCTGATCGGCCCTGGATGCCCCGCCCAGGCCGTCGGCCAGCCGACCCGCCAGAATGAGAACGGATGTTGAGGTCTGACTGGACATCGAGAATCGCCCTCCCTGTGAAATCGACAGACATAAAAAAACAGCCCTCACCCTCCCCCTATCGCAATGAGAGTGCCAAGTGCCAAGTGCCAAGGGTCAAGTAAAGAACCCCGCAGCAGAGCTGCGGGGCATTAAAACCCAAAACCCCTAAAACGGCAGCTCTAACTGCATATTACTGCTCTGGTGCTGATGATAGGTAATGTACTTGCGGATCAAATCGGTAGTCACTTCATCCCCTACCCACCGA
>SICM01000262.1 GCA_009694805.1 Candidatus Latescibacterota bacterium
AGTCGGTATGTGGAGCGGATGATGACGGTCGTGACCACCCTGAGGCAGCAGAAGCGCAATGTGCTCGATTACCTCACGGCTGCCTGCGAGGCGCACCTGAGGGGGGAGACACCTCCCTCACTGCTCCAGACCATCTGAACGGTTACCTTATTTTTTACCTGATCTCTACCGTGCGTTCGAATTTCTTCTTGAAGTGGGTATAGGAAGAGTAAGTGGGCTCGATCTCCACCCGGACGGCATACGTCCCCGCCCCCACCCGTCTGCCCTGGTCATCGGTCAGGTCCCAGGGGATCTGTTCAGGGCCCGGCTCGGTGGTCCACCGCATCACGAGCGTCCGGATGAGCCGGCCTCGGCTGTAGATGCCCACTCTGACGAAGGCCCGCTCGGTCGGGAAGAGGGTGACCTGGACCTCGCCCCGGCCCGGATCAAAGGTCGCCACCAGAAACCGCAGGTCCGCCCCCACCCAGTAGTACTGCGCTCCGCCCTGCTCGACGACGAAGACCTGGCCAAAGCGCCGGTGAATGGCGATGCCACGGGGGGAGATGAACTGCGCGTCCCCCGTGCCCGGCCTTCCGAACGTGGTCAGGTAGACCAGGTTCCGGTCGAACTTGTGAACGGCGTGGGTGGCCGGGTCCGTGGCGTAGATATTGTCGCAGTAGTCGATGGCCAGGTAGACGAACCGGCTGCGGGGACGGCCCGGAAGGTCGGCTGCCCTGACCCGCGCCGTGATCTGCCCCCGGCCGTCGAACCGCCAGATCTCTGCGCTGTCCCGGCAGACCACGTAGACGGCGCGCGCTTTGAAGCAGGACCACGGGTCCGTGGAGTCGTTCACGGCGATGCCGGTGGGCGCGGGGGCGTCGAGGGTCCCGGAGGGATGCCCGTCGTAGGAGGTGATCACGACCCTGTTCCGCGCGCGGTCCGTGGTGTAGGCGTTCTTGCTCCGGTCCAGGGCCACGCCGAACGGTTCGGAGAACAGGGGTGGCCCAAACGCGGCCACGAACGTCAGACGGCCCCCCCTGCAGAGGAGGTGGACGAGGCGGGCGTGGCCGGCGTCGGCGACGAAGACGTGACCGTCGTCATCCGCGGCGATGCCGCGCGGGCGCAGGAGACCGGCCCTGGCGTCCTCGGTCCCTCCGAAGGCCGCCAGGGCCGACATGGAGGGATTGTAGAGGATATCCCCGGCCCCGGCGTTGGCGGCGTAGAGGGTGACCTCGTCATCATCCCGGTTCATCGCGGGATCATCGCGCTCTTTCAGGCGCGCGACAGCGACGCCCTGCGGATCATCGATCCTTCCCCGGTCGCCCAGGAACAGGGCGACCAGGCTCTCCGTCACGCGGAAGATGCCCCAGGTGTGACGGAAGGCGGGGTAGACGAGGGTCGTGGGGAAGGACTCGTCCACGTCGGCGTGAAGCGAAGCCGGTGAAAATAACAAGAGGCTGGAAATAAAGTGCAAAGTGCAAAGTGCAAAGTGCAAAAGTTAGAACCCGGCCTTTTTAAAACGTCCTTACTTTGCATTCTGCATTTTACATTTTGCATTTTGCATTTTTTCTTCATCAGTCATCCCTGCTTTGACAACAACAGCTTGTAGATCTCATAGTTCCGGATGACCTGCTTGACGTAGTTGCGCGTCTCGTGGTAGGGGATGTTCTCGATGAACTCATCCACGTCCGTGGACAGGGTCTTGTCCCACTTCTGGGCGGCGTTCAGGCTCCCGTTGTAGGCGGAGAGGGAGAGGACCGTGCCGCGCAGGTCGCGGGGGAACCGGGTCAGGTAGGCGGCGATCTCCCGGCAGCCGTAGCGGATGGAGATGGCCGGGTCGTCGAGGTCCTGGAGCTTGAAGTCCGGGATGCCCATGTCCGCAGCCCAGGCGGACCCGGTGGCGGGCATGATCTGCATCAGGCCGCGCGCGCCCACGCTGGACACGGCGGTGGGGTCGAAGGCGCTCTCCTGGCGGATGATGGCCAGGACGAGGGGGGGCTCGACCCGGTTCTCGGCGGCGGGCTTCTGGATCAAGTCCGCATAGTAGGTCGGATAGAGCCGGCGGATGGTGTCCAGACTGAGGCGGCCCCCGGCTCGCTGTTCCAGTTCCACGATGCGACCGCCGACGCGCATGGCGCGGCCAAAGGAACGGATGCGCTCGTAGCGCCGGAGCAGGCCACGCAGGGCGGAGAGTTTGCTGTCGTTGGCCTTCTCGACAGGATAGAGTTCCCGCCCCGCTTCCCCATAGAGCCCGACGAGGATCAGGAGGTCGCCCTTGCGGAGCCGGAGGGACGCGGGCACGGCGTCGTCAGCGGAAGCGAGGGTGCTCTCCCCGGACTGCAGGACCTGACGCTGGAGGGTGTCCCGCTCTCCGGGGGAGAGGGCCAGCGCGGCGCGGGACGCGTAGTAAGAGGCGGGGAAGGACTTTGCGGCCCGGCTGTACCAGGACCGGGCCGAGGCCGGGTCGCCCAGCCTTTCGTGGCACTTGCCGACCCAGAAGTAGGACTGGTCCCGCTGGTATCCCTGCGAGATGTCTCCGAGGTCGGTGAAGGCCCTGGCCGCCTCCTTGAACTTCCCGGCGGAATAGAGGACCAGGCAGGCCCGAAACCTGGACTGCTCGATGTTGCGGCTCTTCGGGTAGCGGGAGGCGATCCGGAGGTAGGTCTGGCGCGCCTTTCCGTAATGCTTGAGCCGTTCGAGGGACCAGGCGGCGTACCAGAGGGCGTCATCGGCGCTCTCGTGGTCCGGGTACTTCTTCGCGAACTCCAGCAGGAGGTCGGCCCCTTTGCTGTCGTCATCGGCCCGGACGGCGCAGCGCCCCAGGTAGAACAGGGCGGCGGGGATGCTGTATCTCCGGTAGGCCGTGGTGAAGTCCGCGGTCGCCGGGGCATACGCCTTGGCCGAAAAGTGGGCGCGGGCCGAGAAGTAGTGGGCCATCCCGGCGCGGGCGCCGGGGGGGCGGCTGGCGATCAGGGCGCGGAAGGCGGCGATGGCCTCCTCCCACTGCCCGTTCTGGAAGTAGACCTGCCCCCGGTCGTACCGGTCGTCGGCAGTTTTGGGAGGGCCGAAGGGCTGAAGGGCCTTGAGGGCCCAGCGGCTTCCGGGGTGGTCGTGGATGAGGGTCCGGTAGGTCTCGTGCGCCTCGAAGGGTTTTTGGAGGGCGTTCTGGGCGGAGGCGAGGCCGTAGAGGGCCTCGGCGACATCGTCCTCCCCGGGGGCCGTGTCCGCGACCTCCCGGTAGGCCTTAGCTGCCTCCTCATTTTTTCCGACGCGGTCGGCGATGCGAGCGGTGCGGAGGCGCACGTCGTCCCGGAACAGACTGTCGGGGACCCGTTTCATCAGCGCCGCATAACGGGACGAGGCCTGGTCGGGCTGGTTCAGGGCCTCCAGGCACTCCCCCTCATAGAGGAGGAGGTAGTCCTCGATCTCCGGGAAGGGGTCGTGAGAGGCCTCGAACCCGGTCAGCGCCTCGGCGGGCCGGGCGAGGGCCTTGTGACAGAGCGCCCTCTGAAGGACGGCCCTCTGCCGCACCGGGGTGGGGAGGTCTCGGGAGGCGAGGAGGGAATCGAGGCGGGGGAGGGCCGTCCGGAAGTCCCGCGCCGCGATCCGGTCTGCGATAGCCTGATCGTCGAGGGCACGAGCGGACGCAGGGAACAGGAGGAGCGCGAAGAGGAGCAACGTGAAGCGTGAAGCGTGAAGCGTGAAGCGGGACAGCCCCCAGCCCTCCCCCAACTCAAGGGGCAAGGCTCTGATGCCCCCTCCCTCCCCCAATGCTGGGGGAGGGAGGGGGTATGGGGGTGGGTGGGGGTCGCACTTGTCGTAAGCGCTCTTTATAACCATAAAGCTAGTTTCAGTTCCTCAAAGTTCGGGTTGTGGATGATCGGTTCTTTCACCATCCGGTCGAGGGCCTCGGGCCACTTGGCCGCCGTACCGGTGACGAAGCAGACGACGAGTTCACGGGGGCCGATCTGGCCGGCCCTGGCGGCCTGCAGGGCGCAGGCCACGGGCGCCACGGAGGCGGGCTCTGCGGCGACGCCTCCCCTGGCCAGGAGCCCGGCCGTGCGGATGATCTCCGGGTCGGAGACGTCCAGGGCTGCGCCGTCCGAGTCGTAGATGGCCCGCAGGCCGCAGTCACCGCCGGTCTCGTCGCGGATGGAGAGGGCGATGGTGGAGGGGTTCTTGACGGTCGTGACCTCCCGCTGGCGGGCCTGGAAAGAGCGGACGTAGGGGTTGCACCCCTCGGCCTGGCACCCGAACATGCGGGGGATGCGGTCCACGACGGAGAGGGCCTTGAGCTCGCGGAATCCCTTGTAGATGCCGTAGATGCCGTGCCCCCCGGCCACGGGCGCGTAGATCCGGTCCGGGACCCGGCCGTTCAACTGCATGACGATTTCGTAGCTGATCGTCTTGTAGCCCTCGATCCCGAACGGAGAGGCGACGGGCAGGGGCGTCAGGCCGGTGCAGGGGAAGAAGCCGTAGTCCCGGACGAGAGTGCTCAGGAACTGCTTCCGGTCTTTCAGAGAGACGGAGCGCGCGCCGTAGAAGCGGATGAGGTCGTGCTGGAGCCTGGGGGCCTCCGGGTGGCAGAAGACCGCGCATTCGAGCCCGGCGGCGGCGGCGTAGGCGGCGGTGGAGACGCCCTGGTTGCCGGTGGTGGAGGTCGTCACCTTTTTGAAGCCGAGTTCCCTGGCCATCGAGACGGAGACGGCGTTCTGCCGGTCCTTGAAGGACCAGGTGGGGTTGCAGGTCTCGTTCTTGACGTAGAGGCTTTCGAGGCCGGACGCCTCGTTGAGCGTCCGGATCTGCACGAGGGGCGTCCCCCCCTCGCCGAGGGTCACGGCGTGGGCCGGGTCGGACAGGGGGAGGAGGTCGCGGTATTTCCAGATGGAGCGGGGGGCCGTGAGCCACGCGGAGAGGTCGAGGCCGGCCTTGACCGCGTTGTAGTCGTAGACCACCTCCACCGGGGAGACCACGCCTCTCTGGCGGCAGTCCGGGCAGCCATCGAACATGGGACCGATATCGTACTCTTTCTTGCAGGTCATGCAGACAAGTTTTTTGGCGATCATAGATGCCCTCAAAATCGTGTCACGTGTTCCGGTGTCACGTGTCACGTAAAACCTTACGCCTGGCACTTGACACTTGGCACTTGGCACTTGGCACTTGGCACTTCTTATCCCTTGACTGCCTTGACCATCTCCCGGCAGGCTTTGAGATAGATGCCCGTATCGACGGAGATGGAGATGTACTGCACCCCGGCGTCGATCCAGCGCAGAGCCGCATCGGGGCCGTCGGCGAAGGTGCCCACGGCCAGACCGGCGTCCCGGATGCGCTTCGTCGCCTCCTTCATCCGGTCCACCACGCGAGGATCGGTCACCTGGCCGGGGATGCCGAGGGACTGCGAGAGGTCGTAAGGGCCGAGGAAGATGACGTCGAGGCCCTTCACGGAGAGGATGTCGTCCAGGTTGTGGAGGCCCTCCACGCCCTCCACGTGGACGAGGAGCATCGAGAGGTCGTTGAGCCGGTCGGTGACCCGGGTGCCCTGGGCGGAATACCAGGAGGCGCGGGTGTAGGGGGACATGCCGCGCATGCCGAGGGGGGCGTACTTGCCGGCGTGGACCACGGCCTGCGCGTCGGCCTTCGTGCAGATCTGCGGCACCTGAGCGCCGGCCGCGCCGATGTCGAGGGCGCGGAGGACCTGCGGCCCGTCATTCTCCCGGATACGGACGATGGGGGAGATGTTCACGGCGTCAGCCACCCGGCAGAGGTCCTCGCATGTCGCGATGTCGAGGGGGCCGTGCTCGGTGTCCAGGATGACGAAATCGAACCCGGCGAAGGCGGCGATCTCGATCAGGGCCGGAGAGGCCAGGTTCACGAATGGGCCGAGGACCACCTCGCCGGACTTGAGCCTGGTCTTGAGTCTGTTTTCGGTCATGAAGGACTCCTTACCTGAAAAGCTGGGGCGAGGGATGAGGATCGAGGGGCGGGAAAAAGCAGAGACAGAGGTGAGGGGAATTGAGGGCCGCCCTCATTCCTCATTCCTCATTCCTCATTCCTCATTCCCCATTCCTGCTCTTTGTTTCTGGCACGTGTTCATCAATATAACTGTCTGTCCCTGATCTGTAAAGCGTAAAATCGAGGTAACCGTACAGTTGGGTTGAGTAGGATTTTTGCTGTTTGACTGCATTTGTGGATGACTTGGGCCGATTATTGAAAAAGAGGATCAAGCAGTCAACATCTGCGATTTGTTTGAAACAGGAGTTTGAGATGTCTCCCGGCCTTCCCC
>SICM01000263.1 GCA_009694805.1 Candidatus Latescibacterota bacterium
GTTGGGGACGCTTCCACTACACTCCGATTCCCCAAACGGCAAACCCAGCTCACGTGCTTCACCTTTCCCGTTCATCTATATCTTTCCTCTCCGCCCTGCTCAGTAAACTCCGGGGTGCAAGTGTCTCATCCAATATAGGCAGACTGGGTTTGGAGAGAAGTCCACAGACGTTTCCGTCAGCAGGATCAATCGCTCGCCCTCCACGACCCAGCCCGGCGGTAACCCCCACTCGCCCCGACAGAGGCTCGTCCAGCGATTCAACAGTGCGCTGAGACGCTCCAGGTCATCGGCGGAGGCTCCCCCTTCCCTCGTGTCCAATTCCACGCGCATCAGGGTGTTCCGAATCTCCTGCTCCAGGGACAACCACATGGCTCTATCCTCCTATTTTTCAAACGGGAGCACCGGAAGTTCAGTTTCATACCCTTCCCCGGCCCTCTCCCGCCAGTGCAGGATCGCCTGGCGAACCGTCCAGCCAGGGTTCTCGATCAGAATCCTCTGAACGGCGTCTTTATCCTCCGTATAGTGGGCCAGAAAGGCGTTCGTCTCCACGTTCAGGACACATATCGGACATCTCATAGCATCTTCCATAGAACGTGCGGCCTCCTATCTTTTTAGACACGAGAAATTTAAGGGTCGCACGTCACAGGAGGGTTACGGGAATGTGAGGATTAGGTGACATCTGCCCTCATTTTTCTCTTGCGTTTCAGACGAGACCTTTCTATATTTGAATAACCGAATATATTAATATAATGTGTAAAAGGAGATTCCCCTATGAAAGAGGCCGCTGCCCTGTTCAGCGCCCTGTCGGACGAGACCCGGCTCCGTATCCTGGCCCTGCTCACACACGGGGAACTCTGCGTCTGCCACGTCGAGGCGATCCTCCGGATGCCGCAGTCCAAGGTCTCCCGTCACCTGATGGTCCTGCGACACGCCGGGCTGGTCTCCTGGCGGCGGGAAGGGACCTGGATCTACTACGCCCTGCCCGATCCGAAGGACGACCTTCACGCCCGCGTCATCGACTGCCTGAGGACGTGTCTCCAGGAGAATCCCGTCATCCAGGCGGATATCGAACGCATCACCGGGTGTCTGCCCTCAGTCGGGACCTGCTGTGATGATAGCGCCCCGGAAGAGAGAGATAAATCGAAGGAGGCTTCCTGATGGAAGAAGGGTGCGTCAAAAAACTTTCCTTCCTGGACCGCTACCTCACGCTCTGGATCTTCCTGGGCATGGCTTCTGGCGTCGGCCTGGGTTACTGGACTCCGAGCATCGTCCAGGTCATCACCCATTTTCAGGTCGGGACCACCTCCATCCCCATCGCCGTCGGCCTGATCCTGATGATGTACCCGCCCCTGGCGAAGGTCAAATACGAGGAACTGGGGGACGTGTTCCGGAACACCCGGGTGCTGGTCCTCTCCCTCGTCCAGAACTGGGTCATCGGGCCGATCCTGATGTTTTTGCTGGCGATCCTGTTCCTCCAGGACTATCCCGAATACATGGTGGGCCTGATCATGATCGGCCTGGCCCGGTGCATCGCCATGGTCATCGTCTGGAACGAACTGGCCCGGGGGGATACGGAGTACGCGGCGGGCCTGGTGGCCTTCAACTCGGTCTTCCAGGTCCTGTTCTACTCCGTCTACGCCTACGTCTTCATCACCGTCCTGCCGGCGTGGGTCGGGCTGAAGGGGGTCGTTGTTCACGTCACCATCGGGCAAATCGCGGAGAGCGTGTTCATCTACCTGGGCATACCCTTTATCGCCGGGATCATCACCCGCTTCAGCCTGATCAAACTCAAGAACCGCGCCTGGTACGAGCAGAAGTTCATCCCGAAGATCAGCCCCATCACCCTGATCGCCCTGCTCTTCACCATCGTGGTGATGTTCTCGCTCAAGGGGGAGTACATCGTCAAGATCCCGATGGACGTGGTCCGAATCGCCGTTCCCCTGCTCATCTACTTCGTGGTCATGTTCCTGGTCTCCTTCTACATGGGGAAGAAGGTCGGCGCGGACTACTCCAAGACCGCGACGCTCGCGTTCACGGCGGCGAGCAACAACTTCGAACTGGCCATCGCCGTGGCCGTGGCCGTGTTCGGGATCGACTCCGGCGCGGCCTTCGCGGCGGTGATCGGGCCGCTCGTGGAGGTGCCGGCGCTCATCGGCCTGGTCCACGTGGCGCTCTGGTTTCAAAGAAAATATTTTGGGGTGGCGTTGAAGCCTGCTGCGCAGGAGGGCTGACGAAGGAAAGGATGAAGGATGGCCGTCTATCCACGCCGTTCAAAAAAGGAGTCTGACATGAACGACCAGACCATCAAGGATGCGGTGCGAGAGCGCTATGGGCGCATTGCGAAGGGTGACCTGCAGGGGTGCTGCTCGACCGAGACGACCGTGGCGGAGGGCTACAACACGGCCACCTCCTGCTGCGGGACGTCGTCGGATTGCGGTGGAGAGGCGACGGATTCGGCGGACCTGGGCCTGGGGTGCGGCAGGCCGACGGAACTGGCCGGGATCGAGCCGGGCACGACCGTGCTGGACCTGGGGAGCGGCGCGGGTGTGGACGTCTTCCGGGCCTCGGAGAAGGTCGGGCCGACGGGCAGGGTCATCGGCGTGGACATGACGCCGGAGATGATCGAGCGGGCGCGGGCGAACGCGGCGGAGCGGCGTCTGGAGAACGTGGAGTTCCGGCTCGGAGAGATCGAACAGTTGCCGGTGCAGGACGGCTCCGTGGACCTGGTGATCAGCAACTGCGTGATCAACCTGGCCCCGGACAAGGGAAAGGTCTTCGACGAGATCCTGCGCGTGCTGAAGCCGGGGGGGCGGATGGTCGTGTCCGACATCGTGACGCGGGGGGAGATGCCGGAGGAGGTCAGGCAGGACGTGGAGCTGTGGTCCGGCTGCGTTGCCGGGGCGATGGACCGGGACGCCTACCTTCGCCTGCTTCGGGAGCGGGGATTCCGGGAGGCGAGGGTCCTGACGGAGCAGGATTACGATTACGGAAAGAAGGCGGATTACGCCGTGTTGAGCGCCACCGTGGAGGCCAGGAAATAAGACATGGAAAAGAGACGGCGCTTACTATTCCTGTGTACCGGCAACTCCTGCCTCACCGCCCCCGCGCCCCCGTCGCCCACCCGCCGGAACGTCAGGTTCGCCAGCGCCCCGCTGGTCACCTGGGTGAGGGTCGGGGTCTGGTCCACGTTCAGGCCGGACCGGTTGAACCCCATCACGATGGAGTTGCGCAGCGTCCCAGCGGTCCCGGCCCGCAAAAGCAGCCCTGTCCCGCTCTCCGGTCCTTTGGGGTCGCCGATCAGGGTCACATTGTAGACCGTCGGGTTGGACCGGGGCAAAAGGTCGTTGTTGGTCGCCCGGTTGTCGCACTCAAACCCGTTGTCCGCATCGTCCCCCCGCTGCTGCGCGACCCAGAACTGCCCCTTCCCCGTCCACCCGTCCGTCCAGTCGAAGCTGTCGTCCCGCGCGCCCGTGGCCACGAGATACTTGGCGTTGACCGTGCCCCCGAACCACTCGAAGGCGTCGTCCTGGTTGAAATGCACCTGACAGTACTGGACCACCGTGCTGTCGCCCACGCCCTGGAAGGCGATGCCGTTGAGTTCGTTGTCCGGGCTGAACTCGATGCCCGCGTACTCCACACGCACATACCGGAGGACGCCGCTGTTGTCGTGGGGGTTGGTCCCGCCGTACTGCCCCGTGTCCCCCTCCCCGAAGGCCGTGCCCGTGTTGATCGGGGCGCGACCACAGATGATGAGTCCCCCCCACTGGCCCCGCTGCTGTTTGCCCACGGGCTGGTCGCTGGTCATGACGATGGGGGCCTGCGCCGTGCCGCTGGCATTGATCTTGCCCCCCTGGGCGATCACCAGCGTCCCCCGCGTGGCCTGTTCGCCGTAGATCCGCGTCCCCGGCTCGATCGTGAGCGTGGCCCCGCTCTCCACGAACACCGCCCCCCGCAGCAGGTATTCCCTGCCCGCAGAGAGGGTCCGGCTGGTTGTGATCTTCCCCTGAATCACCTCCGGCGTGGTTTCGGCCTGCAAACCCGAAGTGCTTGCAAGGATACCGGAAAGCGTGACAACGCGTAAAAATCTTTTGAGCATGCGATCCTCCTGAGAAACGGTTTAGGATTAGAGACTGTACCCGAAGCCGAGGGAGAAAGAACGACCCAACCTGTAACGGTGGTAGACTTCCGGCCCCTGCCTGGAGAGCCCGTCAGGGTCGAGCAGGTTCTTGGCCGTGAGCTTGACGTTGAAGCGCGGGGTGAAGTGTTGCTTGTAGGTGAGGTCCACCCTGTGCCTCGATTGCTCGTAGACGTCCGGAACGCCGAGTTCTCCCACCTCGTCGATCCGCTTCCCGAACACGTTGTAGAGCAGGCTAACCGACGCCCCCCGGCCCGGGTCGTCGTAGGCGACCATGGCGTTGACAAGGTAGGGGGACTGGCCCTGCAGGGGGCGCTTCTGGGAGGTCTGGACGCCGACGCCCCGCTCATCCAGCTCCACCTGCGAGCGGACGATCGTGAGGTTCGCGTTGACCGACCAGAGTTTGAGCCCCGGTGAGAGGAAGTCCAGGGCCTTCCTGAACTCCATTTCAATCCCGAAGTTCCGGGCGGACTTCGCGTTCTCGTAGGTGATGCGGACCTCCGCGGTGGGCTGGACGGTCTGCTCGATGGGGCGATGGAACCTCTTGTAAAAGGCGCTGATTGCGATCAGCTCCCCTGGACGGGGGAAGACCTCCCACCGGCCGTCCAGGTTGTCGATCCGCGTATGCTTGAGGTTGGGGTTACCCACCTCGGTGCGCCCCCCCACGAAGTCCTGGTACTCGAACGGGGCCATCTCCCGCAGGTCGGGCCGGGTCAGGGTGCGGGAATAGGCCCACCGGAGGTTGGACTGGTCGGACAGACGGTAGACCAGGTTGACCCCCGGCAGGACATCCTTCGCCTTCAGTCTGGCGACGATGGGCGTGGCATTGACGGAGAAGGGATCGAAGGTGGTGACGGTCTGGTCGGAGTCTTCAAACCGGGCGCCCCCGATCAGGCGCAGGTTCCGGGTCAGGGGCGCATCCACCATCGCGTAGGCCGCCCATAGCTTCTGGGAGGCCAGGTAGTTGTCCGTGGCGCGGGTGGACTCCGTGATCGTGAACCAGTCCGGGGCGATGTTCTCCGGGCTGAACAGCTCCTCCGGCGGCCGACTCAGGTCCACGTACCGGTCGATCAAACCGGCGGGGATGAAACGGAATTTGCGCGAGTCGAAGCTGCGGTCCTTGTCCCGCCAGAGGCCCCCGATCTTGAGCTTGGCTGACCGGCCGGCCGGGATCTTGAACGGGACCGACCAGTCGAGCGCCCCGCCCACCTCGTCGTCCTTCAGGTCGAAGAAGAACCGGCTGCCGCTCTGCGTGATGTCCCGGAAGGCCCACCGGTCGTTCCGTCGCTCGTAGACCACTTCCCGGTTGTCCGGCTCGTTGCGCGTGGCGCGGGAGAGCGTCCCCCGCCAGGTCAGCTCGGAGTTCCCCAGCCCGCGCAGGTGGTGCTCGCCGATGAACTGCCCGGAGAACAGCCCCCGCTCGATGTACCGGATGCGGGAGTTCCGGAAGTCCGTGTTCCGGTCCGAGTTGAACCCCTCGTAGGTCCGGCCTTCGTCCTCCGCGTTTCGGTTGTAGATCGTCTTGGGGCTGAGCTTGTGCATCGGGGAGGGCCGGAAGCTGCTGTTGAAGATCGCGCCCCAGAGGATGCTGTTGGTGGACGTCCTCACGTCGTAGGCGGTGAAGGGGGAAAAGGCGGGATTCCCGTCCGGCCCCTCACCGATCCGGAAGGTGTTTCGCTCCTCCCTCCTGGTCTCAAAGTCATTGCTGTAGTTGAGGGAGAAGATGTAGCCGAACTCCCGATGCCCCCGGTTGAGGGCGTTGCCCAGCGTGAGGCTGTAGTCCTGGTCCACCGGGGCATGCCGGGTGCGCGGGGACCAGACATTCTCGAACGAGCGCCCGAACGCCTGCATCTCCTCCTCCGTGAACCCGATGGTGGAGAAACGCCCCCTCGGGCGCACGGACTGGTCTCCGGCCTTTGTCCGGATCAGGGTGGGCACGTCGCGCCTGCCGTCATCGAACCCGGCGAAGTCCGTGACACTGTTCACTTACCATTCCCAACTTATGCCCCCCGAAAACCTCGGCAGAAAGCTTTCGGGCCTGAAATATAGGCGTCAGCTTCACCAACGAATACGGCTCTCTAAGAGGCGGTTCCTGCGATAATCCAAAACTGCTATTTATA
>SICM01000264.1 GCA_009694805.1 Candidatus Latescibacterota bacterium
GGACATTCGAAAAGAGCGGGCGTTGGACTCCACTATGATGGGCCTGCTGGGGGGGCGGACCGTCACACTCTTCTTAGCCGTGAAACGATGGGGACCTTGGCAAAGACAAATCCTCATCACAGCAATTTTCTAACCGGACAATACTGGGTAGCAGAGGGGAAAACGGCTACCGCTTCGTTTCTGTTCTCGAAAAGGATGGTTTCCTTTCTGATGGCATCCGTTGCCACTTGTCACCTCCGATATTTTTGGCGCTTCCTTACCTGGTTGTACTGAGCCTCAACTTGATCGCAGCCTCAGTGACGGGGCCGGCGATACCATCAACGCCCAGTCTCGCGGCGGCCTGGAACGCTTCCACGGCCCGTCGCGTGGTGGGGCCATAACGACCGTCAACGACAAGCTTGGGATTTGCGCCCAGGTCGTTGAGGGCTTTCTGGAGCCACTTCACGTTGTCGTCCGCGGCGCTCGATTCCCAGGCCTCCGCAGGCTGGTTGTCGGACTTCAGTAAAGGCCATACCGTGTTAAACCAGGCTTCACGCTCTTTGAAACCTGTGAGGCCGCCGTTGATACGGAGCGTAATCGTGCGGATATCGTTCTTGTCCGCAAAGGTGTTCAGGGCGTTTGCCGTCCACTCGTTCAGGGCTGGCTTTAAAGCGTGTTCAGGAGCAACGGCCAGGTCCGGGTTGCCTTCTAAATCGACCCCACAGGCTGCTCCCATGCGACGGTGATTGCCCCGGCCCGTCGTTTGCAGGACCCCGTTTCCACGGTAGCGAAATCCGTCGCCCGGCTGCGTGTTGCCGAGTTCGCGCGCCTTGTGTGGGTTGCCGAGGCCGTAGACCCGCTCGGCAATGGCTTCCGGAAAGCCCCCAAGCTTGACTGCCTCGGAAGCCGTCACTGCGGCGGAATGACGGTTGACCCCGAATATCTCGATCAGTCGCGATGCCGAGTAGTTCATGTTCTCTCGCAGGATCGTGAACCCTCCTGTCTCGTGCAGGGATTGAGCCAGGGAATGCGCCATGCGCAGCGGGGTCGTAATCCCGTGCTGCTCGAACAGGGGGCCGCCCTGGCGGGCCGCCTCACGGTAATTTTCGCGCGCGTGGGGAGCGATACGACTGACTGCGTCAAAGGCACTGATCGCCATGGAAGCCACCTCCATCGTTTACGTTTCGTGGACACCATCAGGAACAAAAAAACCCAGAACGCGGTCCTGCCACCAGGACGCATCTGGGTTTCATCAAATAGACTCATAGGCAGTGCCCTCCCCGACGCAGGCTTGCCCCCCGAAGAACGACCGGTCCAGCGTTTCAGCGCCGGTCGTTCCTGTTCCCTTTGGGTTTGTTCTATATCAACGGCTATCAACGGCTGCCAAATTACAACTGTCTCCCCAGCGCGTCAAGCCTTTTTTCATATAATCTGAAATGATAACCTGTCGGACTTCCCGGCCTGGACGCCGTGACAGGTTTTTGACATCGAGGTCCATGTGACCTATATTTACCCTACCCCGAACCCAAGGAGGAAAACCCTGCGTTGCCGTTGAAGCCTGTCGTTGAAAGCCAGAGTATGGCACCTTCCCCTCTGCCCGGCGACCTGGCGGGACGCCGGGGGCCGACGCTCCGCGCCGTGGGGGTCGGGCTGGGGGTGATCGCGCTCGTGAACGTCTGGGTGGCCTGGTCGGAGTACATCGTCCACGCCTCCCGGATGAACCTGAGCCACTTCCCCCTGGCCTTCTTCGTCCTGTTCCTCCTCGTCATCGTGGGGGGAAGGGCGCTGGGGCGCGTCCGGTTCACGTCTTCGGAACTCCTGACCGTGGCCGCGATGGGCCTGGTGGGGGCGTGCATCCCGGCATCCGGGCTGACCGGTTTTCTCCTGGGCATCATCGCCACGCCCTACTATTTCGCCACGCCGGAGAACCAGTGGGGGACCTATTTTCACGACCACATCCCCGCCTGGATCGCTCCGACGGACCGGGACGGGGCCATGCAGGCCTTCTTCAACGGGCTGCCGCCGGGGACATCGGTCCCCTGGGGGGTCTGGGTGGTTCCGCTCTGCTGGTGGGCCCTGTTCATCGGGGGCATTGTCCTGGTCTCCACGAGCCTGGCCGTGCTCCTGCGCCGGCAGTGGGCGCAGCACGAGCGCCTGACCTATCCGCTCGTGGCCGTGACCGTGGACCTGGTCTCCGGGGCGGAGGACCATCGGGGCCTCCTGCCTCCGTTCGCGCGGGGGGGGCTGTTCTGGGCCGGCTTCGCCGTGCCCTTCGGCATCGTCTCCTGGAACATCCTCACCTATTTCCAGCCCCTCCTCCCGGCCATCCCCATCCTGGGGAACTGGTTCACCTTCGCCCGCGACTTTCCGAGCGTCCACACGCGGGTCAACTTCTTCACGATGGGGTTCGCCTATTTCGCCCACCCGCAGGTCCTGTTCAGCATCTGGGTCTTCTTCCTCCTGTTCGTCGCAGAGGCGGGGCTGCTGGCCCGGTTCGGGTACAGCATCGGGTCGCTCGAGGACCAGTGGTCCAGCTATAACGCGGCATCGAGCTGGCAGAACTGCGGGGCCTTCCTGGTCCTGGTCCTGGGGGGGCTCTATGTGGGCCGTCGGCACCTCCGGGAGGCGTGGCGGAAGGCCCTGGGGCTCTCGTCCGACGCCGACGACCGGGACGAGGCCATGTCCTACCGGGCCGCGATCTTCGGCCTCCTGTTCGGCCTCGTCTTTCTGACGGCCTGGCTGCATGCGGCCGGGATGGAGGTCCGGCTGGCCCTCCTGTTCCTGACCGCGACCTTCCTGATCTACCTGGGCATCGCCCGCATCGTGGCCGAGTCGGGCCTGATCTACGTCCGGACGCCGCTCAGCGCGCAGTCGTTCGCGTCCTATCTGATCGGGACAGTCTCACTCTCGCCCGCGAGCCTGACGGCCCTGGCCTTCTCCTACGCCATCATCGCCAATGGTCGGGGGCTGTTCATGACCGCCCTCGTCCACGCGGTCCGCCTCCTGGATCAGATCCGGGCGGACCGGCGGAAGGTCCTGCTCGCGATCTTCGGGGGGCTGGCGGCGGGTGTGGCCATCTCCGTCGCCCTGACGATCTCCCTGGGCTACACGGTGGGGGCCTACAACTTCAACGACACGCCTTTTTCGAGCCTCAGCCAGTCGGTCTACCGGGACACGGTGGGCAAGATGCGGGGGCCGTTCTCCACGAGCTGGGAGCGGCTCCGGTTCCTGGGCATCGGCGCGGCGGCCATGGGGCTGCTCACGCTGTTCCACTACCGCCTGACGTGGTGGCCGCTCCACCCCATCGGGTTTGCGATCTCCAGCAACTACCTGACCCGGTTCTCCGTGTTCTCCATCTTCATCGCGTGGGCGTGCAAGGCGGCCCTCCTGCGCGTGGGCGGCGTGGGTCTCCACCGGAGGTCACGCCCGTTCTTCATCGGCCTGATCACGGGTCACGCGGTGGGCGTGGCGGTCTCCTTCGTCGTGGACTGGGTCTGGTTCCCCGGACAGGGGCATCAGATCTATTCGTGGTGAAACGGCCCTCACCCCCGGCCCCTCTCCCACGTGTGGGAGAGGGGTGGCAGGCGTAGCCTGACGGGGAGAGGGCCTACTCTATACACTTACGTGCTTATTTCTGCTATGTCCTGTCACACCCTCATCATCGGCGGGGGGGCCGCGGGCCTGATGGCCGCCATCGCAGCGGCGGACCGGGGGGACCGGGTGACCCTGCTGGAGAAGAACGAGCGGCTGGGCCGGAAGGTCCTGATCAGCGGCAACGGGCGCTGTAATGTGATGAATCTGGACCCGGACCTCGTCCATTTCCACGGCGGCAACCCGAACTTCGCCCGCCACGCCCTGAGCGCGTTTCCGGTGGAGGAGACGCTGAGGTTCTTCCACGACCTGGGCATCGAGACCCGCGTAGAGAACCGGGGGCGGGTCTTCCCGGCCTCCAACCAGGCGGCCAGCGTGGTGGACCTCCTGGAGGACCGGGCGCTGCACGCGGGCGTCCGCATCGTGACGGGGGCGGATGTCGCAGACCTCCGGAGGGACGGCGGGTTTCGCGTGCGGGCGGCGGACGGGCGGGCCTTCGAGGCGGACCGGGTCGTCCTGACCACGGGCGGGACCACCGCGCCCTCGCTGGGGGGCAGCGACGACGGCATCCGGATGGCCTGCCGGTTCGGGCACCGATGCACGCCGACCTTTCCCGGCCTGGCGCCGCTGGAGACGGAGCGGAGCGCCCTCCACAAGCTCCAGGGGGTGCGCGTGACGGTGGCGGCGGAGGCCCTGGTGGACGGTCGCGCGGTCAAGTCGGACGTCTGGGAACTCCTGTTCCGGTTCTACGGCCTGTCCGGCCCGGTGGTCCTGAACCTGAGCGAGGCCGTGGCCCCGCTGATCCGGGAGCGTCTCGTGGCCGTGCGGATCAACTTCTTCCCCGGCCTCCACGCCAATGCCCTGGACGACTTTCTCCGGGAGCGGTGGCAGCGGCACCCGCACCGGTCCGTGGGCTTCAGTTTCACGGGGGTCCTGCCGGACAAGGTCCCGCCGGTCCTCCTGCCGCTCCTCGGCGTCTCCCCGGACCAGCGGGCCGGGGATGTCTCCGCGAAGACGCGGCGGCGGATCGCCGAGGGCCTGACGGCGTGGGAGGTGCGGATTCTGGACATTCGGCCCTTCGCCGAGGCCGAGGTGATGGTGGGGGGGATCGTCACGGACGACGTGGACCCCAGGACGCTCGAATCGAAGCTCGTCCCCGGCCTCTTCTTCGCGGGCGAGATGCTGGATGTCCACGGAGACCTGGGGGGGTTCAATTTTCAGTGGGCCTGGTCGAGCGGGTGGGTCGCCGGGGGCGGGGGGTGAGCCTTTTCGACATACATTTCCCTTTTCACCCCCCTGTCGTTTCTGTATATTTTCAGTCGCAGCGCGGGAATGAAGTTCCCGCGCTACCTGATATGCGTCCGATGAATCGGACTTTTTCAGCTTCAGCCCGGCGCAGCCGGGCGCGTCCCGGGTAGCGCAGGGATGGGAACGCGACCGCTGGGAGCGTTAGGCGGAGCGGAATTCATCTCCGCGCAAGGGGGCCGATACGGTCCTGAAAGGGAGATGATCTGTGGCCGACGAGCCTGCTCCTGCCGAGCAGCCGACCCCGCCGCCCAAGTCCCGGGGTCTGCTCGGATACCTGCCGGTGATCTTCCTGGTGCTGCTCATCCAGGCCGGCGGGGCTTACTTCCTGATCGAAAAATACATGTTCAGGAAGCAGAAGGCGTCCGCCACCATCGGGCAGGGCGTGGTCGAGGCGCTGTCTGAGGAGGCGGGGTTCAAGGACCCTCCCGACCTTCTTCCCAAATATGACGAACCGGAAGACGTGGTCGAACTGGAGGACATGCACGCCAACCCGGCGGGCACGAGGGGGGACGCCACGGTCTTCTGCAAGGTGGTTCTCGGGGTTGCGCCCGCGAAGGTCAAGGAAGAGATCCAGACGCCGGAGGTGAAGGCCAAGATTCAGGACGACATCCTTTCCGTCCTCAGCAGCCATCCCCCTGAGATGATGGACCAGCCCGACGATAAGCGTGCCCTCCGGGAGGAGATCAAGGTCCGCATCAATGCCTACTTGACGAAGGGCCAGGTCGTGGAGGTCTATTTCGGGAAGTTCTTCCTTCAGATCGCGCAGTAATGTCCCTCTCAAAATATCCCGCCTATCCTCTCTTCCCAGATTCCCACTTTTCTTGCTCGTGCAAGAAAAGTGGGCAAAAGAAGCACGCTCGCTCAAGCGCCGCGAGGGGCTGGGCGCGCCGCAACCTCAACGTCCTGTGATCGCACCAAAATTTGTGCCCCCGGCAGGTGGGTTGCTTCTGCTGGACCCAGGGGGTGAGGGTTTCTGGCGGCGCGCTTGCTTTGGGCCTGTACGAGGCGCTTGGTTTAATTCTGCTTTCTGTACGAGATACGAGATACGAGATACGAGATACGAAAGAGAGGGCCCTTGACCATGAGTGGGAACCGTATGTTTCAGATCCATCCTCGTAAAGTTAAGCGTAATTCGCTGTAGCAGAATACGTTAAATTAGGGTCAAAAAGAGGTGACTGCTCGATTTTTCAGCAATTAGGGGCGCAGAGGCCACTTTAGGCGGGCCAATGGGTGAGTTCTCCTAAGAAATGCTC